>NZ_JAMKBZ010000003.1:0-300274 GCF_053772255.1 Rhodopseudomonas parapalustris | reverse complement strand
CGCAATGATCTGCTCTTCCGTGAACCTTGCTCGCTTCATCAGTCCGTCCTCGTCAGGGCCGGACTCTAACTCCAACTGGAGGAAAAATTCAGGGGCAGGTCACATTGCCGCCACTCTGAGCCGCGCGAGTAATACATGTAGTGCCTCCAAAATTCGTAGAATCTAATTGCTGTGTCGAGCTGCTACGGAGAACATCATCGGTGTTCAAAGAGTTGCGCGTAATGAGCGGCCTATGTGCTGCGATCTTGGGGAGAAAGGAGATAGCTCCTGTATGCGGCCGCTGCTGAGAGCTGTCATCTGGCGTTGAGCTCGGTCGATAGTGTTATCCACCGGAAGAAACCGGCAGCGTTATATTTGGGAGGATTACAGGGCCAGTACCCCTATCCGCCGTGCCCGTGGCTTCCAACCCGAAGCCCTTGCCCACGCCAAACACCGCTACGAAGACACCGACGAGCCGCGGGAATCCCTCGCGGCCGATCTCCGGATTCACCGGAAATCGTTCGACCGGCTCGCCAAAAGCGAGGGTTGGAAGCTGCGCAAGGACCGGCCGCCGCGCGAGTTGGCGCCGGCGCTTCAATTGTCGGTGCAGGCGAGCGACGCGCTGGCCGAGCCCGTGACGCCGGCGGCGTCAACTGAGGTCCAAGCGGGCCCGTCGTCTGCGCCGCCACAGTCCGATGCGCCGCCCGAAACACTCGCGAGCCGCCTCGAAGCCGCTCTCGAAAAAGAACTGCAGCGCGTCAAAACGTTGCGCATAGAGTTCGGATCGGCGGCGCGTCGATCGCTCGAAGCCGAGCGCACGGCTCGGACGCTCGCGACTGTCACTGAAACGCTGTTCAAGGTGCGCCGGCTCTGCGAGGCGGGAGCTGCTGCAGCCTACCTTCTCACCGCCTTCTCCAGCGCCGCCGTCACGAACCTGTTCAAGCTCACCCCGGCGCGGCGCGCGGCGTTGGAGACGTCCTTGTGCAGCGCCGGGTCGGTGCGGACCACGAACTGGCCGGAGTAGGGCTTGTCCGGCTCTTCGCCACGCGCTTTGCAGAAGGCGAGGTAGTCGTCGATCGAGCCGGCCAGGGCCTTTTTCAGTTCAGCGACTGACTTGCCCTGGAAGGTGATGACGTCGCGGGTGTCGGCGACTTCGCCGTGGAACAGGCCGGCGTCGGCGTCGTACTCGACGGTGGCGGTGTAGCCCTTGTAGCTCATGGTCGTCATGGTTCGATCCCGGCCTCGGTCAGGAAGCGGCGGACGGATTTCACCGCGCCCTTGTCGGTTTCCTTTTGCGGATGCGGCCGGTGAAACACCGCGCGCACGCCGTTCAGCGCGATCCGCACCCGCGAGCCGCTGCCTTCGCTGATCTCGGCGCCGCACGCACGCAGCAGCGCTTCGATCTCGGTCCAGGCGATGCCGGCGCGAACGGGTGTCGCGAAGATCGCCGCCAGCACGGCCCGATGTTTCCGCGTCAGGATCATAGTATCGCTGTTCAGTATCAATTCAAGGCTATTAGCCCCGGGCAGATGGCCGCGGGGCAGGGTGACAAACCCTGCCGGGCCTCGCTATCAGCCGTTCGGCGAACCCACCAGCGCACCGCGGCCGAGCCACCACCATGGAGCCGTCATGCCCGACATTACCACGGCTCGCCCTCTGATGTGCAAGCTCAACGCCGAGGCGATCGCGCGCGCTCGGCAGCTCTACGAGCAGACCGACGTGCCGCTTAACTCAGTGGCGACGCAGTTCGAGATCAGCCGCCATACCTTGTCGCGGTTGGCCGTGCGTGAAGGCTGGACGCCGCGGGCGAGTCGGCCGCGGGTGAGCCCGCGTCCCAGGCCGCCGGGTCGGCAGCCGCGGGGCTATGCGCCGGAGATGCTCGCCGAGCTGCGGCGGCGCTATGTCGACACCGACGAGCCGGTGGCGCGGATCGCCGACCAGATCGGCGTGCATCGCGACACGGTGGAGCTGCTGGCGCGGAAGCAGGGCTGGCCGCTGCGCAAGGATCGCCCGCCGCGGGAGCTGCCGGTGACGATGCAGATGAGCGCGGATGCCGCCGCAACGCTGCAGCAGGCGCGCGCCGCCGATATCGGCGTAGCGGCGGCTCTTCCGGCGCCTGCGCCGGTGTCCGAGCCGGCTGCAGTCGTGCCCGAGCCCGATCCGGGCGACCCGCCGCTGGGCCCGGCGCCCGATCCCGCGCTGCTGGCGCTGCGCCTCGAACTCGCCGTCGAGCAACAGCTGCGCAAGGTCGAGACGCTGCACGAGGACGCCACGCTCGGCGGCTCGCGCGCGGCCGAGGCCGAGCGCATTGCGCGGACGCTGGCCGCGCTGACGCAGACGCTGTTCAAGGTCCGCCAGCTGCGCGATCCCGAGCGCGCACTGAGTGCCGCCGATGACGAGATGCCCGCCGATGCCGAACTCTTCCGTAGCGAGCTTGCGCGCCGCATTGAGGCGTTTGTCCGCGGCCGGGATGACGGACGCTTATCTGCGGGCGTCCAGCCTGCGGACGCTGGCGACGCTGGGGCGTGACTTCGCCGTGTTCGCGCATCCGCATCAGGAGCATGGCGAGGCCGGCAATGACGGCGCGCCGTGGACCACCTGGCTGATGCTGGGCGGGCGCGGCGCCGGCAAGACGCGGGCCGGCGCCGAATGGGTGCGGGCGCTGGTCGCCGGCACGCCGCCTTATGCTGTGCAGCGCTACGGCCGCGTCGCGCTGGTCGGCGAGACCTGGCACGACGCCCGCGAGGTGATGGTCGAGGGCGAGTCCGGACTGCTGCGGGTGTCGCCGCGCGGCGAGCGGCCGGAGTGGATCGCCACCCGCAAGCGGCTGGAATGGCCGAACGGCGCGGTCGGCCAGGTGTTCTCCGCTGACGATCCGGACTCGCTGCGCGGTCCGCAATTCGAGGCGGTGTGGTGCGACGAGCTGGCGAAATGGCGCTATGCCGAGACCAGCTTCGATACGCTGCAATTCGGTCTGCGGCTCGGGCCGCGGCCGCGCCAGCTGATCACCACGACGCCGCGGCCGCTGCCGCTGATCAAGCGGCTCTTGATCGATCCGCGGACGCGGGTGACGCGGGCGCCGACCCGCGCCAATGCCCAGCATCTGTCGCCGGCGTTTCTCGACGCCGTGGTGGCGCGCTATGCCGGCACGCGGCTCGGCCGGCAGGAGCTCGACGGCGACCTGATCGAGGACCGGCCGGACGCGCTGTGGTCGCGGGCGCTGATCGAGCGCAGCCGCGTCGGCGAGGCGCCGCCGCTGCAGCGCATCGTGGTGGCGATCGATCCGCCGGCATCGTCGAAGCCGGGCGCCGACAGCTGCGGCATCGTCGCGGTGGGGCGCAGCGGCGACGGTGTGTATTTCGTGCTGGAGGACGCCTCGGCGCAGGGGCTGACGCCGGCCGGCTGGGCGTCCAGGGCGGTGGCGCTGTATCGGCGGCTCGAGGCCGACGCGATCGTTGCCGAGGTCAATATGGGCGGCGAGATGGTGCGGGCGGTGATCCGCGAGACGGATTCGGTGGTGCCGATCCGCGAGGTGCGGGCGAGCCGCGGCAAATACGTCCGCGCCGAGCCGGTGGCGGCGCTGTACGAACAGGCCAAGGTCAGGCACGTCGGCAGCTTTCCGTTGCTCGAAGACGAGATGTGCGACTTCGGCCCCGGCGGCCTGTCGAATAACCGCTCACCCGACCGGCTCGACGCGCTGGTCTGGGCCGTCACAGCGCTGGTGAATGGCGCCAATGCCGGCGGCCCGCGGGTGCGGCTGCTGTGAGCGGCGAGTGTGTAGCGTGGGTCGTCCGTAGGATGGGTTGAGCGTAGCGAAACCCATCACGCGATTGCGAGGGCCGATGGGTTTCGCTAACGCTCAACCCATCCTACCAGACCTCCTTGGGGGGATGGTGGGTTTCGCTGCGCGCGGGCCCATCCTACGCGAACACGAAGCAGCGCTCAGCAGTAGCCGTACCAGCCGCAGGCGTAGGGCAGGCGGCCGAAGATCAGGTTCGGATCGGTGCCGTAATAGCTGCGGTACAGATACGAGCGCGGCTTGCCATAGTAACCGTGCACGATCGGTGGCACGTCGACCTCCGGCGCATACACCGGCGTGCCGCTTTCCATCTCCAGCGATTGCCGCACGCCGCGCGGCTTGGGTTGCGGCTCGGCGAAGATCTTGCCGATCTTGCTGTGCATCGGCAGATCGGCGGCCCGCGCCGGCCCGGCCAGCGGCAACGCGATCAGCAGTAGCAGCACGACACGCAACATGGCGGCACTCCGGAGCGAGGAGCTGCGAGGGTGGAGGATTATGGTTAATAAAGATTAACCAACGTGCGAGCCGCTACCGCGCCAGCGCCGAGCCCCAGCTTTGCGCGGTGCGGGCGATCCAGTCGCGGTACAGCGTCAGCGGGGTGACGCCGGTGAGGCCGCCGCAGCCGGCGCTGTTGCCGGGGCCGGTCGACCACGACACCACGCCGATCACCACCAGCCGGTCGTTCTGCGCCTGCAGCGCCGGCCCGCCGGAATCGCCGGTGCAGGCGCCAACGCCGGCGCGGCCATCGGTGGCGGCGGGATCGGTGAGGCGGATCTGCAGCCGGCCGGGGCGGCCGGTCGCGGTCAGCGTCGCGCTGCGCGCGGTGCCGCCGCTTCTGCCGTCGCCGCGCCGGGTGACGCCGATGCCGGCGACGGTGAAATCCTGGCCGGCGGCAAGCGGATCCTCCGGCGCTGCGATCGGCAGCGGCGCCTTGCCGGGCAGCGGCGCGGCGAGCTTCAAGAGCGCGACGTCGGCGCTGGCGCGGTGGCCGAGGATCGCGCGCATGTCGAATTCCGGATGCGCCGCGACGCGGGCGACGTCGCGCAGGCTCGGCTGCCGCTGCGCGTCGTACTGCACCACCTTGTAGTCCGCGCCGGGGCCGACGCAGTGCGCCGCGCTCAGCACCAGGTCAGGCGCGATCAGCGTCCCCGAACAGAAATTGCCGCGCGAGCCGACGATGGTGACCACGGCGCGGGAAAGCGCGCCGGTCGCCTCGGGGGCGCCGCCGACCATCGCGGCGGCCGGTGCGGCCAGCGCGGCGACGAGCAGACAGCCGAATGTGAGCGAGCGGATCATGGCGGCGCGTTTCGCCCGCCGCCGCGGCGCTGTCAATCGCCGATCATCATGAGGAACCGCCATGCCGATGCTGCCGCTGGCCGGGCCGGCCGCTGAGCCGTGGACCGTCGCTGACCTGAAGAGCTTCCTGCGTGTCGAGCACGACGCCGACGACGCGGTGATCGCCTCGCTGCTGACGGCGGCGCGCGCCCAGATCGAAGCCGCGACCGGCCGGATGCTGCTGGCGCAGCGCTGGCGGCTGGTGCGCGACGCCTGGCCGCGCGACGGCCGTATCGTGCTGCGCGGCGGCCCGCTGCGGTCGCTGATCGCGGTGCGGACCTGCGACGCGCGCGGCGCCGCGCACGATGTCGATCCCGCCGGCTTCGTGCTCGATCTCGCCGCCGACGTGATCGCGGCGCCGCGCGGAGCGCTGCCGGAGCCGGGGCGCCCGGTCGCCGGCATCGAGCTCGACCTCGAACTCGGCTACGGCACCGCGCCCGACGATGTGCCGCCGCCGCTGCGCCACGCGGTGCGCATGCTGGTGGCGCAGTGGTACGACAACCGCAGCGATGCGGCCGGATTCAGCGGCGCGCTGCTGCCCGGCGGCATCGCCGCGATGATCGCCGGCTATCGCACGGTGACGCTGTGATCGATCCCGGCCGCTTGAATCGCCGGCTGACGCTGCTGGCGCCGGTCGAGACCGACGACGGGCAGGGCGGCGTGGCGCGGAGTTACGCGGCGCAGGCGGTGGTGTGGGCCAGCGTCGTGCCGCTCGCCGCGCGCGAGGGCGTCGCGGCTGATCAAGATCGTGCGGCGCTACGTGCAAAAATCACGCTGCGTGCCGGCGTGACGCTGTCGCGCGCGCATCGGCTCGCCGACGGCGACAGCGTGTATCGCATCATCGCCTGGCGCAGCCGCGCGCGCGGCGCGCTGCTCGAAATCGACGCCGAGACGGAGCAGACATGACCCCTGCCAGCGTTGCGCTGCGCGCGGCGATCCACCGCGCGCTGATCACCGACACCGCGCTGCTCGCCGCGCTCGGCGGGCCGCGGATCTATGACGAGCCGCCGCGCGAGGCGGCGTTTCCGTTCGTCACCCTCGGCGAGGCGCGGATCAGCGATGCTTCCGCAGACGACGCGCCGGCCCAGGAGCATCAGCTGACGCTGCACGCCTGGTCGCGGCAGGGCGGCCACAAGGAGGCGCATCTGATCACCGGCGCGCTGCTGCAGGCGCTGGACGATGCGCCGCTGGCCCCGTCCGGCCATCGCCTGGTCAACCTGCGGTTCGCGCTCGCTGACATCCGCCGCGCGCCCGACGGCCGCACCTATCACGCCTTGGTGCGATTTCGCGCCGTCACCGAACCAGTTAGTTAGCAGGAGCCGCGCATGGGCGCACAAAAGGGCAAGGATCTGCTGCTCAAGATCCACGACGGCACGAACTACGTCACCGTCGCCGGCTTGCGCAGCCGCAAGATCGCGTTCAACGCCGAACTGGTCGACATCACCCACGCCGAATCCGCCGACCGCTGGCGTGAGCTTTTGGCCGGCGCCGGCGTCCGCCGCGCCTCGATCTCCGGCCGCGGCCTGTTCAAGGATTCGAGCTCCGACGCGCTGGTACGCAGTGCGTTCTTCAGCGGACTGATCAGCGACTGCCAGGTGGTGGTGCCGGATTTCGGCAGCATCACCGGACCGTTCCAGATCGCGAGCCTCGAATTCGCCGGCGAGCACAACGGCGAAGTCACCTTCGACCTGACGCTGGAGAGCGCCGGCGCGCTCGGCTTCGTCGCCTTGTGAGAGGACAGCATGGCCAACAAACATCGCGGTGAAATCGAAGCCGAACTCGGCGGCCACACTCGCACGCTGGTGCTGACGCTCGGCGCGCTCGCCGAACTGGAAGCTGCGTTCGCCGCCACGGATCTCGTCGCACTGGCGCAGCGCTTCGGCAGCGGGCATCTGTCGGCGCGCGATCTGGTCCGGATCATCGCCGCCGGCCTGCGCGGCGCAGGCGAGGCGGTGCACGACGACGAGGTCGCGGCGATGACGGTGAGCGGCGGCGCCGCCGGCTACGCCAGCATCGCGGCCGAGCTTCTGGCAGCGACCTTCGGTGAGGGCGCGGCATGACGCCGTTTCCGTGGGCGGAAGCGATGCAGTTCGGCCTCGGCGTGCTGCGCCTGCCGCCCGATCAGTTCTGGCGGATGACGCCGCGCGAACTCGCCGCCGCCATCGCCGGCCTGCGCGGCGGCGCAACGGCGCCGCTCGGCCGCGCCGCGCTCGACGAGCTGATGCGGCGTTATCCGGATGAACGAGGAGCGAGACGATGACCTCCGACGATCGTGCACTCGATCTGACACAGACGGTCGACAGTCTCAATGCCAAGACCTCCGCGCTCACCAGCAGTGCGAGCGGCTTCGCGCGGGCGATGACCTCGGCCTTCTCGGCCTCGGTGATTGGCGGCAAACAGCTCGACGACGTCCTCAAGAATCTGGCGCTGAAGATCTCAGATCTCGCCGTGAAGGCGGCGTTCAAGCCGCTGGAGACGACGCTGACGTCGAGCATCGGCAAACTGTTCTCCGGCCTGTTCGGCGGTGTCGCCGCGGCCGATGGCGCGATCAAGCCGTTCGCGGCCGGCGGCGTGATCGGCACGCCGACCTACTTCCCGATGCTCGGCGGCGGCGTCGGCCTCGCCGGTGAAGCCGGGCCGGAGGCAATCCTGCCGCTGGCGCGCGGTGCCGATGGCCGGCTCGGCGTCGCCTCCAGCGGCGGCGCCACCACGGTGAACATCCAGATCGCCACGCCCGACGCCGACAGCTTCCGCCGCTCCGAGAGCTATCTGACCGGCCAGATCGCCCGCGCCGTCGCGCGCGGCCAGCGAGGGCTTTGAGCCGACAGCCTTCCATCCACGTCATTGCGAGCGCAGCGAAGCAATCCAGTTACTTGATGTGCTGAGCCTGGATTGCTTCGTCGCGGAGCCTGTGCCCGGACGGCGCGTCGCGCCGATCCGGGGGGCTCCTCGCAATGACGATGAAGGACTCATCGCATGACCCCATTCCACGAAATCCTGTTCCCGCTCGACGTCGCGCTGAAAAGCGCCGGTGGGCCAGAGCGGCGCACCGAGATCATCGGCTTCGGGTCGGGCCGCGAGCAGCGCAATGCGCGCTGGGCGGATTCGCGGCGGCGCTACGACGCCGGTTACGGCGTCAAGACGTTCGAGGCGCTGCAGCAGGTTGTGGCGTTCTTCGAGGAGCGCCGTGGCCCGCTCACCGGCTTCCGCTGGCGCGACCGGCTGGACTGCAGTTCGGCCGCGCCCGGTGCGCCGATCTCGCCTCTCGACCAGGGCATCGGCATCGGCGATGGCACGCGCGCGAGCTATCAACTCGTGAAAACCTACGGCGCCGGCTTCGCGCCCTATGTACGCACCATCACCAAGCCGGTCGCCGGCAGCGTGCGCGTCGCAGTCGGCGGTGCCGAGGTCGCGGCCGCCGCGTTCGGCTGCGATCCAACGACCGGCATCGTCACCTTCGCGTCCGGCCACCTGCCGCCGTCCGGCGCAGCGGTGACCGCCGGTTTTCAGTTCGACGTGCCGGTGCGGTTCGACACCGACTACCTCGAGGTCGATCTCTCGGCGTTCGCGGCCGGCGCGATTCCGAAGATCCCGCTGGTCGAAATCAGGGTGTGAGTTCGAACGTGTGCTGAGCCGAAGCTGCGAGTCTCTCTTACCCGGCGACACAGTCAGATAGTTGGATCATTAATCGTGTGCCGAAATCGGCGTGATCGTTGGGCGGTATGGGCATCGGATCCGAACAGTTTACACCTTTGAATTTACCCGGCGGAAATCAGGTGGTGCAGATCCTCAACGCCTTCATAGCACCCGCGAGGAAGCGCCTGCGCGGTCAGAACATTCATAACGACGTTGAGCATTTCATGCAGCGACCCATATTCCTGGTTCTCGGCCTCCTTCTGCCAATGGCCGCAGATGCGAACGAAGCCGTTCAGGCGATACCTCATCGGTGTGAGAACTGCACAGCGACCCCGGTCGAAGTTGCTACGCATTCCCGCGAAATGTCTGACATGTGCCGTTCCGTCCATGGAACGCCACGATCTGGTCCAGACATTCAGCAGGGACGTTTCCCGCATGGTCCTGTTTTCTGGGCCATCGACGAAGCCACGTTCGCTTGCGATGGAGCGGCAGCCCTCTTTTCCACCAATCACGGCGCAGGGGTCCGCATCTTCGTCGAAACCAACGATGGGCATGCAACCCAAGCCTTCGAACACGCGGCCTTTGGAGTGATGTTGGAGCGTAGCAGCGACACCAACAGGGTTTGGCTTAACGTTGGCGGTGCGCTCTGTGGGCAGAACACTGATGGTCTTTCGACAGCAGACATGCGCGCTTGTCAGCGTCCCCTCAAATGGGACGCTGTAACCCGCAAGGTCGATTTTGTACCGCTGTCGGAAATCCGAGAATTGCCGAAGGCCGAGGAGCAGGAAGCGCAGCCGGGCGGATTGCCCGCCAAAAGGATCTACGATTCCGGTTCGGAACTCGTGAGCAAGCGGGATTACGTTCTGAACGAATACTGGAAGGACAAGATCGACCTCATTCCCTGGAAGCCACGCGGTGCCACGCAAGGGACGATCTTCAATTGGCCGTTTGCGTCACCGGATGGACGATCGTTGATGGTATCGCTGCTGCAGGCACCAGCGGTCTGCACCCCCAAATGTCCGGCGCGCTTCATCAATGCACAACACCGGGTCGTGTTGGAAATCATGGTGTGTGCCGACAGAACAAAACACGGGTTCTCGCCCGATAACATGACCTTCATCGCCTGCGGAGAACGTTTCTCCATCCCGCAGGTCGACGAGCGGACGGCTCTTCTCGACAATGCCCGCCGGGTTCGAACCCTGAGGCTTATCTCGAGGTCCAGCGTCGCCTTCGTGCGCAGCCAAAAAACAGGCCGGAGCCGATCCGAGTTGATTCAGCGCTTCACAACGATTCCCAGATGCTCATTCGCGAGTGGAAAGACGGATCGGTCGAGATTGCCTATGACGTCCCGAAGCAAACACTGCCCGTGGTGCAAGGGACGTTGTTGTTCCGTGGCACGCGCAGCGGTTCAAATTATCAGGGAACGGCGTTCACGTTTCGAGATGGTTGTGCGCCCGCTCCCTACGAAGTGCGCGGATATCGAGCCGCGAAGCGCGAGCTGGTCGTTTTGACCGGTGCGGCCCCTCGGCGCGGCAAAGGCTGTGAGATCATCGGCGATTCGGTTCGCTCCAATCATGCTCGACTCGTGTTCGACACGCGAGAGCTGGGCGACGAATAATGACGAGCCTCGCCGGTGCGCCGCGGGCTCTGTCTCCTCATCCTTCGAAACGTCCGGCTTTGCTGGGGCGCTTCAGGATGAGCACGCCGTGCCTTGGAGCAGCCAAGGACGCTTCCATCGATCGATAACGCCCTCTCAATAGGGCTCATCGCCCTGGGCATGATCGATCGCAGCGGGATGGCTGAATACTCAGTGAAGTGACGTTTCGGCAAAGCGAACAGTAGCTAACTTACGAGCCGGCCTGGACGACCGGCGCGTGAGGTGGTGGTCGCCCGGCCGGCACCGCGTTTGATCGGGCCGAGACTCACCCGTGGATCGTCAGAGTCGCACGCAGGTCCCCCATGCTCACCATCCCCTCGGCCTTGCAGGCCAAGCTCGATGCCGGCGCGATTCCGAAGATCCCGCTGGTCGAAATCAAAGTGTGAAGCGCGTCCCAAACAGCGCTCCTGGGGCGCATCGGGCGTGAACGAAACCTTGCCGGGCGGACGTCCGATTGGGTGAGGGCGACACCCGATCGGACGTCTGCCGGTTCAACGATCCTTTGCGCGGCGAAACTGAAAATGGCGAGCCGACAGAAAAGTTCGGCACAACGACACGTCATTGCCCAGAAAGGCAAAAGTCCATGTCAGGTATCGTTCTCTCGTCCTCCGTCCGTCAGAACCTGCTCTCGCTGCAGTCGACCGCGGACCTGCTCGCCACCACCCAGAGCCGCCTCTCCACCGGTAAGAAGGTGAACACGGCGCTCGACAATCCGACCAATTACTTCACCGCGGCCTCGCTCGACGCCCGCGCTTCCGACATCAACAACCTGCTCGACGGCATCGGCAATGGCGTGCAGATCCTGCAGGCCGCCAACACCGGCATCAGCTCGCTGAACAAGCTGGTGGACAGCGCCAAGTCGATCGCCAACCAGGCGCTACAGTCGGTCGCCGGCTACACCAGCAAGTCCAGCGTCTCGACCACCATCGCCGGCGCCACCGCGGACGACCTGCGCGGTACCTCGACCTACTCCAACGGCCTTGCCCAGAGCATCGGCCTGCAGGACGGCCAGGCGACCCCCGGCACCGTCTCCGGCACCACGTTGCTCGGCGGTGTTGCCGCCACCAAGACCGGCTCCGTTGTTGCAAGCATTGCCGTGGGTACGACACTTGGCTCGCTGGCAACCAAGCCGGTGGCCGGTGACAAGATGACCGTGAATGGTCACACCATCACCTTCGCGAGCGGCGATGCCCCGGGCGCGGCCACTCTGCCGACCGGCTCCGGCGTCAGCGGTCAGATGGTCACCGACGGCAAGGGCAACTCCACCGTCTATCTGAACGGCGGTACTGTTCAGGACGTGATGAATGCGATCGACGTCGCCAGCGGCGTGCAGAAGGTGTCGATCTCCGGCGGTAACGCAACGCTTGCCAACAGCTCCGGTACCAACGCGGCGATCACCGGCAACGCACTGGTGCTGTCGACTTCGACGGGTTCGGATCTGTCGATCTCGGGCAACAACACGCTGCTGTCGGCATTCGGCCTGAATTCGGGCGCCACCGGCGTCGGCACCTTCTCGGCTGATCGTACCGCCAACACCGCTGCGGGTGCTGGTGTCAGCCGTAACAACATGATCCAGGCTGGTTCGAGCCTGACCGTCAACGGCAAGACCATCACCTTCCAGGATGCCGCGCTCCCGTCCGCCGCTGAATATGGCTTCGGAAAGGTCACCGGCAAAAACGTCATCACCGACGGCCAGGGCAACTCCACCGTTTATCTGCAGGGCGGCAAGATCGAAGACGTGCTGACCGCGATCGACATCGCGAGCGGCGCGCAGACCGCGCCGGTCAGCAACGGTGCCGCAACTCTGGCGGTGACCGCTGGCAGCGAAGCCTCCAAGGTGCTCTCCGGTGGTCAGTTGCAGATCAGCTCCGGTCTGTCAGCCGACCTCAGCATCACCGGCACGGGCAATGCGCTGTCGGCGCTCGGCCTCGCCGGCAACCAGGGCACGGCGACCAGCTTCTCGGTCGCGCGCACGGCCACGGCCGGCGGCATCACCGGCAAGACGCTGTCGTTTGAATCGTTCAACGGTGGCAGCGCGGTGACGGTGACCATCGGCGACGGCACCAACGGCACGGTGAAATCGCTCGCCGACTTGAACGCGAAGCTGTCGGCCAACAATCTGAGCGCGTCGATCGACACCGCCGGCAAGCTGACGATCTCGGCCTCCAACGACTACGCTTCCTCGACCATCGGCTCGACGGAATCGGGCGGCAAGATCGGCGGCACCGCGGCGTCGTTGTTCTCGACTCCCAGCGCTCCGGTGGCTGACGTCAACGCCCAGACCACTCGCGCCAATCTGGTGTCGCAGTACAACAACATCATCGATCAGATCAAAACCACGGCTCAGGATGCGTCGTTCAACGGCGTCAACCTGCTCGGTGGTGACACGCTGAAGCTGGTGTTCAACGAAACCGGCAAGTCCACCCTGAGCATTCAGGGCGTCACCTTCGACCCCGCCGGCCTCGGCCTGTCGAGCCTGAAGTCGGGCAAGGACTTCATCGACAACGCCAGCACCAACAAGGTGATCTCGTCTCTGAACACGGCGTCCACCACGCTGCGTTCGCAGGCCTCCGCCTTGGGTTCCAACCTGTCGATCGTGCAGACCCGTCAGGACTTCTCGAAGAACCTGATCAACGTGCTGCAGACCGGCTCGTCGAACCTGACGCTGGCCAACACCAACGAGGAAGCGGCCAACAGCCAGGCGCTGTCGACCCGCCAGTCGATCGCGGTGTCAGCGCTTGGACTGGCCAACCAATCGCAGCAGAGCGTGTTGCAGCTGCTGCGCTAACGACACCGATCGGGCCGGTGGCATCCGCCGCCGGCTCGATCACTTGAAACTGAGGAGACGACTGATGCCGCCGAGCGAGACTACACCGACGAGCGCCGCGAGGACGCCGCGAGGATCGCGCAAGGCATCATCCGGATTGAAGATCACGCTGAAGCCGTTCGAGCGGATCGAGATCGGCGCCCTGACGTTGATCAATGGCTGGACGGAAGCGTCGACCTTCTCGATCGAAGGGCTCGCGCCGGTTCTGCGCCAAGCAAATACCATTCTCGAAGATCGCGCCGACACCAGCCTGCGCCAGGTCTATCTGCGCTTGCAGAAGCTCTATCTGCGGCGGGACGGGGCGACGATCGAAAGCTATACCGAAGCGACCGAGCGTCTGCTCGAAGAGATGCCCGCCGCCGCTGCCGCCGTCGACAAGGCCAACAAGGCGATCGTCGAAGATCGGCTCTATGCCGCGTTGAAAATCTATCGCGATCTGCTCGACGAGACCGACGAGGGCTGGTCCGAACAGGCGTCCGAGCCCGCTCTGATCAAGCAGGGCGATCGCCAAACGCCGCCGTCCGTCGAGTTCGTGCGCGATCGCCGGAAATACCGTGCGGGGCAGTCGCGCAGGCATGCAGGGTAGCTCTGCATCACCAAAAGTGGGGATGACGACTCGCTCAGGCCCGTTCTAGCTTTTCGTAGAATTACGAGGTGCCGCGCGATTCGCATCTGCGCAGGGGCGTTTTTTTAGATCCAGTCAGACATTCGCAAATCATGTTAGCCTTGCAGCTATCGAAGATCATCAAAGGGGTCGGCATCAGCGCCCTTGTGATTGATCGCGACGGCAAGATCCTCGAATCAAGCGAAGACAGCGGCACGCCAGGCCCGTCCAAGGCGAAGAGCAAGCTCGGAAAGAGCTATTTCGATGCCTGCATTCGGCCGGATCGACATTCGCTGGAGCTGCTGCGCGGATTCAAGAGCCTCGCCGAAAAGAGCATCGACTTCTTCTCGACCGTGAGCTGGCGCGAGGAAGCGGGCGAGCGGAAGCACTTCTTGATCGTCGCCACGCCGTCCGAGGATGATCCGGACGCCGTTGTCGTTCTGCACATCGATCTGTCGGTGCTGCTCGGTGGCCGCCAGGAGCTGTCGGCACTGATGATAGGACAGGGGCCCGCGGCCGTTGCCCAGGTGGACGCTGCGATGATCGGGGCTGTCCGCGGAGCGATCGTCGATGCACTCGCCGCATCTCAAGATCGCGCATCGACGCTGACGATCACTAAGCCAAAGGTCGAAGACAACGACGTCTTCAGCGATCTGACGCCGTCTCAATTGGAATTGCTGCCATATCTCGCCAGCGGCAAGAGCAACCGGCAGATCGCAAAAGAGCGTGACGTGAGCGTGTTCACCATCAAGTCCCAGGTGGCAGGCATCATCCAGAAGCTCAATGTCGCCAATCGGACCCAGGCGGCGTTGATCGCAATGCGTAACAGCGAAGCTCTGGGCATGCGTCTGCGCGCCTAAGCATACCAGCATAGGCCCCCCTCTGCCACGCCCCTGTGTGGCAAATCGTCCGAATTGATTTTTGCTCGCATTGGTGGTGTTGGACCCGTGAAATTTTTGGCTGGTGCCAACGGCCCTGACTTGGTCGCATCGGGGACGTGGAGGCCACTGTGAGTGACGCTTCTCGAATCGAGGACGCTGTTCGCGTCATGGTCGAGACGCTCGACGCGGTGTCGGTCCACACCTTAGTGCTCGACGGCGATGGCCGTTGCATCAGCATTTCGCCATGCGCGGAGACTTTGCTGGCGAAGGGATCGCCGCTCACCGTTCGTATGGATCGGTTGCGCCGCAACAAGACGTCCAGCGCCGTTGCTGAATGTCCACGGCTCGGCGGGCGGGTCGATATCGATCACGACCTGCAGCCGTGCCTCGACTGCGTGACGCGCCGGGCCGCGAGCGAGTTGTGCCCCGGCAGTTGCGCGATCTCTATCACCGGCCCGCAAGATGCGACTATCTATCTGCGGCTGGCGCCAATCGCGCTAGCCGATCAGCAGGTACTAACCGGTGCAGCCGCCATGGCAGTGATCAGGCCGCTATCGGTGCAGCATTCTGCTGAGCTGTTGCCGGACATCGCCGTGGCTCTGACCGCAGCGGAGCGAGACGTCGCGACCGAGTTGTTGAGCGGCCGGCGCCCGGCTGAGATCGCGCAGCTTCGTGGCGTGTCGATCGGAACGATCCGCTCGCAGATCAAACGCATCTACGCCAAGCTCGGAGTTTCGGGCCTCGTCGAGTTCATCGCGCGCATCCGCCGTTGAGAAATTCGCTGGGATTTTACTCCGAACGCGCCTCGCGGCGAAACGCGCCGGGGCTTTTCGCCATCCATTTCCGGAACGCGCGGTGGAACGCGCTGGGTTCGGCGAAGCCGAGGTCGGCGGCGATGTCGCCGACCGGCTTTTCGTTTTCGGCGAGCCAGCGGATCGCGAGCGCGCGGCGGATCTCGTCCTTGATCGATTGATAGGTTTGCCCTTCGGCGCTGAGGCGCCGGCGCAGCGTCGAGGCCGGGATCTTCATCTGCTTCGCCAACGTCTCGAAGTTCGGCCACGCGGTCGGCGGCTTGGCGCGCAGCGTGGTGCGGATCGCTGCGGTGAGGGTGGCGTCGTGGCGATAGCGCACCAGGATGTTGGCCGGCGCCAGCCGCAGAAACTCCTTCAGCGCTCGCTCGGTGCGCGTGGTGCGCAGATCGAGATAGCTGGCGTCGAACGCCAGTGCGCTTTGCGGCTGACCGAACCGCACCGGCGCGCCGAAGAACGAGCGATAGTCGGCTGCCACCGCGGGCGGCCCGCAGGCGAAATCGACCCGGCGCAGCGGCAGGCGACGGCCGACCAGCCAGCAGGCGATGCCGTGCACCACGATCCAGAAGGTGCGATAGGCGAAGGCCGAGCGCGGCGCAGTTTTGTCGTGGAGCACGATGCGGGCGAGGCCGCCCTCGACCCGCAGCTCGCCGTAAGGATCGTCCAGCGCCACCTTCAGGAACCGCAGCGCGCGGTTCAGGGCCTGCCGCAGCGTGCTGGCGTTCAGCACCGCGTGGCACAGCAGCGTGAACGAGCCGGGCCGCATCGGCCGCCCGCCGAGGCCGAAGAACTCGTCGTCCATTGCCGCCGCTACCGCCAACCATAGCGCGCCGAACTGCGCTGCCGACACGCGCTCGCGGACCGCCTCGGGCAGGCCGGCGGCTGCGAACACCGGCCCGGGCGCAACGCCGGCGCGGCGCAGGCAGTCGGCGACCTCTTCCACGAACAGGGGCGCGATCGTCCGCCGCTCCATTCGTCCGCTCCTTCCTGAAAAGTGGCAAAACCGATCACAAATCTAGGTCAGTTTGGTCCTAGAAAGCCACAGGGCTCCGCCGCTTAATCCGCGGCCGTGAATCCATTCGCGTCAGCCCCTCGTGCCAACAACGAGGGCAGGGGAAGAAACACCATGAGCAACACCCATCCTGCGGTCGCAGCCATTGAAGATTATGCCGACGTCCTGGCGCGGTTTCGCCGCGAGGACCTCGAAGCCCTGTTCGATGGCAACTTCGCGACCGGCATCAACGTCTGCATCGAATGCTGCGACCGTCACGTCGCCGGCGGCGGCACCGCACTGGATTGGGAGAGCCAGGACGGCCGCACCGCGTCCTTCAGCTTTGCCGAGATGAAGGACTATGCGGCCCGAGTCGCCAATTTGCTGGTCGCGCAGGGCGTGAAGCCCGGCGACGTCGTCGCCGGCATGCTGCCGCGGACGCCCGAACTGCTGGCGCTGATCCTCGGCACCTGGCGCGCCGGCGCGGTGTATCAGCCGCTGTTCACCGCGTTTGGTCCCAAGGCGATCGAGCATCGCGTCAAGATGAGCGCCGCCAAGCTGGTGGTCACCGATCTGGCCAACCGCGCCAAGCTCGCCGACGTCGCCGATTGCCCGACCGTCGCGATCGTGCTCCGGCCCGGCGAGACCGCGCCGCTCTGCGATCTCGATTTCCATGCCGAGATCGCGGCGCAATCGACCGAATTCGCTCCGGTGCTGCGCAAGGGCACCGACCTGTTCCTGATGATGTCGACCTCCGGCACCACCGGTCTGCCGAAGGGCGTGCCGGTGCCGATCAACGCGCTGCCGGCGTTCTATTCGTATATCCGCGATGCGGTCGATCTGCGCGCGGGCGACATCTTCTGGAACATCGCCGATCCGGGCTGGGCCTATGGCTTGTACTACGCGGTCACTGGCCCGCTGCTGCACGGCCACGCCACCACCTTCTACGACGGTCCGTTCACCGCCGAGAGCACCTACGGCCTGATCAAGCGCCGCGGCATCACCAACCTCGCCGGTGCGCCGACCGCGTATCGGCTGCTGATCGCAGCGGGTCCGGAAGCGGCGGCGCCGGTGAAGGGCCAGCTCCGCGTCGTCAGCAGCGCCGGCGAGCCGCTCAATCCGGAAGTGATCCGCTGGTTTGCCGAGCATCTCGCCGCGCCGATCCACGATCACTACGGCCAGACCGAGCTCGGCATGGTGGTCAACAATCACCACCGCCTGCGCCACACCGTGCATCCGGGTTCCGCCGGGCTCGCGATGCCGGGCTTCCGCGTCGCAGTGCTCGACGAGCACAGCAACGAACTGCCGCCGAACGTCCCGGGCGTGCTGAGCGTCGATTTAAAGCGTTCGCCGCTGATGTGGTTCTCCGGCTATTGGCAGCAGGAGACGCCGGCGATCGAAGGCGGTTACTACCGCACCGGCGACACCGTCGAACTGGAGCCGGATGGCTCGATCAGCTTCGTCGGCCGGGCCGACGACGTCATCACCTCGTCGGGCTATCGCATCGGTCCGTTCGACGTCGAAAGCGCGCTGATCGAGCACGCCGCGGTGATCGAGGCGGCGGTGATCGGCAAGCCCGATCCCGAGCGCACCGAGATCGTCAAAGCCTATGTGGTGCTCGCCAAGGACGTGACGCCGAGCGAGGCGCTGGCCGAGGAGCTGCGGCAATACGTCAAGAAGCGGCTCTCCGCGCACGCCTATCCGCGCGAGATCGAATTCCTGGAGCAACTCCCGAAAACGCCGAGCGGCAAGCTGCAGCGCTTCATCCTGCGCAAGCGCGACACCGAACCGGCGGGCACGACCCAGGGCTCTTCTTCTGCAGCTTGAGAGACGGATTGTATCATCATGAACATTACTGATCGCGTTTTCCTGGTCACTGGCGCTGCCTCCGGTCTCGGCGCTGCCACCGCCCGTACGCTGGTCGCCGGCGGCGCCAAGGTGGTCGGCCTCGATCTCAACGCCGAGGCTGGCGCCAAGCTCGAACAGGAGCTCGGTGCGAGCTTCCGCTTTCTCGCCACCGACGTCACCAAAGCCGAGGATGCCGAGGCGGCGGTGAAGCTCGCCCAGGACGTCTTCGGTCACGTCAACGGGTTGGTGAACTGCGCCGGCGTGGCGCCGGGCGAGAAGGTGCTCGGCCGCAACGGTCCGCACAAGCTCGACAGCTTCGCCCGGGCGATTACCATCAACCTGATCGGCAGCTTCAACATGATCCGGCTCGCCGCCGAGGCGATGAGCAAGGAACAGCCGGACGCCGAAGGCGAGCGCGGCGTCATCATCAACACCGCGTCGGTCGCAGCGTTCGACGGCCAGATCGGGCAGGCGGCCTACTCGGCGTCCAAGGGCGGCGTCGCCGCGATGACGCTGCCGATCGCGCGCGAATTGGCACAGCACGGCATTCGCGTCGTGACGATCGCGCCCGGCATCTTCGAAACGCCGATGATGGCAGGGATGCCGCAGCCGGTGCAGGATGCGCTCGGCAAGAGCGTGCCGTTCCCGCCGCGGCTCGGCCGGCCGGCCGAATATGCCGCGCTGGTGAAGGCGATCTGCGAGAATACGATGTTGAACGGCGAGGTGATCCGCCTCGACGGTGCACTGCGGATGGCGCCGCGCTGAGGCGCGGCGGTTTCTCTATTCATTCGATCAAACAAACCAAGATGCAGGGAGAACTCCCATGACCCACGATCCTATCGTTATCGTCGGCTCCGCGCGCACCCCGATGGGCGGCTTTCAGGGCGAGCTGAAGGACGCCACCGCATCCCAGCTCGGCGCGGCTGCGATTTCGGCCGCGGTCGAGCGCGCCGGCCTGAAGCCGGATGCGATCGACGAAGTCGTGTTCGGCTGCGTGCTGCCGGCCGGCCAGGGCCAAGCCCCGGCGCGCCAGGCGTCGCTTGGCGCCGGCCTGCCGCTCTCGGCCGGCTGCACCACGGTCAACAAGATGTGCGGCTCCGGCATGAAGGCCGCGATGTTCGCGCATGATCTGTTGATCGCCGGCAGCGCCACCATCGCAGTCGCCGGCGGCATGGAGAGCATGACCAACGCGCCGTATCTGCTCGACCGCGCGCGCGGCGGCTATCGCATGGGCCACGGCCGGGTGATCGACCACATGTTCCTCGACGGCCTGGAAGACGCCTACGACAAAGGGCGGCTGATGGGGACCTTCGCCGAGGACTGTGCGCAAAGCTATCAGTTCACCCGTGAGACCCAGGACAATTTCGCCATCACTTCGCTGACCCGTGCCCAGGCCGCGATCAAGGACGGTTCGTTCGCGCGCGAGATCACGCCGGTGACGATCAAGGCCGGCAAGTCGGACGTCACCGTGACCACCGACGAGCAGCCGCTGAAGGCCAAGCTCGACAAGATCCCGACGCTGAAGCCGGCCTTCCGCGAGGGCGGCACCGTGACGGCGGCGAACTCGTCGTCGATCTCCGACGGCGCTGCGGCGCTGGTGCTGATGCGCCGCTCGGAGGCCGACAAGCGCGGCCTGAAGCCGCTCGCGGCGATCGTCGGCCATTCCACCCACGCGCACGAGCCGGCGCTGTTCGCCACTGCGCCGATCGGCGCGATCCGCAAGCTCAGCGAGCGCACCGGCTGGAATCTCGCCGACGTCGATCTGTTCGAAGTCAACGAGGCGTTCGCGGTGGTGGCGCTGGCGGCGATGCACGATCTCGGCCTGCCGCACGACAAGGTCAACGTCCATGGCGGCGCCTGCGCGCTCGGCCATCCGATCGGCGCCTCCGGTGCACGCGTGCTGGTGACGCTGCTGGCGGCGCTGGAGAAGCACGACCTCAAGCGCGGCATCGCCTCGCTGTGCATCGGCGGCGGCGAAGCCACCGCTGTCGCGGTCGAGCGGCTGTCGTGAGCGCATCATGATCTTGAACGAACTGCAGACCCAGATCCGCGACACCGCCCGCGACTTCGCGCGTGAGCGGCTCGCCCCGACTGCGGCGGCGCGCGATGCCGCGCACGCCTTTCCGCGCGCCGAACTGACCGAAATGGGCCAGCTCGGCTTTCTCGGCATGCTGGTGCCGGAAGCCTATGGCGGCTCTGAGACCGGCATGGTGGCCTATACGCTTGCGCTGGAGGAGATTGCGGCGGGCGACGGCGCGTGCTCGACCATCGTCAGCGTGCATTCCTCCGTGGGCTGCATGCCGATCCTGAAATTCGGCACCGACGAGCAGAAGCAGCGCTTCCTGCCGAAGCTTGCGAGCGGCGAGTGGATCGGCGGCTTTGCGCTGACCGAGCCGCAGGCCGGCTCCGATGCCTCGAACCTGCGGACCACCGCGCGCCGCGACGGCGATCACTACGTCATCAACGGCGCCAAGCAGTTCATCACCTCGGGGCAGAACGGCCAGCTGATCATCCTGTTCGCCGTCACCGATCCGTCGGCCGGCAAGAAGGGCATCACCGCCTTCATCGTGCCGACCGATACGCCCGGCTACGAGGTGGTGCGGGTCGAGGACAAGCTTGGCCAGCATTCGTCCGACACTTGCCAGCTCGCCTTCAACGACATGCGGATTCCGGCCGACCTCCGGCTCGGCGCCGAAGGCGAGGGGCTGAAGATCGCGCTGTCGAACCTCGAAGGCGGCCGGATCGGCATCGCGTCGCAGGCGGTCGGCATGGCGCGCGCCGCGTTCGAAGCGGCCCGCGACTACGCGCGCGACCGCGTCACCTTCGGCAAGCCGATCATCGAGCATCAGGCGGTGGCGTTCCGGCTCGCCGACATGGCGACGCGCATCGCCGCCGCGCGGCAGATGGTGCTGCATGCGGCGAGCCTGCGCGAAGCCGGGCTGCCGTGCCTGACCGAAGCCTCGATGGCCAAGCTGCTTGCCTCCGAGACTGCCGAGGCGGTGTGCTCGTCGGCGATCCAGACGCTCGGCGGCTACGGTTACTTGAAGGACTTCCCGGTCGAGCGGATCTATCGCGACGTCCGCGTCTGCCAGATCTACGAAGGCACCAGCGACGTCCAGCGCATCGTGATCGCGCGCAATCTCTGATCTGAACTAATCGTCGGTCCCGGCGCGGCGCTTGTCGCCGCCGCCGGGCCGTCGATGCGACATCGTCCGCGAGGCATTGAGATGCCCGGCGGATGCGTCGTCGCGCGCCATCGAGGAGTTCGTCATGCGCAGCATTCCGGATGTGTTGCAGGCGAGGCTCGACAGCGGTGCGACGACGCTGGCGCAGTGCTGGATCGTGCGGCGGCGCGACGGCGTCGTGCTCGGCTTCACCGACCACGACCGCGATCTCGTCATCGAGGGCGTAAGCTGCCGCGCCGGCACCGGGTTCTCGGCGTCGGAGGCGTCGCAGCGGTTCGATCTGTCGGTCGATGGGGCGGAGATTTCCGGCGCGCTCGATGACGATCTGCTGCGCGAGGCGGATCTCGCCGCCGGGCGCTTCGACGCGGCGGCGATCGAGAGCTGGCTGGTGGATTGGAGCACGCCCGAACTGCGGGTGCTGACCGCGCGCGGCACGCTCGGCGAGGTGCGGCGCGAGGGCTCGGCGTTCACCGCGGAACTGCGCGGGCTCGCCGATCTGTTGTCGCAGGAGAGCGGCCGGCTCTACACCGCGAGCTGCAATGCCGATCTCGGCGACGCGCGCTGCCGTGTCGATCTCGGCAGTCCGGCGCGGCGCGGCGAGGGGACGGTCGTCGCGGCGCCAGGAACCTCCACTATCACGGTCTCCGGGCTCGACGGCTTCGCGCCCGGCCTGTTCACCGCCGGCCGGCTGAGCTGGCGCAGCGGCGCCAACCAAGGCGCGGCGGTCGAGATCAAGCAGCATCGTGTCGTCGGCGGCGAGGTGCGGCTGTCGCTGTGGCAGGCGATGGCCGAGCCGATCGCGGCCGGCGACGGCTTCGTCGTCACCGCCGGTTGCGACAAGCTGTTCGCGACCTGCCGCGACCGCTTTGCTAACAGCGACAATTTCCGCGGTTTCCCGCAGATCCCCGGCAACGATTTTGTCGTCAGCTATCCGGTGCCCGGCGCGCCCGGCAACACCGGCGAGCCGATCGGCCCGGTGCTGCGCGGCAATCTGTGACCGCGTCACGATCTCATCACTCCATCAAGCGAGGGCACGATGGATCAGCCATTGGGGCGCGACGCGATTGTCGCCGAAGCGCGGAGCTGGATCGGCACCCGCTATCGGCACCAGGCTTCGGTGAAGGGCGTTGGCTGCGACTGCCTCGGCCTGGTGCGCGGGGTGTGGCGCGCCTGTCTCGGCGAGGAGCCGGAAGCGCCCCCGCCTTACGCGCCGGATTGGGCCGAAGCCGGCGGCGACGAGACGCTGGCGGCGGCGGCGCTGCGCCATCTGGTGCCGGTGCCGTGCGATGCGTTCGACAAAGCCGACGTGCTGCTGTTCCGCTGGCGCGATGGCTGCGTCGCCAAGCACGCCGCGATCGCCAGCTCGGCCACGACGATGATCCATGCGCATGACGGCGCGGCGGTGTGCGAGGTCGCGATCACGCCGTGGTGGCGGCGCCGGCTGGCTTATGCGTTCACGTTCCCCGGCGTTGCAGATCCGCTGCGTTGACGACGCCGGAGCTGTCTGGTCAGGTCCGGCCGAGTTTCGAACGGGAGGTCTGCGGGATGGATCACGACAGCAACGTGCGGACCGGTGGATGCCATTGCGGGGCGGTGCGCTTCGAGGTCACGCTGAGCGACGGCTTCGACTCGATCCGGCGCTGCACCTGCTCGTATTGCCGGATGCGCGGTGCGGTGGTGGCGATGGCCGAGATGGGCGGGATCAAGATCCTGCAGGGCGAGGACGTGCTGACGACCTATCGCTTCCACACCGGTACGGCGCAGCACTTCTTCTGCTCGCGCTGCGGCATCTACACCCATCATCAGCGGCGATCCAATACGAACCTCTACGCCGTCAACGTCGCCTGCCTCGACGGCGTCAGCCCGTTCGATTTCACCGAGGTGCCGGTGATGGACGGCGTCAATCACACCAACGACACCGGCCAGCCGACAAGGCGCGCCGGCACGCTGCGCTTCATCGCGTCGGAGTGACCGCGCGCGCGGCGCGGCACGACAGCACAATCAGCTTCAGGCAGGGGCCTTGGCGTTGGCCGCCTTGGTCTCGGCGATCATCCGCTTGATGGCATCGACGGTTTCGGGCGGCAGGTGCTTGGCAGCGCCGAGCGCGACGTACAGTGCATTCAGCGTGTTGCGGCGGGCTTCCGGCGGAATCACCATCTTGGCGCGCGGGCCTTCGGCGAGTCCGTACAGCGCCTGCGCGGCGAGATCGAGATCGTAGCCCCACAGCCAGCACCACAGCCGGACCGCGGTAGACCAGCCGCGCTGATAGGCGCGCAGCGAGGTGCCGGCTTCGAACAGCGCCTTGACGGCGGCGTCGCGGGTGTCCTCGGGGGCGCCGGCATCGACCGCGGAGTAGCGCTCGGCGACGTCGAGCACTTCGATCCGCTTGGCCTGCAGCGCCACCACCGGCTTGCCGATGAAATACACCGCGCCATAGGCGAGGATCGCCACGACTACGCTCGCTAGAAATTCCATCGTCTGATCCTGCCGGCCGGTTCGCTCAAGCCGGGTACGATGCAAATACCGTGCACGCCGTCAACGCCGCCGGCATTGAACTTCCGTCGCGTCCGGGCGAGCAGGAGCGGTCGGAAGATTGACAGCACGCTGTCAAAATGACAGGATGCTGTCATGACGCAGGCGACCGATACCCCGTTCGACCATCCCGCCAACGCCCTCGTGCTGGAAGTCTTCCGGCTCAA
Source organism: Rhodopseudomonas parapalustris (assembly GCF_053772255.1). Classification (NCBI taxonomy): domain Bacteria; kingdom Pseudomonadati; phylum Pseudomonadota; class Alphaproteobacteria; order Hyphomicrobiales; family Nitrobacteraceae; genus Rhodopseudomonas; species Rhodopseudomonas parapalustris. Next base: position 276,024 of record NZ_JAMKBZ010000003.1, on the reverse strand, counting down.
CGGCGCGCTGATCAGGTGCGGCGATGCGCTGGTGAAGCCGCTCGGGCTGACCAGCGCGCGCTGGCAGGTGCTGGGCTCGGTCGCCCACGGCCGCGGCACGTTCTCGGTGGCGCGGCTGGCCGACAACATGGGGCTGGCGCGGCAGTCGGTGCAGCGGATCGTCGATGAGCTGGCCGAGGCCGGGCTGGTCGGCTTCGCGCCGAACCCCGCGCACAAGCGCGCCAAGCTGGTGGTGCTGACGCCGCGCGGCGAGCGCGTGTTCAAGCAGGCGAGCGACCTGTGGGCGCCGGTCGCCGACGCGATGATCGCCGGCGCCGATCCGCGCCAACTGCGCAAGACCCGCGATGCGCTGATCGCGCTGCGCGAACGGCTCGATGAGCAATTCAGTGACAGGAGTTCGTAAAATGATCAGGAAGCTACACCCGATTGCGGGCATCATCGCGTTTCTCACCATCCTGGTGTTCTGGACCTCGACCGTCGTGGTCGAACTCGGCGGCGACGAGGCTGCGATTGCGGCGGTGAAGCTCCGCATCCTGTGGGGCCTCGCGGTTCTGATCCCGGCGATCGCGCTTGCGGGGGCCAGCGGCTTCAGGCTCGGCGGCAAGTCCCCGCATCCGATCGTCGCCGCCAAGCGCTGGCGGATGCCGTTCATCGCCATCAACGGCATCGCAGTGCTGGTGCCGTGTGCAGTTCTGCTGCAGCAGCGCGCCGCGGCCGGTCAGTTCGACCAGATCTTTACGGTGGTGCAGGCGGTGGAGCTGATCGCCGGCGCGATCAACCTGACGCTGATTGGTCTCAGCATCCGCGATGGTTTCCGGCTGACACGGCGGTTCGGCCTGTCGGCTGCGACGCAGTGAGTGATCCTCGCGCCTCCGCGGTGACGCGGCGGCTGTGAAGCCCGCTGGCCCGAACACCCGTTGGTCTTCGCGCGCCGCATCTGATCAAGAAGTCTGACGCCCGGGCCGGATGCCTCCGCCCGGGCGTTTTGCGTCGGCCGACGCTCTTGTCGTCCAGCAATCGCCGAAGGCGTGCTCCCATGGCAGCTCTCGTTCTTTCCGTCGCCGGCGCTGCGGCCGGTGCGCTGTTCGGTCCTGTCGGCGCGATCGCCGGGCGGATTGCGGGCGCGCTGATCGGCAATGCGCTCGATCAGTCGATGTTCGGCGGCAGCAGCGACACCTCGCGCGCGGTCGAAGGGCCGCGGCTGGCCGATCTCGACGTGATGGCCTCGACCGAAGGCGCGCCGATCCCGCGGGTCTATGGCCGCGCCCGGCTCGCCGGCCAGGTGATCTGGGCCACCGCGCTCGAGGAGGTGATCAGCGTCGAGCAGAGCACCACCGGCGGCGGAGGCGGCGGCAAGGGCTTCGGCGGCGGTGGGGGCGGGCAGACCACGACCACCACCACGACCTACAGTTACTTCGCCAACTTCGCGGTCGGGCTGTGCGAAGGGCCGATCGGCCGGGTGGCGCGAATCTGGGCCGACGGCAAGCCGCTCGATCTGTCCGGCCTCAACATTCGCGTCCATCGCGGCACCGAGGATCAGGCGCCCGACGGACTGATCGTCGCCAAGGAAGGCGCCGGCAATACGCCGGCCTATCGCGGGCTGGCTTACGTGGTGTTCGAGCGGCTGCCGCTGGCCGATTTCGGCAACCGGCTGCCGCAATTGTCGTTCGAGATCGTGCGGCCGATCGGCCGGCTCGAACAGATCACCCGCGCGGTGACGCTGATCCCCGGCACCACCGAATTCGGCTACGAGCCGGCGACGCGGGTGCAGGTGCTCGGCGCCGGCAGCGCCGCGCCCGAGAACCGCCATGTCGCTTATGCGCCGTCCGATGTGCTCGCCTCGCTCGACGATCTGCAGGGCGTCTGCCCCGGGCTGCAGCGCGTCGCGCTGGTGGTGGCGTGGTTCGGCACAGATCTGCGCGCGCAGGCCTGCACCGTCGAGCCCGGCGTCGAGCGCCGCGACAAGAAGCTCGATCAGGGCAGCTGGTCGGTAGCTGGTGCGACGCGCGCCAGCGCACGGCTGATCTCGCAGGTCGACGGACGGCCTGCGTATGGCGGCACGCCGTCCGACGAGACCGTGGTGCATCTGATCGGCGAACTGAAGGCGCGCGGGCTGAAGATCACGTTCTATCCGTTCGTGGTGATGGACGTGCCGGCCGGCAACGGCCTTCCCAATCCGTGGACCGGCGCGGCGCCGCAGCCGCCTTATCCCTGGCGCGGCCGCATCACCTGTGATCCGGCGCCGGGCGTGCCGGGCTCGCCGCAAGGCACTGCGACGGCCGCCGCGCAGGTCGCGCAGTTCTTCGCTGGGGGCGTCTGGAACTATCGCCGCATGATCCTACACTACGCGCAGCTCTGCGCCAATGCCGGCGGCGTCGATGCGTTCCTGATCGGCTCGGAGCTGCGCTCGCTGACGCGGGTGCGCTCGGCACCCGGCGTTTACCCGGCAGTGCAGCAGCTCGTCGCGCTCGCCGCCGACGTCAAGGCGATCGTCGGCGGCGGCACGCTGGTCACGTATGGAGCGGACTGGACCGAATACGGCGCCGACGTCGTGATGCCGGACGCGTCGGAGGTGCGGTTTCCGCTCGACCCGCTGTGGGCCTCGCCCGCGATCGGCGCGATCGGAATCGATTACTACGCACCGCTGGCCGATTGGCGGGACGATGCCGGCCATCTGGATTCGGCGATTGCCGTCACCACTTACGATCGCGATTACCTTGCCGGCAATGTCGAGGCCGGGGAGGGCTATGACTGGTATTACCCGGACGCGGCGGCGCGCACAGCGCAGGCGCGGGTGCCGATCACCGACGGGCTCGGCAAGCCGTGGATCCACCGCGTCAAAGATATCCGCAGCTTCTGGTCGCTGCCGCATCATGAACGGGTCGGCGGGGCCGAGTTGGCCTCGCCGACCGGCTGGGTGCCGATGAGCAAGCCGGTGTGGCTGACCGAGGTCGGCTGCCCGGCGGTCGACAAGGGCGCCAATCAGCCGAGCGTGTTTCCCGATCCGAAATCGAGCGAGAATTTTGCGCCATATTTCTCCAGCGGCGAGCGCGACGACCTGATCCAGCGCCGCTATCTCGAATGCCTGATCACGGCGTTCAGCGCTGAGACCCGCAACCCGGTGTCGCCGCTGTATGGCGGGCGGATGATCGACCTGTCGGCGATCCATCTGTGGACCTGGGACGCGCGGCCTTATCCGGTGTTTCCCGCCGCCGATGAGGTGTGGAGCGATGCGCCGAACTGGACCAGCGGGCACTGGCTGACCGGCCGGCTCGGCGGCGCGCCGCTCGATGCGCTGATTGCCGCGCTGCTGGCCGATGCCGGTGTCGGCGGAGTCGACAGCAGCGATCTGCGCGAAGGCTGCGACGGCTATGTGGTCGACCGGCCGATGTCGCCGCGGGCGATGATCGAGCCGCTGGCGCTGGCCTACAGTTTCGATGCGGTTGCGGCCGGCGGCGTGCTGCGCTTCGTGCAGCGTGGCGGCGCGCCGGTGATCGACCTCAACGAAGACGATCTGGTGCTGCCCGACAAGGGCGCGCCGTGGCGGCTGACGCGGGCGCAGGAGACCGAGCTGCCGCGCGAAACCGCGATCGCCTACAGCGATGCGCTGGCCGATTATCGCCGCGCTGCCGCCGCCTCGCGCCGGCTGGTCGGCGGTGCCAACCGGATGGTGAAGGCCGATCTCGCGGTCGTCACCAACGATGCGGCAGCGACGCGGCGCGCCGAGATCGTGCTGCAGGATCTGTGGGCCGGCCGCGAGCGCGCCAGCTTCGCGCTGGGCTTGCGACATCTGCGGCTCGCGCCCGGCGACGTGGTCGCGCTGATGCTGGCCGGCCGGCGGCGGCTGTTCGAGATCGACGAGGTGGTCGACACGAATACGCGGCAGGTGACGGCGCGCAGCATCGATCCCGACGTGTTTGCGCTGCCGCAGCGGATGCCGCGGCCGGCCGTGGCGACGATCCCGGCCGCGCTCGGCCCGGCCGAGGTGATCGCGCTCGATCTGCCGGTGATCGATGCTGCTGAGCCCGACGTGCTGACGCGGCTCGCGGTGTTCGCCAATCCGTGGCCGGTGGCGGAGACGATCTACGTGTCGGCCGATGGCGCGAGCTATCAGCCGCTGGCGCGCGCGCCGGCGCGGACGATCATCGGCACCACGCTCGATCCGCTGCCGCGCGGGCCGCTGGCGCGGTGGGACCGCGTCACCACGTTTCGCGTGCAGATCGGCGGCGGCGCGCTGGTGTCGCTGTCGGAGCTGCGGGTGCTGGCCGGCGGCAACGTGGCGGCGGTGCAGACGCCGGACGGCGGCTGGGAGATCCTGCAATTCGCCAGCGCCGAACTGATCGACGGCAACACTTATCGCTTGTCGCATCTACTGCGCGGGCAGGCCGGCAGCGACAGCGCGATGCGCGACCTGGTGCCGGCCGGCGCGCGGTTCGTGCTGCTCGATACCCATCTGGTGCCGATCGCGCGCGGGCTGTCGGCGCTCGGCCGCAGCCTGCGCCTGCGCGTCGTAGCAAGCGGGCGCAGCCATGACGATCCGAGCGCGGTCGACCTGACCGTGACGCCGGGGCTGGCCGCGTTGCGGCCGCTGGCGCCGGTGCATTTGTCGGCGCGCCGCGCCGCAGACGGCGTTCGTGTCGGCTGGATTCGCCGGACCCGGATCGACGGCGACGGCTGGGGCGTCGAGGTGCCGCTCGGCGAAGACAGCGAAGCCTACACGCTCGACATCCTCGGGAGCGGCGGCGCGGTGGTGCGGTCGATCCAAACCAGCGTGCCGCAAGCGCTGTACGCCGCCGCCGATGAGCTTGCGGATTTCGGCACGCCGCAAGCCTCGCTCACCGTCCGCGTCGCGCAGCTGTCCGCCACCGTCGGCCCGGGCTTCGCCGCCACCGCCACCTTCGCGTTGTGAGGACACATCATGACCACGGCCAATCTCGGTCTGCCTCTGATCGAGGCCAGCCAGGCGCAGAAGCACGTCACCCACAACGAGGCGCTGTTCAGCCTCGATGGCCTGGTGCAACTCGCGGTGCTGTCGTCGGCGGTGAGCGTGCCGCCGTCGTCGCCGGGCGAGGGCCAGCGCTGGATCGTCGCCGCCGGTGCCAGCGGCGCCTGGGCCGGCAAGAGCGGACAGGTCGCCGCTTACTACGACGGCGACTGGCGGTTCTTTGCGCCGAACCCGGGTTGGCTCGCCTATGATCTGTCGACGCAGACGCTGCTCGCCTGGAGCGGCGCGGCGTGGGTCAACGCGCTGGCGGCGTTTCAGAACCTGCCGCTGCTCGGCCTCAACACCACGGCGGATTCCAGTCGTCGCCTGGCGGTGAAGTCCGACAACGTGCTGCTGTCGAATGACGACGTCACGCCCGGCAGCGGCCATATGCGCCTGACCATCAACAAGAGCGCTGCCGCGAAAGATGCCGGGCTGATCCTGCAGGACAATTGGAGCGCGCGGGCGCTGCTCGGCCTGCTCGGCAATGACGACTTTGTCGTCAAGCTGACGCCGGATTCGGCGAATTACTACGCCGGCTTGCGGGCCTGGTCGGCGCTGCACGGCCGGCTCGATTTCAAGGACGCGCGGCGCCGGCAGCCGCTGCAATGGTCGCCGCGGCCGGGCAGTACCACGCTCGACGTTGTCGGCCTCGGCGCCACGCTCAGCGGCACGGCGACCGCGGTCGGTCCCTCGGCCGGCAATCTGTTCCTGTCGTCGCCGCGGCTCGATCTCGTTTCGGCAGCGAGCAGCGGCGCATCGGCCGGCGTGAGCGGCTCGTCGCTGACGCTGTGGCGCGGCAATGCCACGAGCCTCGGCGGATTCTATCTGCTGATGCGGTTCGGCATCGAGTGGTTTCACACCAACTGTCGACTGTTCGCCGGGCTGTATGGCTCGGCGAGCCCGATCGGCAATGTCAATCCGAGCACGCTGCTCAACCTGATCGGCGTCGGCTTCGATTCCGGCGACACGACCTTGTCGCTGCTCAGCAATGACGGCAGCGGCGCGGCGACCAAGACCAGCCTCGGCGCCGGCTTCCCGACCACCGGCGGGCAGGATCTGTGAGTTGTTAGTTTCGGCCGAGCCGAACGGCAGCGAGATCCGCTACCGCGTCGAACGGTTGAATTCCGGCGATGTGGCGAGCGGCGTCGTGACCAGCGACCTGCCGGTCGCGACGCAGTTCCTCACCCCGCATCTGTGGATGAACAACGGCAGCACCGCCGCTTCGGTCAACGTCGCGCTGTTTCAGATGTACGCCGAGCCGGCGGCACTGCTCGGCTCGCGCGGGGCGATTGGGTAACTATCAAGTAATTCGACCTCGTCATTGCGAGCGAAGCGAAGCAATCCAGAGTGCCGAGCACTGAAGCTGGATTGCTTCGTCGCTACGCTCCTCGCAATGACGTTTCCTTGTAGAGGCAATCCCATGAAAATCGAACAATCCTTGCTGCGGCGGATGTGGCCGCAGGGCGACCGGCGCGTGGCGGGACTGATTGCCGGTACCGCGGCGGCCTCCGAGAGCGTGTTCGCGCGGTTCGGTATCGATACGCCGGATCTGGCCGCGCATGTGATGGCGCAACTCAGCCACGAATGCGGGGCAGGGCGCGACGTGGTCGAGAACATGAACTACACCGCGGCGCGGATGATGCAGGTGTGGCCGTCGAGGTTTCCGACCCGGGCGAGTGCGGAGCCGTATGCGCACAATCCGCGGGCGCTCGCCAACAAGGTCTACAACGGCCGGATGGGCAATCGCGCCGGCTCCGACGACGGCTGGACTTTTCGCGGCCGCGGCGCGGCGCAGACCACCGGGCGTGAGGGCTATCAGCGGCTGGCTGCGATCACCGGTCTCGATCTGGTGAACGATCCCGATCTGCTGCTCGATCCGCGCTACTTCCTGCTCGGCGGCGTCGGCGATTTCATCGCCTGCGGCTGTCTGCCGTTCGCGCGGGCCGACGATGTGGTCGGCGTCACTCGGCGGCTCAATGGCGGCACCATCGGGCTCGCCGAGCGCAAGGCGTGGCTGACCAAATGGCGAGCGGAGTTGGCCGCGACGCCAGCGGTGATCGCATCGCCGCCGCTCGCGCCCGACCTGCCCGCGGATGCGCCGCCGCGATCCCAACCGACGCCGCCGTCCTCGTCTCGGTGGAGCCAACTCATCGCCGCGCTGGCCGCGGCCTTCAGGAGGGACTGATCATGGATTGGGCCGATCTCGCCAAACAGGTGATTGCACTCGGCGCTCCGGTGCTCGGCAGCGCGCTCGGCGGGCCGCTCGGCGGCGCGGCCGGCAAGATCCTGTCGGAGGCGCTGGGCGCACCGTCGCCGACGCCGGACGCGGTGCAGGCTTCGCTGCCAGCGGCCGTCCCCGACCAGATCGCCGAGGCCGAGATGCGCTGGTGCGAGGCGATCCGTGCCGAGGCGGAGACCCAGCGGATCGCGATCTCCGAGACTCAGGCCACGATCCGCGCCGAGCTGGCCGCGAGCGATCCGGTGCAGCGCTGGTGGCGGCCGGCCTATGCGTTCGAGCTGACCGCCGAATGCGCCGCGCTGTGGGCGGTGCTGGTGCACGAATTCTGGACCGGCGACGTCGCCACCATCAACGCGCTGATCGGCGCCACCGCGCTGCTGGTCGCCTATTGGGGTTTCCGATTCGGCGTGCTAGGCGTCTACGTCAGCGGCCGGACCCGTGAAAAGGTCTGCGCTGCCACCGGGCAGGACAGCCCGAGCGTGATCGACAGGCTGGCCAAAGCGGTCGTGAAGAAAAAGTAATCCGGCGCGTGCGCCATCGTTCACGGCGCATTCACCCCGCTGCCGCTCATCTTCATGCCTTCATGCCGTCACACTGTCAGCGTTCGCCTGCCAGTGGATCAAACGACCGGAGTTGAAGGTGCGTCTGCTCGTCGTCGAAGATGACCCCGATCTCAATCGCCAGCTCACCACCGCGCTGACCGACGCCGGCTACGTCGTCGATCGCGCCTTCGACGGCGAGGAGGGGCACTTCCTCGGCGACACCGAACCCTACGACGCGGTGGTGCTCGATATCGGCCTGCCGAAGATGGACGGCATTTCGGTGCTGGAGGCATGGCGGCGCAACAGCCGTGCGATGCCGGTGCTGATCCTCACCGCGCGCGACCGCTGGAGTGACAAGGTGCAGGGCTTCGACGCCGGCGCCGACGACTACGTCGCCAAGCCGTTTCACCTCGAAGAGGTGCTGGCCCGGATCCGCGCGCTGCTGCGCCGGAGCGCCGGCCACGCGCAATCCGAACTGACCTGCGGCCCGGTGGTGCTCGACACCCGCACCGGCCGGGTCAGCGTCAGCGGCAATCCGGTGAAGCTGACCAGCCACGAATATCGGCTGCTCGCTTATCTGATGCACCATGCCGGTCGGGTGGTGTCGCGCACCGAGCTGGTCGAGCATCTGTACGATCAGGACTTCGACCGCGACAGCAACACCATCGAAGTGTTCGTCGGCCGCATCCGCAAGAAGCTCGGCGTCGACATCATCCAGACCGTGCGCGGGCTCGGCTATCTGCTGTCGCCGCCAGCGGCGGACGCGCATTAGCGCGTCGGCGTCGCGGTGACCGCCAAACCCTCCCGCCGCGGCAGCTCACTCGCCACCCGGCTGTTCCTGTCGGCGACCGCGTGGGTGGTGGTGATCCTGGCGATCACCGGCATCGTGCTGTCGTCGGTGTATCGCGGCGCCTCCGAGCGCGCGTTCGACCGCCGGCTCAATCTCTATCTGCGCACCATCATCGCCGAGGTCGCGACCCCGGACGCCACCCAGGAATCGTTTCAGTCGATCGGCGAGCCGCTGTTCGATCTGCCGCTGTCCGGTTGGTACTGGCAGGTGGTCCGCACCGACGGCGACAAGCCGGAGACCCGCGCCTCGCGGTCGCTGTGGGACCGCAAGCTGCCGCGGCTCGAGGATCAGGGCATCGAGCTCGGCCCGTCCGGCGTGCGGCACGGCTATGTCGCCGGGCCGGAAGGCCAGACGCTGCGGATGGTCGAACGCCCGGTCGATCTCGGCCTCGACGGCAAGTTTCTCGTCACCGTCGCCGGCGACGCCACCGAGATATTCGAAGAGACCCGCACCTTCGACTACTATCTGGCAGGCACCTTCCTGGCGCTGTCGATCGGCCTGGTGTTGACCACGATCTTCCAGGTCCGGTTCGGCCTCGCGCCGCTGAAGCGGATTTCGGACTCGATCGTCGATGTCCGCTCCGGCCGCGCCGAGCGGCTGGAAGGCCAGTTCCCGGTCGAGATCGCAACGCTGGCGCGCGAGACCAACGCACTGATCGAGGCCAATCGCGAAATCGTCGAGCGCGCCCGCACCCATGTCGGCAATCTGGCGCATGCGATCAAGACGCCGCTCTCGGTGCTGGTCAACGAGGCCAGCGCCCGGCCGGGCGATCCCTTGGCGGCGAAGGTGATGGAGCAGGCCGAGCTGATGCGCAGCCAGGTCACCCATCATCTGGAGCGCGCCCGGATCGCGGCGCGGCTCACCGTGATCGGCACCATCACCGAGGTCGAGCCGGTGATCGAGGCGCTGCGCCGGACCATGGAAAAGATCCACCGTGACCGTGGCATCGAGGTCCGCGCTGAGGTCGCCTCCGGGCTCAAGTTCCGCGGCGAGCGCCAGGACCTCGAGGAGATGGTCGGCAATCTGGTCGACAACGCCTGCAAATGGGCGGCCGGGCGGGTGTTCATTGCCGTCACCAGCGAGAAGGCCGACGAGCCCGGGGCGCCGCCGAAGCTGCGGATCGTGGTCGACGACGACGGTATCGGGCTGTCCGCCGAGCAGCGTGCGATCGTCGCCCGGCGCGGCAAGCGGCTCGACGAGAGCAAGCCGGGCTCCGGCCTTGGCCTGGCTATTGTTGTTGATCTTGCAGCACTTTACGGCGGCGAGCTGAAGCTCGACAACGCCCCGATCGGCGGCCTGCGCGCCGAGCTGATCCTGCCTGCGGCATAAGGTGCCGGCGCCTGCCACAGCGCTGCCAGAATTTGCATCTTGTTTTCCTTAACGGTTATGGATGTAGGCTGTTGGCCTTCGGGGAGCCGTTGGGGATGACCATGACGTCTTGGGGGGTGAAGCCGCTGTTGCTGCTCGCCGGCGCGCTGGCGCTGGCTGGGTGCGATCGCACGTCCGGGCTGGTGGCCCGGGTGGATTCCTTCACCAGCACCGCGACCTCGGATTTCGGCCGCAACGACGGCAGCGCCGCGGTCGATTCCGCCCCGATGGGCGGCCTGATCGGGCCGAAAATCGGCGCGCTGCTCAATGCCGAGGACCGCCGGCTGGCCTATGCGGCCGAGCTGGAGGCGCTCGATCGCGGCGAATCCGGCGCCCCGGTGGCGTGGAAGAACGCCACCTCCGGCCGCTATGGCAACATCGTGCCGGGCCCGGCCTATCTGAAGCAGGGCTCGACCTGCCGCGGATTCTCCCATGCGGTGACGGTCGGCCAGCAGATCGAGATCTCGCGCGGCACCGCCTGCCGCGCCCATGACAGCGCGCCCTGGACGGCGCAAGGCTGAGCCCACGCTGGTCGCGCGACTGGAAGCCGATCGTTTCCAGCGCGTTATCGGCCGGATCGGCAGTTGCGGCAGAACCTGAATCCGGCTCCGCCAGCGGTGACCTCAACGCCTTCTTAAGATCGCCGTGGCTATCTCTGGGAACAGCGTCGCGGCGTGACGCGCACCATCCATTCGGTGCGCGGCGCTACGCGTGCGGCAGCCTGCAACCTATTAGGCGCATGAGCCAGACATCGACCGAACGGCTGAGAGACTATCTCTCCCAGCTCCCGCCGCAGTCCCAAGCGCTGCTCATGCGGGAATTCGAGCGCGCGCTCGAACGCGGCGACGATGTCGCGGTCGCCAGTTTCGTGCTGGAGGAATTGCGCAAGATCGTCCGCGGCTCCGACGACGACACCCAGCCGCGCACCGACGATCCGGCCCGGCTGATGTTCCGGGTGCTGGAACCGTTCCTGATCGACGCCAAGGAGACCCCGCGGCCCGGGCAGATCCGGCGTTCGTCGCTGACCTCGGTGTGGCAGTGGCTCGAGCGCGAGGGCATGCCCGACCAGATCCAGGAGTTCGAGGCCGCGCTGATCAGGCTGCGCAATGCGCCGGCCTCGCAGATCGAGCAGCACGTCCGCAAGCTGCAGCAGTCCGCGGCCGTGGCGATCGAGAAGCTGACCAATCCAGAGGCGGGCGTTGATCGCCAGCGCGCGATGTCGCGGGTCGGACCGCCGTCGGCGGTCGAGGATCTGGTGGCGATCGGGGCCGTGCTGAAGAATCGCGAGGCCATCGACACCTTCAACGGCAAGCTCTCCAGCAATCTTCGGGTGTTCGGCGACAGTCAGGTCAATTCGATGATCGCGGCGCTCAATGTGCCGGCGCTGCAGACGCCGATTCTGCTGCCGTTCGCCTTGACCCTGATCCTCGATCACCTCAACCAGCCGTGGCAGATCGTCCGGCTGGCGATCAAGGTCGCCGGCTCCGACGACGAGATCAAGGTTGCGGCGACGCCGTATGCCGTGGCGGTGACCATGGCGATCCAGGATCTGGCGCGATTCACCTTCGACATGCGCGAGGAAATCCGGCGCGGCCATTACGGCAACGTCGCCGAAAACCTCAAAGTGATTCACGACGGCGTCCGCGGTCTGCGGACCGAGCTCGACATCCGCAGCGATTCGACGTGGGGCAAGCAGCTCTCGACGATCCGTGTCGACATCTCCAACGCGGTGAAGTCCGAGATCGAGAGCGTGCCGGGCAGGGTTCGCCGGCTGCTGCGCCAGCGTCCGGACAAGGACATCACCTCCGGCTCCAGGCTCGACCAGATCGAGGTCGACGAGGCCGCGGCGCTGATCGATTTCGTCGCGGTGTGCCGGACCTATGCCAGCGAGCTGGCGATCAACGAAGTGACGCTGCGGACCTATTCCGAGCTGCAGCAATATGTCGAAAAATCCACCGAAGCGCTGGTGCAGTCGCTCCGCGGCTCGGATCCGCGGGTGAAGCCGTTCCGTCACGAGCAGGCCCAGGCCGCTATCCGGTTCTGCGAGGTGTTGTTCGGCCACGATTACGCCTCGCTGATGCGACGGGCGGTCGAAAACGCCATGGTGGTGGTGGAACGCAAGCCGGCGGCCCGCGCCGGCTAGCCTGCCCTTTGATTCAAATCAAGTTTCATCCCCTGCGGCGGCTTATCCGGTGCCGCAAATGTCAATTGCGGCTATCGTCCGACCATGGTGTAACCCGCCCGGGTTTTCGACCCGCCGGGCCGGTGACGCGGCCCTTTAGTCCTCACCCGGAATCTCGCTCGAATGGCGCTTTGGTTTGTGTTCGCGATGATGACGGCCGTGGCGGTGTTCGCCGTGCTGTGGCCGCTCGGGCGTGGCGTCCAGGCGCAGCGCGAGGGCAGCGAAGCCACGGTCTATAAGGACCAGCTCGCCGAGGTCGACCGCGATGCCGCGACCGGGCTGATCGGGGCGCCCGAAGCCGCCGCCGCCAAGGTCGAAATCGGTCGCCGGTTGCTCGCCAGCGCCGAGGCCGAACGCAGCGCGCCGACCAGCTCGAGGCGCGGGCCGCGCCGCGCGGTGGCGTTGCTGGCGCTGCTCGGGCTGCCGGTGCTCGCGCTGGCGGTGTATCTGCCGCTCGGCTCGCCGATGCTGCCCGACGACCCGCTGGCGGAGCGGGCCAAGGCGCCGGCGAACTCTCAGCCGCTCGACAATCTGGTGGCGCAGGTCGAGACGCATCTGGAGAAGAACCCGACCGACGGCCGCGGCTGGACCGTGCTGGCGCCGGTGCTGGCCAAGACCGGCCGGTTCGACGATGCGGCGCGCGCTTATCGCAATTCGATCACTTACGCCGGCGAGACCGCCGATCGCCGCGCCGATCTCGGCGAGGTGCTGACCTCGGCGGCCGGCGGCGTCGTCACCGCCGACGCCAAGACCGAATTCGAGCGCGCCACCGCGCTCAACCCCGACGAACCCAAGGCGCGTTACTATCTCGGCCTTGCGGCCGAGCAGGACGGCCGGCCGAAGGACGCCGCGACGATCTGGCGCGCGATGCTCGAGAAGGCACCGGCCGACGCGCCGTGGCGGCCGATGCTGCAGGCCGAGCTCGCGCGCCTCGACGGCACCGCCAAGCAGCCGGCCTTGCCGGAAGGCGCCGCCGCTGCCGTGCAGAACATGAGCGAGGCCGACCGCGCCGCGATGATCCAGGGCATGGTCGCCAAGCTCGCCGCCAAGCTGAAGCAGAACGGCGACGACGTCGACGGCTGGCTGCGGCTGGTGCGCGCCTATATGGTGCTCGGCGAAACCGACAAGGCCAAGAGCGCGCAGTCCGAAGCGCGCCAGGCGATGGCCGACAAGCCCGACCGGCTCAAGCAACTCAACGACGGCTTCAAGGGCCTCGGGCTCGACGGCTGACGACTGCGGCACGAACGATGCGGGTTTTCGACATCTTCGTCAGACACAGAATTCGAGCGACGCCGCGAAGCGTCGTTTTGAGGATCCGGTAGAGGACGCCGAGGCGAACTGACCATGACGCGTAAACAGCGGCGACTGGCGATGATCGGGGGCGCGGGCGTGGTGCTCGTCGTCGCGGTGGGATTGGTGCTCAACGCGATGCGCGACTCGATCGTGTTCTTCTCCACGCCGAAAATGGTGGCCGAGCAGCACATCGCCGCCGGCAAGCGGTTCCGGCTCGGCGGCGTGGTCGAGCCCGGCTCGCTGGAGCGCGGCGAGCAGCTCCGGGTGTCGTTCAAGGTCACCGACGGCAGCGCCACGCTGCCGGTCGCCTACAAGGGAATTCTGCCCGACCTGTTCCGCGAAGGGCAGGGCGTGATCGCCGAAGGCTCGCTCGACAAGGCCGGGGTGTTCGAAGCCGACACCGTGCTCGCCAAGCACGACGAGAAGTACATGCCGAAGGAAGTCGCCGACGCCCTGAAGAAGGACGGCCACTGGAAGGACGACTACGAGAAGAAGCCCGCCGGCCAGACCTCGGCCAGCGCGGCGGAGGGCGGCAAATGATCGCGGAGGCCGGGCACTACGCACTCGTCCTGGCGCTCGCTCTGGCGCTGATCCAGTCCACCGTTCCGCTGCTCGGCGCCCGGCTGGGCGACGGCGCGCTGATGAACGTGTCGCGCTCGACCGCGCTGGTGCAGCTGTTGTTCGCCGGCCTGTCGTTCACCGCGCTGGTGTGGCTGCACGTCACCTCCGACTTCTCGGTGGTGAACGTCTACGAGAACTCCCACTCGATGAAGCCGCTGCTCTACAAGATCACCGGCGTATGGGGAAACCACGAAGGCTCGATGCTGCTGTGGGTGGCGATCCTGGCGCTGTTCGGCGGCCTGGTCGCGGCGTTCGGCAACAACCTGCCGCTGTCGCTGCGCGCCCATGTGCTGGCGGTGCAGGGCTGGATCGCGACCGCGTTCTATCTGTTCATCCTGATCACCTCGAACCCGTTCGCGCGGATCGCCAATCCGCCGATCGAAGGCCGCGATCTCAACCCGGTGCTGCAGGACATCGGCCTCGCGGTGCATCCGCCGATGCTGTATCTCGGCTATGTCGGGTTCTCGATTTCATTCTCGTTCGCCGCCGCCGCGTTGATGGAAGGCCGGCTCGACGCCGCCTGGGCGCGCTGGGTGCGGCCTTGGACGCTGGTCGCCTGGATCTTCCTCACGCTCGGCATCGCGATGGGCTCGTATTGGGCCTACTACGAACTCGGCTGGGGCGGTTGGTGGTTCTGGGACCCGGTCGAGAACGCCTCGCTGATGCCGTGGCTCGCCGGCACCGCGCTGCTGCATTCGGCGCTGGTGATGGAGAAGCGCAACGCGCTGAAGGTCTGGACCATCCTGCTGTCGATCCTGACCTTCTCGCTGTCGCTGCTCGGCACCTTCCTGGTCCGCTCCGGCGTTCTCACCTCGGTCCACGCCTTCGCCACCGATCCGTCGCGCGGCGTGTTCATTCTGATGATCCTGTGCTTGTTCATCGGCGGCAGCCTGACGCTGTTCGCCTGGCGGGCTTCGTCGCTGAAGCAGGGCGGGCTGTTCGCACCGATCTCGCGTGAAGGCGCCCTGGTGCTGAACAATCTGTTCCTGACCACCGCCTGCGCCACCGTGTTCGTCGGCACGCTGTATCCGCTGGCGCTGGAAGTGCTGACCGGCGACAAGATCTCGGTCGGCGCGCCGTTCTTCAATCTCACCTTCGGCCCGCTGATGGTGCCGCTCCTGGTCGCAGTGCCGTTCGGCCCGCTGCTGGCCTGGAAGCGCGGCGATTTGATCGGAGCCTCGCAGCGGCTGATCGCCGCCGGCGTGGTGGCGCTGCTGGCGGTCGCCTTCGTGTACGCCTGGACCCGCGGCGGCGCGGTGCTGGCGCCGCTGGCGATCGGGCTGGCGATCTTCGTGATCGTCGGCGCGCTGGTCGACATCGCCGAGCGCGTCGCCCTGTTCCGCGCGCCGCTGGCGATCTCGCTGCGCCGCGCCTCCGGCCTGCCGCGCTCGGCCTGGGGCACGATGTTCGCCCATGCCGCCCTCGGCGTGGCGCTGATCGGCATCGTCTGCGAGACCACTTGGAACAGCGAGTACATCGCCGCAATGAAGCCGGGCGACAGCACCAAGCTCGCCGGCTACGAGTTCAAGTTCGAAGGCGCCACGCAGCGCCAGGGACCGAACTATCGCGAACTCCTGACGCAGTTCACCGTCAGCGAGAACGGTCGGCTGATCGGCGGAATGGCGCCGTCGAAGCGCAGCTTCATCACCCGGGGCTCGTCGACCACCGAGGCGGCGCTGCTGACCCGCGGCTTCAGCCAGCTCTACATCTCGCTCGGCGATCTCAACGACCAGGGCGCGGTGACGGTGCGGATCTATCACAAGCCGATGGTGCTCTTGATCTGGCTCGGCCCGATCATGATGGCGCTCGGCGGCCTGCTGTCGCTGTCCGATCGACGGCTTCGTGTCGGCGCGCCGAAACCCGCCAAAGCACCGCGCGTGCTGCAGCCGGCGGAGTAGGGTGGAGAGACCGATGCGGAAGCTGTTCGCCGCTCTGTTGATCGTTTGCGCAACCGTCGTTGCTGCCCCGCTGGCGCACGCGGTGCAGCCCGACGAGGTGATGGCCGATCCGAAGCAGGAGTCGCGGGCGCGCGAGCTTTCGCGCGAGTTGCGCTGCATGGTGTGCCAGAACCAGTCGATCGACGATTCCGACGCGACGCTGGCCAAGGATCTGCGCCTGTTGGTGCGCGAGCGGATCGCGGCCGGCGACAGCAACAAGCAGGTGATCGATTATCTGGTGTCGCGCTACGGCGAGTTCGTGCTGCTCAAGCCGCGGTTCGAACTGCACACGCTGCTGCTGTGGCTGCTGCCGCCGCTGGTGCTGTTCGGGGGCGGCTTCGGACTGTGGCTCCACACCCGCCGCCGCGGCCGCGACGCCGCCCGCACCGACGATGCGCCGAAGCCGCTCAGCGCCGACGAGCAGGCGCGGCTCGACAAGCTCCTGGCCGAAGGCGCGGATCGGACGTAATCCGATCCGCCTTCGTTGCGCGCCGTTCGAATCTCAGAACGGGGTAATTTCCATCGGCAGCGGCTTGCCGGCCTTGTGCAGCGCGATCCAGCGGTGCAGTTCGGCGACGTGACCGCTTTCCTCGGCGACGAACTCCTTGGCCAGCATTTTGATCTCGGGGTTGTCGGTGGTGTCGAGCACGTTCTTGTACCAGTCGAACGCCCCGGTCTCCGCCTCCAGCGCGATCTGCAGCGCCAGATCGCGGCCGATGAACGGGTCGGTGCCCCAGATCGCCGCCGCTTCCGGGCTTTCGATACCCGGCCATTGGAAGTCGCCGGGCTCCATCTGCGGGATGTCGCGGAAGCCGGCGCGTGCCTGCGCGTCCGCCTGATGCATCCGCGAGTAGTCCGCGAGCTGGCGGAACAGCTTCGAGACTTCCTTGTTGCCGCAACTATCCATCGCGTCGGCGAGCTGGCCGAACCGCAGCGCGGCTTCCTGCTCCAGCTTGATCGAATGCGCCAGAAACTCTTCGACTGTTTCCATCGTCGTCTCTCCTTGTTCGGCCGTCGCCGGAGTGGCGACGGCCGTCGCTGTCGTCAGGCGTTCTCCGCAGCCTTGGCGGCGTGCTTGAGCGACCATTCCTCCTGGGTGATCCAGGCCTCGAGAATACGGACGTGTTCGGCCTCTTCGCCGACGAACTCCTTGGCTGCCGCGGCGACTTCGCGGGACTTGGTGGTGGCTTCGACCGCGCGATAGAATTCGTAGCCGCGGCGCTCGCCCTGCAGCGCCGCCTTCAGCGCTCCGAGACGGGTCAGCGTGGTGTCCGACGCCCACACCGCGGCGCGTTCCGGCGTTGCATGATCGGGCCAGGCGTAGTCCGGCGGCACGTTCTTGCTGACGTCGATCGAACCGGCGCGCGTCTTCACTTCCGCCAGATGCAACCGCGAGAACTCGGCGAGCTGCGCGAACAGCTTGGCCACCGGCGTATTGCCGGCCTCGGCCATCGCCTTGGCGAGGTTATCGTAGTGCAATGCGGCGTCTTCCTCGACCTTGGCCGCGTAGCTGAAGAATTCCGGCAGGGTGTTGATTTCCATCCCGCCTTTGTAGTGCGCGGCGGCGGGGGTCACCGCCATGCGCTGCGGCTTGGTCTTGTCGCCCTCGAAGCGGACCATGATGTCTTCGTTGCGGACGAAGCACTGGCAGGCGAGGCGATAGCGCGGCGGAACGTCGTTGACCTCGGCATCGACGATCTCGTCCTTGGTGATCTTGCCGAGCTGGCGGAGGACTTCCTTTTCCTTCTCGGTCAGCGCCACCGCCGATTTGGCCTTCGGATTGAAATGCTCGACCTGCACCAGGCAGGAGCCGCATTCGCCGTCCTGACAATCGAACGGGATCGGAATGTTGTGCGATTTCGCAACCGCCAGAATGGTCCCGCGATCGCCCGCCACTGCATAGACGGTGACATCTTTCGCCATAACCGGGGACGAGAAGGTAATATTCGCCACGTTGCACTCTCCTGTCGTCAAGTTGCTGATCGACGCCGTGCTGGCGCCCTCCGGCAGCGCCTTGGCAAGATCCAGGCCATCACTGATTATGAAGTAATTCAGTTAGTTGCGTGGAGATCGGGGGGAGCGGGTGCGACCAAAGACGGATCGGATTCCCGACACGAATGTACGAACGGCGACAATTTCGGGGCGCGGAGCAGGACCGGAAGCGACCATCGGTCGCGGCCTGCCGGGGCGGAATACCGCCAAAATTACAAAAGTTTAATTCCTTCGCCAGAGCGCCGTAAGGCTGCAGGGCCCATCTTCCGAAGCAATGGTGCTGATCGGTTTCGCACCTTCGGTTTCAACTGGTCTTCGGAGATTTTCTCAATGCATGATCGTCGCCCCGTTCCGTCCTCGCAGTCTTCGCACCGGCCGCTCGCCAGGTCGTTGCTGTCGGCGCGCAAATTCGCGCTGATGGCCTCGGTGGTCGCCGGTCTGGGGGCAGGGGCTTACGGAATAGGTCATGGCAACGGTTCGTTCGATCTGATTGCAACGCCGGCGCACGCCCAGCAGGTCGGCGCCAAAGTTCAGCCGTCGCAACAGCCGGTCGGCTTTGCCGACATCGTCGACAAGGTGAAGCCGTCGGTGATTTCGGTGAAGGTCAACATCGCCGACAAGATGGCGAAGAACGACGATCGCGAAGACTTCTCGTTTCCGCCCGGCTCGCCGATGGAACGGTTCTTCCGCCGGTTCGGCGGCGAAATGCCGCCCGGCCTGCGCGGCCATCGCGGCGGCGGCATGATCACCGGCCAGGGCTCGGGCTTCTTCATCTCGGCCGACGGCTACGCGGTGACCAACAACCACGTCGTCGAAGGCGCCGACAAGGTCGAAGTCACGACCGACGACGGCAAGACTCACAAAGCGAAAGTCATCGGCACCGATCCGCGTACCGATCTGGCGCTGATCAAGGTCGAAGGCAGTTCGAATTTCCCCTACGCCAAGCTTGCCGAGGGCAAGCCGCGGATCGGTGACTGGGTGCTCGCGGTCGGCAATCCGTTCGGCCTCGGCGGCACCGTCACCGCCGGCATCGTCTCGGCGATGGGCCGCGACATCGGCAACGGGCCCTACGACGATTTCATCCAGATCGACGCACCGGTGAACAAGGGCAATTCCGGCGGCCCGGCGTTCAACACCAACGGCGAAGTCGTCGGCGTCAACACCGCGATCTACTCGCCCTCGGGCGGCAGCATCGGCATCGCGTTCTCGATCCCGGCCAACACCGTCCAGGCGGTGGTCGAGCAGCTCAAGGACAAGGGTTCGGTCAGCCGCGGCTGGATCGGCGTGCAGGTGCAGCCGGTGACGCCGGAGATCGCCGACAGCCTCGGCCTGAAAACGGCCGAAGGCGCGCTGGTCGCCGAGCCGCAGTCGAACGGCCCCGCAGCCAAGGCCGGGATCGAATCCGGCGACGTGATCACCGCGGTCGACGGCACCCCGGTCAAGGACGCACGGGAATTGGCACGCACTATCGGCGCGTTCGCGCCGGGGCATTCGGTCAAGCTCACCGTGTTCCACAAGGGCAAGGACCGCGAACTGACGCTGACGCTCGGCGAGTTGCCGAACAAGATCGAGGTCAGCAACTCCGATCGCGGCGACGGCGGCTCCAGTCAGGGGCTCGACCTGCCGAAGCTCGGCCTGACGCTGGCGCCTGCCGGCTCGGTCGCCGGTGCCGGCAAGGAAGGCGTGGTGGTGACCGACGTCGACCCGAAGAGCGCCGCCGCCGATCGCGGCTTCAAGGAGGGCGACGTCATCCTCGAAGTCGCCGGCAAGAACGTGTCGAACCCGGGTGACGTTCGCGACGCGCTCGCTTCGGCCAAGAAGGACAGCAAGAACAGCGTGCTGATGCGAGTTCGCAGCGGCGGATCGTCTCGCTTCGTTGCGGTTCCGATCGCCAAGGGCTGATCGGCGCAGCGATGACGACAGCAATGGAGAGTGTCGCCGGCAATCGTCGCCCCCAGCCGACGGCTCTGTCCCGGGGACGGGCCTTAACCCGCTCGTCCCCACTTTACACCTTCCGTTAGGAGTTCAGCCCCCCTCCGTCGGAAGGCTCAGGCGGGCGGTGGAGTCCCCCAGCTCCATCGCCCGTTCCTGTCCCGGGGGCGTTCGTGCCGCCTTGCAAGGAGGCTGAAGCCGCGTCATGTTGCAACAGAGCCCGCAAAGTTTGAGCAAGTCCGACAGCAATATGCGTCTGTTGATCATCGAGGACGACCGCGAATCCGCCGATTACCTGGTCAAGGCATTTCGCGAGGTCGGCCACGTCGCCGATCTAGCCGGCGACGGCGAAGAGGGCCTGGCGCTGGCGGAGAGTGGCGACTACGACGTCCTCGTGGTCGACCGGATGCTGCCGAAGCGCGACGGCCTGTCGGTGATCGGAAGCCTGCGTGACAAGGGCAACCGCACGCCGGTGTTGATCTTGTCGGCGCTCGGCCAGGTCGATGACCGCATCAAAGGGCTGCGCGCCGGCGGCGACGATTATCTGCCGAAGCCTTACGCCTTCGCCGAACTGTTGGCGCGCGTCGAGGTGCTGTCGCGGCGCCATGGCGGACCGGCCGAGGAGACCAGCTACCGCGTCGGCGATCTGGAACTCGACCGGCTGTCGCATCGCGTCACGCGCGGCAGCGAGGAGCTGACGCTGCAGCCGCGCGAGTTCAGGCTGCTCGAATATCTGATGAAGCACGCCGGCCAGGTAGTCACCCGCACCATGCTGCTGGAGAACGTCTGGGACTATCACTTCGATCCGCAGACCAATGTCATCGACGTGCACATCTCGCGGCTGCGCTCGAAGATCGACAAGGGGTTCGACCGGCCGCTGCTGCACACCATCCGCGGTGCCGGCTACATGATCAGAGACGGGCTGCGCTGACCGCGGCCGGGCCGGCTCCATCTCGCCTCCCGGTATCTAGATGGGGCGAAGCCATCGTTTCTTAATTTTCATATGCGAGCGTCCCTCAAACCGACACACCAGGGATGTGAACGCCGCATGTTTATGGGACGCCAGAAGAAGCAGGAACTCATTCAGAAGGCCGAATGGCTCGACACTCTGTCGCTGCATTGCGGCATCGGGCTGTGGGACGCGATCCTGTACGAAGGCGATGCGATGCATCCCAAGGCTCGCTGGACCTGGTCGTCCGAGTTTCGCCGGCTGTGTGGCTACAGCTCCGAGGCCGAATTTCCCAACGTCGTGCAATCCTGGTCGGATCGCCTGCATCCCGACGATGTGGCTCCGACCTTCGCGGCCTTCACCCAGACCTGCCAGACCGGCGTCGGCTACGACGTGAAGTATCGCCTCAAGGTCAAGGACGGCAGCTATCGCTGGTTCCGCGCCACCGGCGGCGTTGTGCTCGACGAAAACCGCAAGCCGCGGCGTGCCTGCGGTTCGCTGGTCGACATCGACGAACTGGTGAAGGCGGAGAACCAGAAGCGCGACACGATCCATCAGCTCGCCAACGATTTCGAAGGCGCCATCGGCAAGATCGTCAGAACGGTGTCGTCGGCTTCCGCCGACCTCGAAAGCTCGGCACGTCAGCTCGCGACCACGGCCGACACCTCGCAGCAACTCGCCGGCAACGTCGCTGCGGCCTCCGAAGAAGCCACCAGCAACGTGCAGTCGGTCGCGTCGGCGACTGATCAGCTGTCGTCGTCGATCCGCGAGATCAGTCAGCAGGTTCAGGAATCCGCACGAATCGCCGGCGACGCCGTCGGCCAGGCGCGCAACACCACCGATCGCGTCAGCGAACTGTCGATGGCAGCCACGCGGATCGGCGACGTCGTCGAACTGATCAACACCATCGCGGGCCAGACCAATCTGCTCGCGCTCAACGCCACGATCGAGGCGGCGCGCGCGGGCGAGGCCGGTCGCGGCTTCTCGGTGGTGGCGGCCGAAGTCAAGGCGCTCGCCGAGCAGACCGCGAAGGCCACCGGCGAGATCGGTCAGCAGATCAGCCGGATCCAATCCGCCACACAGGAATCGGTCGGCGCGATCAGCGAGATCAGCGGCACGATCGAGAAGCTGTCGGAGATCTCCGCGCACATCGCCTCCGCGGTCGAAGAGCAGGGCGCGGCGACGCAGGAGATCTCACGCAACATTCAGCAGACCGCGCAGGGCACCGAGCGTGTCTCCGCGACCATTCTGGACGTCAAGCGCGGCGCGGTCGAAACCGGCTCGTCGTCGTCGCAGTTGCTCTCGTCGGCACAGTCGCTGTCGCAGGAAAGCGGCCGGCTCGAAGACGAAGTCAGCCGCTTCCTTCGCACCGTACGCGCCTCTTAGCGCACGGCCTTATGCGGCTCGCAGCGCCAGATGCGGTGCTGCGCCAGCTATTACTCGCACCGGGGCGCCGCCTTCAACAGGGCGGCGCCCCGGTCTTTGTTTGAAAGGTGCGTACTGATCCGCAGTGTCGTTCCTTGAACGATTTGTCACTTTGGATTCAGGCCTGAAGTGTCTAATTTGCCGATATGAAACCGCTTCCACAGCATCGCCGCCGCCGGGACGTGATCCGTGACCGCGTTCGGTAAACTGATCCGAACTACCGCGTTTCGGCTGACGCTGGTCTATCTGTTCCTGTTCGGCTTGTTCGCAGCCTCGCTGGTGGCGTACTTCGCCTGGACCACGCGCAAGCTGATCACCGATCAGATCACCACCACGGTCGATGCCGAGATCGCCGAGATCAACGACATCTATGGCCGCCGCGGTCTGCGCGGCGTGGTGTTCACCATCGAAAACCGCGCGCTGCGGCCCGGGGCCAATCTCTATCTCGTCACCACGCCGGCAGGGCAGGCGGTCGCGGGCAATGTCGGCGCGCTGGCGCCGGGAGTGATGAGCAAGCTCGGCTGGAGCGAGACGTTCTATCGCCGGCTCGACGATCAAGAGCGATCCAATCACCGCGCACTGGTTCGAGTCACCGAACTGTCCAGCGGCTTTCGCCTCCTGGTCGGCCGCGATCTGGAAGAGCGGCGGCGGCTCAACAAAGTGGTGCGCTCGGCGGCGCAATGGTCGGTGCTGATTGTGGTCGTGCTCGGCCTCGGCGGCGGCGTGTTCGCCGCGCGACGCGTGCTGCGACGGATCGATGCGATGACCGGCACGACGCAGCGGATCATGGCCGGCGATCTGTCGGGGCGGCTGCCGGTCGGCCGCAGCGGCGACGAGCTCGACCGTCTGGCGGAAAATCTCAACGCCATGCTGGAGCGGATCGAAGCCCTGATGTCGGGGATGAAGGAAGTCTCCGACAACATCGCGCACGATCTGAAGACGCCGCTGACGCGGCTGCGCAACCGCGCCGAGGAGGCGCTGGCGGGCGCCTCGAGCGAGACCGACTATCGCGTGGCGCTGGAACGCACGATCGAAGAATCCGACGGCTTGATCCGCACCTTCAACGCGCTGCTGATGATCGCGCGCGCCGAAGCCGGCTACGCCAGCGGCGACATGACAGATTTCGACGTCGCCGAAATCGCGCGCGACATCCACGAATTGTACGAGCCGCTGGCCGAAGACAACGCGCTCAGCCTGCAGGTCGAAGCACTGGCCGCACCGGTGCGCGGCAATCGCGAATTGATCAGCCAGGCGCTCGCCAATCTGGTCGAGAACGCGATCAAATACGGCAAGCCGCAATCGCCTGCTGACGGTAGCGCGGATGCTGCCACGGCCATCGTGCGGATCGAAGCGCGGCGCGACGGCGATCAGGTGCTGCTCAGCGTCACCGACCACGGCATCGGTATTCCGGAGGCCGATCGCAAGCACGCGATCGAACGTTTCGTGCGGCTGGAGGCCAGCCGCACCCTGCCGGGCTCCGGGCTCGGCCTCAGCCTCGCCTCGGCGGTGGCGCGCCTGCACGGGGGCGAACTGCGACTTGCCGACGCGGACCCCGGTTTGCGCGCCACGCTTGCAATTCCGGCGCGCACGGGCGAAGGACAGGCCTCCGCAACGACTCTCGAACCGGCTCCGGCATGATTTCTTCCGCGATCGACGCGGACCTCGACCAGACCGCTTTGGCAGCGCGCTTCGGCGCCGGGCCGTGCCTGTACGATCCCGTGCTGGCGGCCGAGCGGCTGGCCGGATGGCTCGCCGATGTGGCGCCGGATCAGGCCAAGGCGATCGCCTCGCTCGGCACCGCGTTTCCGGCGGTGCAGACTGCGCTGCAGTCGATCGCCGAGGCCTCGCCGTATCTGTTCGATCTGATCCGCGCCGATCCGGCCCGGCTGCTGCGCGTGCTGCGCGGCGCGCCGGAGCAGGGGCTGGCCAAGCTGCTGGAGAGCGCCGAGACCTCGGTCGCCGCTGCGTCGTCCGAGGACGAGGTCATGGCGGCGCTGCGCCGGATGAAGGCCGAGGCCGCGCTCTTGATCGCGCTGTGCGACATCGGCGGGATCTGGCCGGTGATGCAGGTGACGCAGGCGCTCACCGATCTGGCCGGCCGCTCGGTGCAGATGACGCTGCGCTTCCTGTTGCGTCAGGAAGCCGGCCGCGGCCGGATCGTGCCGCCGAATCCCGACTGCCCGGAGCAGGGCTCCGGCCTGATCGTGCTGGCGATGGGCAAGATGGGCGCCGGCGAGTTGAACTATTCCAGCGACATCGACCTGATCGTTTTCTACGAACTCGACGCGCCGACTCTCGCGCCGGACATCGAGCCGCAGCCGTTCTTCGTGCGCGTCACCCAGGGGCTCAGCCGCATCCTGCAGCAGCGCCGCGGCGACGGCTACGTGTTCCGTGTCGACCTGCGACTGCGACCCGATCCGGCCTCGACGCCGGTGGCGCTTTCGACGCTGTCGGCGCTCGATTACTACGAACGCGAGGGCCGCACCTGGGAACGCGCCGCGATGATCAAGGCGCGGCCCTGCGCTGGCGATCTGGTCGCGGGCGAGGCAATGCTGTCGGAGATCGCGCCCTTCGTCTGGCGCAAGCATCTGGACTTCGCCGCGCTCGCCGACGTCCACGACATGAAGCGGCAGATGCAGACCTATCGCGGCCAGACCGAGGTCGCGGTGGAAGGCCACAACGTCAAGGTCGGCCGCGGCGGCATCCGCGAGATCGAGTTCTTCGCCCAGACCCAGCAACTGATCGCCGGCGGCCGCCATCCGGAACTGCGGGTGCGGCCGACGCTCGAGGCGCTCGATATTCTGGCGGCGCGCAACTGGATCACCTATCAGGCGCGCGACGAGCTGACCGAGGCGTATCTGTTCCTGCGCAAGGTCGAGCACCGGGTGCAGATGATCGCCGACGAGCAGACCCATGCGCTGCCCGACAGCATCGATGCGATCGAACGGTTCTCCCGCTTCCTCGGTTACGACAGCCGAGAAGCCTTTGCGCGCGATCTGCTCGGCTATCTCGAACGTGTGCAGGGCCATTACGGCAAGTTGTTTGAAGGCGATCCGACCGGCACCGCGAAGCTGCCGCCGGTCGATTACGGCGCCGGCCCGGAAGACATGCGCCTGCTCGATCACCTGCTGTCGCTCGGCTACAAGAAGCCGGTGATGGTCGCGACCACGCTGCAGCAATGGATGACCGGCGGCTATCGCGTGCTCAAGGTCGAGACTACGCAGCGCGCTTTCCGCGAGTTCGTCCCGGCGCTGATCGAGGAGCTGGCGCGCGCCGAACAGCCGGACGACGCGATCAACGCGTTCGACCGGTTGCTGCAGGCGCTGCATCGCGGCGGCCGGCTGATCTCGCTGCTCAGTCAGAACCGCGATCTGCTGACGCTGGTGGCGCTGGTGCTCGGCGCCGCGCCGCGGCTTGGCGACATGCTGGCTCAGCAGCCGCAGATCCTCGACGGGCTGATCGATCCGCGATTCTTCGGCGCGATGCCGGATCAGGCCGAACTATCGGCGCGGCTGGCGGTGACGCTGGCGGATGCCGATTCCTACGAAGAGTTTCTCGATCGGATGCGGCTGTTCGGTCAGGAGAGTCTGTTCCTGATCGGGACGCGGATTCTGTCCGGCACGGTGCCGACCCAGCAGGCCGCGGTGGCGTTCGCCGACGTCGCCGAAGGCATCGTCGGCACGGTGCACGGCCTCGTCAGCGAGCAGTTCGCCTCGACCTACGGCCGGGTCAAGGATCAGCAGACCGCGATCCTGGCGATGGGCAAGCTCGGCAGCCGCGAGATGACGGCGTCGTCCGACCTCGACCTGATCCTGATCTACGATTTCGACGACGATGCACCGGACAGCGACGGCGAACGCTCGCTGCACGGCGCGCAGTACTTCGCGCGCTTCACCCAGCGGCTGATCTCGGCCTTCACCACGCGGACCAATTACGGCGTGTTGTACGACGTCGACATGCGGCTGCGGCCGTCGGGCCGCGCCGGCCCGGTCGCGTCGCGGCTCGATGCGTTCGCGGCCTATCAGGAACAGGAGGCCTGGACCTGGGAGCATCTGGCGCTGACGCGGGCGCGGGTGATCTCGGCGCCGCCGGCGTTTCGCCGCAGGATCGAGCAGGTGATCCGCGCCGTGCTGACGCGGCCGCGCGATGCGGGGATCATCGCCAACGATGTCGCCGAGATGCGCCGCGCGATCGCGCAGGAGAAGGGCGAGGACGACGTCTGGGACCTGAAATACGCCGCCGGCGGCATGGTCGATATCGACTTCATCGCGCAGTATCTGCAGCTCGTGCATGCGCACGAGGCGCCGGATATTCTCCACGTCAACACGCTCGCGGCGCTCGACAATGCGACGCGGCTCGGTTTCCTGGCCTCCGCCGACGCCGAGGTGCTGCGGCCGGCAGCGCGGCTGTATCAGGACCTGACGCAGATCCTGCGGTTGTGTGTCAGCGAGAAATTCAAGCCTGAAACCGCCGGCGACGATCTGTTGCGGGTGTTGGTGCGCGCCGGCGATGCGCCGGACTTCTCGTCGCTGCAGGCAAGGGTGAAAGAAACCCAGTCCGACGTGCGCGCGATCTTCAACCGCTTGATCGGCGGCGAGGGCGCATAGCGAGCGCCGCCGCGATCCGCAGCGCGATGGCTGCCTGGTCGTGCAGCCCGCTTGCGATTACTTCGCTGCTTCGGCGCCGGCCGCCGGCACCTGCTCGCAATCCATCGAATACACCAGCTTGCCGCTCGCGGTGTGGCCGATCGGCTGGCAGCCGGCGACGCCGTCGTCGGGCGGGGCCGTAATGGCGCCGCGCGCTTCCGTCGGTGCCTCGTCCTGCTTGGTCATGACGACGTAGCCGATGCCGACCGCCGCGCCGACGATCGCCAGTCGAAACATCCAGACCGAAGTCTGGTGGAAGGCGGCACTGAAGTCCACGGCCGGGCTCCTTGCGTCAATCGTTGTCCCGCTCTTACACGGCGGCTTCGAACGCGGACAAGCGGGATTTTTGGCTAGCTCAGCCGGCCTGCCTCAGCGGATCTTGCGCCACGGCAGTCCACCATCGCTGCACCACTGCCGGGCTGGTGAGCTGGATCGCTGCGGAAGCGTCGAGCTGCGCCTTGCGATAGGCGCTGGCGGTGACGCCAAACCGGGCGCGGAACGAGCGGCTGAAATGCGCCTCGCTCTTGAAGCCGAGATCGGACGCGAGGCGCGACAGTCGCCGCGTCTCCAACGGATCGGCGAGCGCCGCCTGCACGGCGAGCAGGCGGCGTTCCTGGACATAGCGCATCACCCCGCCGCGATCGGCGAACAACCGGTACAGCGACGCGCGCGACACTTCGAGCTGCTGCGCCAGCCAGTCGGGCGACAGCTCTGGCCGAGCGAGGTTGTCGCGGATCAGCGCTTCGGTGAGCGCCAGAATGGTCTCGTCGGCGCTGCGTTGCGGCGCGAGGTCGGCCTCGGCGGCGGGCGCCAGCAACCGGCGTAGAAACTCGGCGGTCTCCGCAACGGTGGCCGCGACGTCGGCCTCGGTCAGTTGCGCGCTGCGCTCCTGCAGCGAGCGGATATAGGCGGCCAGCAGATCGTTGCGCAGCGGATCGAGCTTCGGCTTGAGGGTGTGCAGCGGCACGCCGCCGAGCAGCCTGCGTGGCACGATCAGGCACATCGTGGTCGATGCAAAGGCGCGGGTCGAGATCGGGCAGGCGAGATCGATCAGCGCCACCTTGCCGGGGCCGATCACGGTCTGCTGCCGCGTCACCTCGCCGTTGAAGCCGCCGGTGACGTAGAGGTGCAGCAGCAGGTGATCCGGCGTCATCGCGATGCGCTGGGCATCGCGGACGAAGTCCTGGGCGTTGAACGCGACCTTGGCGACCACCAGGTCGCCGATGATGATGCCATAGGCCGAGCCGGTCGGCGTCTTCCTGCTCGGGCCGCAGCGCCGCGGCTCGAACAACGGGGAGATCACCGCGCTCCAGGTCGCGAATGCGTTGGCCTCGTCGAGGCCGGAGGTCACGTAATAGAGTCGGGGAAGGGGCGCCATCGGGTCGATTGATCTTCAAGCCGGCTCGACAGGCCATCGGCATTTGCGCCGCCGGTGGCCAAGTGCCTTCAGCTTAGCGGGTTTTTCCACGAAAGACGATGCGTCTCCGCGCCGCCAGCCGACAGGACGCGGTCGCGATGGATTGCGCGCTCCGCGTGTGCCCGCGCCAAGGCGAGGAGGTGGCCGACACTCCCGCCCGTCCTGTTCTGAGACGCAAAGTCAAAGGAAAACGCCACCTTCAACCTGAATCCGGCCGCTCCGCTCTGTCGCGACGTATTCGCACCGATTTAGAACTACGCGAACACCGAGGCGAAGTGTTCGTCAGTTCGCCGATCGAGACAGAAGACCGAGCATGCGCGGCTGAGGCGCCTGCTCGGACAGGAAGGGAAAGTCCGTGAGCACCGTGGGGCGTTTTCGTCATCTCTCGTCGCTGCTGTTGTGTACGACGTTTCTTGTCAGCACTCCGATGTCAGCCGCGTTGTATGCGGCGGAATCGCCTTCGAAATCGGTTGCCAAGTCTGCCTTGTCGCCTGACCTGAAGGCGAAGTTCTCCGATGCGATGCGGCAGGGCGAGCGCGCGCTGATCGCGCAGGCTTACGACAGCACGTATCGCGATCCCGGACTCCGCGACGCCGTGGTGCGCCATGTCTCCACGCTGGCGCCGAGCGCGCTGCGCGACGTCAGCACGGCTGCCGATCTCGGCGTGCTGACCTCCGGTCAGCGGATGGTCCTCGCGCCGAACGCTGCGCAAGTGCTCGCGACCCGCACCGCATCGGTCTCGGGATTGACCGCGTCGTCGTATCAGAACGTTGCGATGGCGATGAACAACTCGCCGAACCTGCCGAACCAGATGCCTGACGCGAAACTTCAGACCTGGAATCTGGATAGGATCGGTGCGCAGGCGGCCTATGACCGTGGCTTCACCGGCGCCGGCGTCACCGTCACGGTGGCTGATACCGGCTTCGACACGACCAATGCCGGCCTCGTCAACAAGCTGCGCACCAACCTCGGCAAGAACTACGTCGTCGAGATCGGCAAGGCGTTCGATCCGAATGACCTTTCGCCCGAGAGCGCGCAGAAGACCGACATCCACGGCTCGCACGTTGCCGGCATAATCGCGGCCGAGAAGTTCACCAATGTCGATGCGCACGGCGTCGCTTACGATGCCAACATCATTCCGCTGCGTGCGATCACCGAGATAGGTTACACCACCTACGGGACGGTCGACTCTTCCGCGCTGGCGCTGAATTACTTCGCCAGCCTGAGCGGGACGATGGTGTACAACGCCAGCTATGGCCCGAACTCCGACGGTCTGACCAATCTGAAGCAATGGACAGTCGGAAACATCGATGACGAGGCGAATGCCGCGTTCAATGTGCTCAAGGCCGGCAAGATCATCGTCGCCGCCGCCGGTAACGACCGCGTCGAAAATCCGGTCGCCGCCCGCAATGCCAACGGCATTGCGCTGATGCCGTTCTTCAATCCGGCGCACGCCGCGCTTGGTGTGTACGACGATCAGGGACAGCAGCTCGACGGATCTGCCCTTCAACATCAGCAGGGTCAGATTATTTCGGTGATGTCGGTGGGCATCACCAAGGCGGCTGCGTCCTATTCGAATCTGTGCGGCGTCACCGCGAGCTGGTGCGTGGCCGCGCCCGGTGGCGATGATGCAACGGGCGCGCTGGTGTATTCGACCGTTCCGGTGAACACCTACGGCTTCGCGCAGGGCACCTCGATGGCGGCGCCGACGGTGTCGGGCGCGATCGCGGTGCTGATCCAGGCCAATCCGAGCTACAATGCCCAGGACCTGTCGCGCCTGTTGTTCTCGACCACCGAAGATCTCGGCGCGCCCGGCGTCGATGCCGTGTTCGGTTACGGTCTGATCCGGCTCGATCGCGCTACCGACGGTCCGACCACGCTCGCCGCCAACACGGCGGTGTCGGTCGCGGCCGATCAAACCACCTACTGGAGCCGGTTGCTCACCACCGACGGCGACTTCTCCAAAGTCGGCGCCGGCATTCTGAGCGTCTCCGGCCGCACCAACGCCGGCGGCAATGTGTTCGCTCAGCTCGGCACGCTCGCGGTCGACGGCACGCTGACGATGTCGGCCGGCCATCGCCTCGAAGTCGCGCAGCCCGCAACCCTGGCCGGCTTCGGCACGATCGCCGGCGACACCGTGATCGCGGGTACGCTGTCGCCGGGCAAGATGGCCAATATCGGCGACCTGGTGAGCAACAATGTGGTGCCGGCCGGCACCGTGCTGAACGGCAACTCCGTCGGCTCGCTGACCTTCAACGGCAACGTCACGCTGACCGCGACGGCCAATACCAGGATCGATATCGACGGCTCGCTGATCGTGCCCGGCGGCCCCGGCACCTACGACAAGATCTACGTC
Source organism: Rhodopseudomonas parapalustris (assembly GCF_053772255.1). Lineage (NCBI taxonomy): Bacteria > Pseudomonadati > Pseudomonadota > Alphaproteobacteria > Hyphomicrobiales > Nitrobacteraceae > Rhodopseudomonas > Rhodopseudomonas parapalustris. The sequence continues at coordinate 245,288 of NZ_JAMKBZ010000003.1, read as the reverse complement.
ACCGGCGCCGGCAACGTGTTCTACGCGGCCGGCACGCTGACCCCGGTGCTGCGCGGCAGCGTCGGCACCGTGAGCAACTACACGCCGGCGCTCGGCACCGAATTCGCCTTCGTGCAGGCGACCGACGGCGCCAGCACCGCGGGCAGCTTCTCCAACCTGGTGCAGCCGACCTCAGGGCTGCCGGCCAACGGCCGCTTCGACCTGATCTACAGCCCGACTTCGATCGCCCTGGTAGTGACGCCGTCGAGCTTCAGCCAGCTCGCCGAAGCCGACAAGCTGGGGCCGACGCAGCAGTCGATCGCCCGCATCCTCGACAACAAGCGCGCGGCCGCGGGCGTGATGCCGAGCGCCAACGAGAAGGCGCTGTACGACGCGCTGTACAAGCTCGACACCGAGGCGCAGTTCGACCAGGCGCTCGGTCAGCTCGCCGGCCCCGGCCAGCCGGCGATGGCGTCTGCGCCGCTGCAGGCGTTCACCGGCTTTCTCGGCGCGATCGGCGACCGCCAGGACATGCTGACGTCGGGCAGCGAGCTCGGCCAGAACGGCACCGCGCAATCGTTCGCGCTGTCCTACGCGGGCCACAACACGATGAGCGCCGGGACCAACGCGGCGATGAATGCGTTCGCCAGCATCTCGCCGGCCGAGCGGGTGCAGGACGGCTGGTCGGTTTGGGGGCAGGGCTTCGGTCGCAACAGCCGGATCCGCGACAGCGGCGATCTGTCGGGCTCGAAAGCGGTCAGCGCCGGTTTCACGTTCGGCGTCGACCGCCGGTTCTCCAACAGCCTGACCGCCGGCGGTGCGTTCGGCTACGTTCGCACCACCGCGACCAGCACCGACATGCAGGGCACCGTCGATACCTACGCCGGCGCCGCCTATGCGAGCTGGACGCCGGGTGCCGCGGTCGTCGATGTCCGGATCGCGGCCGGTCCGAGCCAGATGGCGACCAGCCGCCAGATCCTGCTGTCGCCCACCAGCCTGCAGGGCAGCGCAAATGGCGTCGGCGTCGGCACCACGTTCGAAGCCGGCTATCGGTTCGCGATGGGGCGTGACGTGACGCTGAAGCCGTTCGTCGGCATGACCTGGCAGGGCTTCCGCCGCGACGCTTACAGCGAAAGCCAGCTTCCGATCGGCCTCGTCTATGCGGCCCGGACCTACGACAAGCTGACCTCGACGGTCGGCGCCGCGGTGAGCGCGCGGCTGCGCACCACCGACGGCACCACGCTGGCGCCGGAGCTGAAGGTCGGCTGGGGCCACGATCTGCGCGACACTACGCTGGTCAGCGAGGCCGCGTTGCTCGACAACGCGTTCCTGGTCGATGCGGCGCAGCCCGGCCGCGATGCGGCGCTGGTCGGCGCCAAACTGTCCGGCTGGCGCACCGAAACGTTCCGGATGTTCGCGGCCTATAGCGGCGAATTCCGTAGCAACGCCACCAGCCATCAGGTCTCGGCCGGCGCCCGCGTCAACTGGTAGGCACAGGTCGTAGAGTTCATGCGAAAGCCCCGGTTCTGAGTGATCAGAACCGGGGTGTTTTTTGCGCGTCTGTCCGGCGCGGGCAAGACTCGCGCTATGCGAACAGCATGGCGTGGTGGAGCGGCTCTGTTGCTCAATCCCGCGAGGTTCCGGGTTCGCGAGCTGTCGCTCGCGCCCCGGAACGACGACCTGGTTGATAGCTCAGACCCACCGCGAGTCATTCCGGGGCGCGCGCAGCGCGAACCCGGAATCTCGTGTGAAACGGAAGCAAACGTTCGCGCTGCTGCGCAGTGGCAGAGACCAAGCGAGAAGAGATCAGGCGGCGAGCTGGCGCTGGCGGCAGGCGCGCGGCAGGCTGACCATTACGACGGTGCCTTCGCCGAGCGTCGAGCGCAGCCGCATCGCGCCGCCGTGCAGATTGACCAGCGACTTGGCGATGGCGAGGCCGAGGCCGGAGCCGTGGTAGGTCTTGGTGAGCTGGCTCTCGACCTGTTCGAACGGCTGGCCGAGGCGGCGCAGGGACTGCGGCGGAATGCCGATGCCGGTGTCGGCGATCATCAATACGATCCGTTCGCCGGCGACGCGGCTGCGCACTGTGACGCGGCCGGCGTCGGGGGTGAACTTCACCGCGTTCGACAGCAGATTGATCAGGATCTGCTTGATGGCGCGGCGGTCGGCGACGATCGGGATCTGATCGCCGATCTCGGCGCGCAGATTGAGGTGTTTGTGCTCGGCCCGGCCGGCCACCACCTTCAGCGACTCGCCGATCGTCTTGGAGAGGTCGAGCGGCTCCATCTCCAGCCGCATCCGTCCGGCCTCGATCTTCGACATGTCGAGGATGTCGTTGATCACCTCCAGCAGATAGTGACCGCTGGTCATGATGTCGTGGCAGTATTCCTGATACTTCTCAGAGCCGAGCGTGCCGAACATGCCGCTGCCCATGATCTCCGAGAAGCCGATGATGGCGTTGAGCGGCGTGCGCAGCTCGTGGCTCATATTGGCCAGGAATTTCGACTTGGTCTGATTGGCTTCCTCGGCGCGGGTTTTCTCCAGCGAGTATTTGTGCGCGAGGTCGACCAGCTCCTTGGTCTTCTTCTCGAGTTGCGCCTGGCTCAGTTTCAGATCGGCGACCGTGGCGCGCAGCCGCAGATCGTTGTCGACCAGCTTCTGTTCGTGAGCCTTGATCCTGGTGATGTCGGTGCCGACCGCGACGTAGCCGCCGTCCTTGGTGCGGCGTTCGCTGATGTGCAGCCAGTTGCCGTCGTCGAGCTGTGCTTCGAAGGTGCGGGCGCCGGGCGCGACGCCGCCATTGTCGCACAGCCTCGTGCGAAGCTGCGGCATCCGGCCGACTTCGAGGATGGTCTCGTAGGAGGTGCCGGGCTCGACCGCCGAATCCGGCAGCTTGTGCAGCCGCTGGAAGTGCGAATTGCACAGCACCAGGCGGTTCTCGGAATCCCACAGCACGAACGCTTCGGGGATGGTCTCGATCGCGTCGCGCAGCCGCAGATCGGCTTCGACCGAGCGCTCGGCGAGACTCTTCTGTTCGGTGATGTCGACGGCGATGCCGATCAGATGCTTGTCGGAGGAGTCGGCTTCCTGGCTCAGCTCGCAGCGCATCCGAAGCCAGATCCAGTGGCCTTGCGCGTGCCGCATCCGGAAGCTGTGGTCGATGTGATCGACGCGGCCGTCCATCAGCTCGTCGGCGATCGCGAACAGGTCGATGTCGTCGCCCTCGACCAGGGCGTTGACCTCGCCGAAGGTCAACAGGTCGTTGCGGCTCTCGAGCCCGAGCAGCGTGAACATCGATTGCGACCAGAAGATTCGGCCGCGGCTGAGATCCCAGTCCCACAGGCCGCAGCGACCGCGGTTGAGCGCGGTGTCGATCCGGCTGCGCACCGCGTCGTTGATCAGGTCGCCTTCGCGGGCGCGGGTCGATTGCCAATGGAACGCGAAGCCGAGAATCAGCACCACGAAGCCGGTGGTCGCCGACAGCGTCACCTGCAGCGCGGTGTCGGACCGGAACACCGAGCCGGTGTCCTCCTGAATGATCACGACCTGACCGGGGAGCGACTTCACCACATGCATCGTCGCCAGCGCCGAGGTGCCGCCGGGAAGCATGATCTCGCTAACACCGGTCTGCTGCCCCGACTTGGTCAGCGACGCGGCGCCCAGCACTTCGAGAAACCGGTTGTCGACTCCGCTTGGGCTGCCCACCGGCAGCCGCGCGAGAATTCGCTGATCGGCGCTGGTTACGATGACGTGCCGTCCGGCCGCGATGCCCCACGACGGAATCAGGCCGGGCAATAGATTCTGCAAACGCTCGATCGAGGCGGGCCGGTCCAGCCTGACGACGCCGATGTGTTCGAGCCGTTCGGCCAGCAGATCGGCGAGCGCACTGAGATCGCGGTTCAGAGCACCGCGCTTCTGCTTGCCCTGTTCGATGATCTGAACGGCGGCGCCGAAGAAAATGGTGACGAGAAACGCGATGATCAGCAGAGGGACTGCTCGCCGCAAAATCGGCTCTGCATTCAGCAGGCGATGATACGCGGGTTTGGCGATCGATTGCGCCAATCCTTTGATCGAATCGGATTGACCGCACGCGTCCGCCGCCTGCACGCGCGCCATACGTGGCCCCCACCAAGTATCCGTCTGCCCCGTTCGAGCAGCGAGCGCCGTTCGAATCACAGTTAGGATTTGAATCGACTTTTAGCGGGCTGTCGAGAGTCAACGATTCCGGGGATCTGAAAAATCCTTATCCAAAGGTGAATCGCGCCGACATTTTTTCGTGAGTCGAGTCCGAAACGAGAACGGCTGCGGCTCGCAGCGCTCAATCGGCGTTCGGCGGTTCAGCGTGACTGATCACGCGCTTCACGCTCGGGAATTCGGCGCGCAGGCGACGTTCGATCTCGTCGACCTGATCGTGCACGGCGATGACGCTCATCGACGGATCGGCGTAGCAATGGAAGTTGACGATCTCGCCGGCCTCGGTGTCGCGAACGCGGACGCTGTGGACGTCGTGGATCGCGCCGTTGCGGGTGAGATTGTTCAGTGCCGTGCGGATCTCTGCGACGCGCGACGGCGCTGCGTCGGAGCCTTGCGGCAGCTCGGGCTCCAGCGGCTCGATGTGAGTGTCGACCTCGACGTCGGTGCCGAAATCCTCGCGGATGTGATCCTCGAGCCGGTGCGCGATGTCGTGAGCGTCGACCAGCGGCATCTCGCCGTCGACCTCGAGATCGATGCTGACGATCAGCTTGTGGCCGAGATCGTGCACCGTGACGTGATGCACGGCGAGGCCGGAGTTGCGTGCGATCACCATGATGCGCTCGCGCACGCTTTCATTGTCGCGGGCCACCGGAATTGCCGTGAAGGTGAGGTCCGCATCACCGAACTCGGCGGTGAGCGATTCCTGGGCCTTGCGATTGATCTCGTCGATGCGGTCGATCGGATAGGTGCGGGGCACTTCGACCAGAGCGTCGATGAAATGCGTCGGGCCGACCATGCGGGTGCGCAGCCGCTCGATGCCGACGACGCCCGGAACAGCCGTGATGACGTCGCGCGCCTTCTCCGACACGCCGTCCGGCGCGCGGTCGAGCAGAGTCTGGATGGTTGAGCGGCCGAGCCGCAGACCGAGGATCGAGACGATCGCCGCGACACCGATCGCGGCGGCGGCGTCGCCCCAGGCGAAGCCGAAAGCCGACAAGCTCAGGCCGGCGATCACCGCGAACGAGCTGAGCACGTCGGAGCCAAAATGCAACGCGTCGGCGGCCAACGCCTGGCTCTTGGTGGCGACCGCGGTCCGGTGCAGCGCCCAGGCGCGCCACAGATTGACGACGATGTCGACGCCGAGGATTGCGAAGGCGAGATATGAGAAGGTCGGCGGCGTCGAGCCTTCGCGCAGCCGGCTGTAGGCTTCGACCAGGATGCCTCCGGCCAGAACATAGAGCAGGGCGATCACGCCGAGCGCCGACAGACTCTCGATCTTGCCGTGACCGTAGTGATGCGCATCGTCGGCCGGCCGGTCCGAGATCCGCACCACGAACCAGGTGATGATGGTGGCGACCAGATCGATCGAGCTGTGCAGCGCCTCGGAGATCAGCGCCAACGAGCCGATGGCGATGCCGATGGCGAATTTTGCCGCGGCCATGGTGGCACTCGCGACAACGGAGATCGCGGCCACTCGCGATTTGGTGCTGGCGACGTCGTTCATAGCGCGGGATTTAGCAGTCTCGTGCGACGCCGGAAAGGCGCCGGACCCGTTCCGCTGGTGGGTAACGGGTCCGCTCGCGCAAGCTGCGAATTAGTTTCAATTAAGATGGCTGTGGCCGGTGCGAAACCGGCTCAGATCGTCACCACGATCTTGCCGAAATGGCGATTGGCTTCCATGTGCGCGAACGCCGCGCCGATCTCCGCGAACCGAAACACCTTGTCGATCGGCAGCTTCAGGCTGCGCGATTCGATTGCCGGCCAGATGTCGCCGCGGACTTGGCGGAAGATCTCGCGGATCTCCTCGATGCTGCGGGTGCGGAAGGTGACGCCGACATAGTCGATCCGCCGGGCCGCGTGCAGATCGAAGTTGAACTCGGCATGGGTGCCGCCGAGCCGGCCGACATTGACGATGCGGCCGAGCACACGGGTTGCCGCGAGGTTCTGGTTGGCGACTTTGCCGGAGATCTGGTCGATCACGAGGTCGACACCGGCACCGCCGGTGGTGGCGAGCACCTGATCGACCCATCCGTCGCCGGAGGAGTCGATCGCAAGGTCGGCGCCGAACTGATGCAGCCTGTCGCGCCGGCCCTTGTCGGTCGACGAGCCGATTACTGTGCGGGCGCCCTTCAGCTTGGCGATCTGCATCGCCATCAACCCGACCCCTGAGCTGGCGCCTTGCACCAACACCGATTGTCCGGAGCGCAGCTTGCCGATCGCCACGACCGCGTTGTGCATCGTGGTGAGCGCGACCGGCAGGGTCGCGGCGTCCTCGAAGCTCATATTGTCCGGGATCGACAAGAGCCGGCCGTGATCGGCGAGGGTGTACTCGCCGAACGCGCCGGTGCCGGACCCCATCACCCGGTCGCCGACCTTGCAGCCATAGGCCTCGTCGCCGACCGCTTCGATTTCGCCGGCGAACTCCATGCCGAGCACGGCGCCGACGCCCCCGGCAGCGCCGTGGGCGTGGCCCTTGGTCATGCCGAGGTCGGCGCGGTTGAGCCCGCAGGCGCGGACCCGGATCAGGACTTGCGGACCTTTCGGAGCCGGCTTGTCGACTTCGGTGATGGCGGCGCCACCGGCACCGTAGACATAGGCTTTCATCGCAAGCTCGTCCTGTTTTCGCAGCGCCGACCCGGCGCGCGTCTTACTCTGCGGCCTCGCGTGCGCCGCCCGAAACCATCGCCTCGAGTCGGCTGCGGATGATCGCCTCGGCCTCGCGGACGATCCGCGACACCAGCTCGCCGCAGCTTGGAATATCATGGATCAGGCCCTGCACCATGCCCGCCGACCATACGCCTTCGTCGGTATCCCCGGTGACGTAGACCATCTTGCCGCGCGAGCCGGCGACCAATTCCTTGACCTGCTCGAATGTCGCGCCCTGTTTCTCCAGCTCGATCACCTGCTGGCTGATCGCATTCTTGGCGACCCGCGAGGTGTTGCGCAGGGTGCGGAAGATCAGGTCGGTGGAGCGTTCGTCGTTGGCGACGATCTTCTCCTTCACCGTCTGATGGATCGGGCTCTCCTTGGTGCACATGAAGCGGGTGCCCATGTTGATGCCGTCGGCGCCGAGCGCGAGCGCGGCGACCAGACCGCGCGCATCGGCGAAGCCGCCCGAGGCGATCATCGGAATCTTGATCTTGTCGGCGGCGGCCGGGATCAGCACCAGGCCGGGCGTGTCGTCCTCACCGGGATGGCCGGCGCATTCGAAGCCGTCGATCGAGATACCGTCGACGCCCATCCGCTCCGCCGACAGCGCGTGGCGGACGCTGGTGCATTTGTGCAGCACCTTGACGCCGTGCTTCTTGAACTCCTCGACGTGCTCCTGCGGCTTGTTGCCGGCGGTCTCGACGATCTTGACGCCGCTCTCGATGATGACGCGGCGATACTCGGCATAAGGCGGCGGCTTGATCGCCGGCAGGATGGTGAGATTGACGCCGAACGGCTTGTCGGTCATCTCGCGGCAGCGCGCGATTTCCTTGGCGAGGTCTTCCGGCGTCGGCTGCGTCAGCGCGGTGATCATGCCGAGCGCGCCGGCATTGGCGACCGCAGCGACGAGCTCGGCGCGGCCGACCCATTGCATGCCGCCTTGCACGATCGGATGTTCGATGCCGAAGGCTTCGGTGAAACGGGTCTTGATCATCTGGGTCCCCCTTGGACTTCTCGGCGCCTGACGCGCCTGTTGCTGTTGCTGGCGGCCGGGAGATTGCCGAAGCGACGGCGAAATGTCCAATGCGTGGGGAGGGGAGTGGTCCGCATTTCCAGCGTCATTCCGGGGCGCTCACGTCAGCGAGCGAACCCGAAATCTCGACGTGGTGAAAACAACTTCGGGATTCCGGGTTCGCGCTGCGCGCGCCCCGGAATGACGTGTGTGTGGCGAGAGAGCGTCAGGCTTTCGCCGCCTGGCGGAATTCGTTGTGCAGTTCGCCGATGCCTTCGATCGCGATGGTGACGGCGTTGACCGGCTCCTTCATCACGCCGACGCCGACCGAGGTGCCGCAGCAAATCAGATCGCCGGGCTCCAGCGTCATGTCGTGCGATAGCAGGCTGACGAGCTGATGTGGCGCGAAGATCATGTCGGCGACCGGGTAGTTCTGTCGCTCGGCGCCGTTCAGAATGGTGCGGATCGACAGCGCCTGCGGATCGAGCCCGGTGGCGATCGCCGGGCCGAATGGGCCGAAGCCGTCGAAGCTCTTGGCCCGCGCCCATTGCGGGAAGCTCGGATCGCGATTGAGGATATCGGCGGCGGTGATGTCGTTGACGCAGGTGTAGCCGAAGATATGCGATGCCGCCTCGGATTCGGAGATGTTGCTGCAACGCTTGCCGATGACGATGCCCAGCTCGCCCTCATACACCACCTTGCCGTCGTAGGAGGCGGGACGGTTCACCACGGCGCCGTGCGATGTGACGCTGGTGGTGGCTTTCAGGAAGTACAATGGCTCCGGCGGGATCGACTGATTGAGCTTGGCGGCGAGCGCCCGAAAGTTGTTCCACAGCCCGATGATCTTGCCCGGCGTACACGGGCTGAGCAGCTCGACATCGCCGAGCTGCAGCGTCTGCCCGGTCGGCTGATGAGCGCCGAACATGTCGCCGTCATGCACGGTGATATCCGAATGCGCGATGGTCCCGAACCCGACCGCGCCACCTGCGCGAAAACGAACCCATTTGGTCATGGCGTAGTGTTCCTCAACTCGGGAGTCATTCCGGGGCGCGCATGAAATGCGCGAACCCGGAATCTCGATGGAATAGGCGTGCTAACAACCTCGGGATTCCGGGTTCGCTCGCTGGCGCGAGCGCCCCGGAATGACGGGGTGGGGAGCGCAGGTGATTAGTACAGCCCCGCCACCTTGGCGCGCTGGATGACGAGGCCGAGGACGGAGTCGATCGCGGGAGTGGGGATGTTGGTCATCCGGCCCATCTCCTGCACCACGGTGACCAGCGGATCGATCTCCATCGGGCGGCCGCGTTCGAGGTCCTGCAGCATCGAGGTCTTGTGCGCGCCGACCTTGCGGGCGCCTTCGATGCGGCGTTCGACGTCGACGCGGAACTTGACGCCGAAGGTCTCGGCGATCTGCTGCGCTTCCAGCATCATCGCCTTCGACAGCGCGCGGGTCGCCGGATCGGAGGCGATCACGTCGAGCGTGGCATGGGTGAGGGCGCTGATCGGATTGAAGCAGACGTTGCCCCACAGCTTCAGCCAGATCTCGTCACGGATGCGGTCGAGGATCGGTGCCTTCAATCCGGAGGCTTCGAATACTTTCGACAGGTTCTCGACGTCCGAAGTGGTCTCGCCCGACGGCTCGCCGATCGGGAATTTGTCGCCATAGACGTGGCGAATTACGCCGGGCGCCTCCAGCTCGGTCGCCGGATAGACGATGCAGCCGATGCCGCGCTCGGGGCCGAGCTCCTTCCACTGGCGGCCGCCCGGATCGATGCTCTCCAGGGTGCGGCCTTCGAATTCGTTGCCGCCGTGCTTGTGGAAGTACCAATACGGCACGCCGTTCACCGCGGTGACGATGCGGGTGTGCGAGCCGAGCAACGGCTTCATCGAATCGATCGCGCCGGTGATCGAGTGCGCCTTCAGGCAGATGATGATGACGTCCTGGACGCCGAGTTCGGCCGGCTTGTCGGTGGCGTTGGGCTTGATCACCCGCTCTTCGTCGCCGATCAGCAGCTTGAGCCCGTTCTCCTTCATCGCCTGCAGATGCGCGCCGCGCGCCACCAGGCTGACGTCGGCGGCGCCGGATCGGGCGAGCTGAACGCCGAGATAACCGCCGATCGCGCCGGCGCCATAGATACAGATCTTCATGCGATTTCCCATCAGACAGACAACAAGACAGGCGTGGCCGTTCGGCCACGCCGCGGTGATACCAGATTGGCCTGTGGCGCGGACGTCGCCGCCGCGCCGATCAAACCATTTCGCTTTTGGCGACGACGCGGCGTCGCCATGGCTTGAGCACCAGCAGTGCCAAGAGCGACGCCAGAATGTTGGCGGCGGCCGCGATCAGGAACACCAGATCCCAACTGCCGCTGGATTGCTGCAGCGAATTGGCGAACGGCACCAGCAGCGCCGCGGTGCCCTTGGCGGTGTACAGCAGGCCCGCATTGGTGGCTGCGAACTTCGACCCGAACGTATCGGTGCAGGTCGACGGGAACAGCGAGTAGATCTCGCCCCAGGCGAAGAACACCAGCCCCGACAGCAGCACGAACCACACCGGATCCTGCCCGTGCGCATACAGCGCGTAGATGCCGATGCCCTCGAGCCCGAACGCGATGAACATCGTGTTCTCGCGGCCGATCTTGTCCGACACCCAGCCGAAGAACGGCCGCGTCAGACCGTTGAGGATGCGGTCGAAGGTGGCCGCGAAGGTCACCGCCGTCATGGTCATCGCCATCAGCGTCACCGGCGTGTCGGCGATCTTCCAGTCGGCGGCGATCGGCTTCAGATTGGCGGTGACCATCAGCCCGCCGGCGCCGACGATCACGAACATGAAGTACATCAGCCAGAACACCGGCTGGCGCAGCACTTCGGTCGGCCGGTAGTCGCGTCGCGTCTGGATTACATTGGCGTTGCGCTGCGGCGACGGCACCTGGCCCGGCCTCGGTGCGAGGAGCAGGAGCGACAGGAACACGATCACGATGCCCTGGCCGAGACCGAAATACATGAACGTGGTCTGAAAGCCGGAGTCGCGGATCATCGCCTGGATCGGCGCCACGGTGAGCGCCGAGCCGGCGCCGAAGCCCGCCGCCGTCAATCCGGCCGCCAAGCCGCGCTTGTCCGGAAACCATTTCAGCGCGTTGCCGACACAGGTGCCGTAAACGGCGCCGGCACCGATGCCGGCGACGATCATGCCGAGATAGAAGCCCGACAGCGTCGTCGCCTGCGCGTTGATCGCCCAGCCGAGCGCACACAGGATGCCGCCGATCAGCACCACGAGGCGCGGACCGTATTTGTCGACGAACCAGCCCTCGATCGGCACCAGCCAGGTCTCGAACAACACGAAGAGAGTGAATGCCCATTGGATCGAGGCGCGGTCCCAGCCGAAGGTTCTCTGAATGTCGGGGACGAAGAACGTCCAACCGTACTGATAATTGGCGATCATCACCATCGCGCCGACGCCGATGGCGAGTTGCGTCCAGCGATAGCTTTCACTCACGCGCCGCGTCTGAGCGGCGGGCACTCCATGCACCGTGTCCGTCATGTTTCCTCCGTGAGCCAGCGCCTCTGTCGGGAGCCGTGCGGTCACCATTGTGATCGTACTAATCACAAGGTGCAAGGAGAGAAAATAACAACCGGACTTGTTAGGGCGTGCGGGCGAGTTAGTTCAGCCGCGCCCGTGATAGTCGGGCGCGGCGAGCGCGATGCAGCGATTACTCCGCCGCCTGTTTGCGCGGTGGCGTCGTTGCGCCGGAGTCGTGAATCTCGGCGACGTGGGCGTCGCTGTAGCCGAGGACGTCGCGCAGGATTTCGTCGGTGTGTTCACCGAGCAGCGGCGAGCGCTTCACCTCGGTGGGGGAGTCCGACAGCTTGATCGGATTGCCGACCGACAGATACTTGCCGCGGGCCGGGTGATCGATCTCGACGATGGTGCCGGTGGCGCGCAGCGACTGATCCTCGGCGAGCTCCTTCATCGACAGGATCGGGCCGCAGGGGATGTCGTCGGCGTTGAGGATTTCCATGGCCTCAAACTTGGTCTTGGTCATGGTCCATTGCTCGATCCGAGCGAAGATCTCGTTGAGCCGCGACAGCCGGGCCGGCGGCGTGGCGTAGTCCGGATGCGTCTTCCAGCCGGTCTCGCCGATCACGTCGCAGATCTTCTCCCACACCGGCGCCTGGGTGATGACGTAGATGTAGGCGTTCGGATCCTGCTCCCAGCCCTTGCACTTGAGGATACGCCCCGGCTGGCCGCCGCCGGAATCGTTGCCGGCGCGCGGCACCGCCTCGCCGAATTCGATGCCTTCGCCGAACTGGCTGTATTCTTTCAGCGGACCGTGGGCGAGGCGCTGCTGATCGCGCAGCTTGACGCGGCAGAGGTTCAGCACGCCGTCCTGCATCGCCGCGGTGACACGCTGGCCGCGGCCGGTGTGGTGGCGCTGATACAGCGCGGTGACGATGCCGAGCGCGAGGTGCAGGCCTGTGCCGCTATCGCCGATCTGCGCGCCGGTGACCAGCGGCAGGCCGTCGCGAAATCCGGTGGTGGAGGCGGCGCCGCCGGTGCACTGCGCGACGTTTTCGTAGACCTTGCAGTCTTCATACGGGCCGGGACCGAAGCCCTTGATTGAGGCGACGATCATCCGCGGGTTGATCTCCTGGATCTTCTCCCAGGTGAAGCCCATCCGGTCGAGCACGCCGGGGCCGAAATTCTCCACCAGCACGTCGCAGGTGCGGATCAGCGCGGTCAGCACCTCCTTGCCCTTCGGGTTCTTGGTGTCGAGCGTGATCGACCGCTTGTTGTGGTTCAGCATGGTGAAATACAGGCTGTCCACCTTCGGGATGTCCTGCAGCTGACCTCGGGTGATGTCGCCGCTGCCGGGGCGCTCCACCTTGATCACGTCGGCGCCGAACCACGCCAGCAGTTGCGTGCAGGTCGGGCCGGACTGGACGTGGGTGAAGTCGAGAACGCGAACGCCGTCGAGCGCCTTGGTCATCTGGTTACTCCGTGGTGTTCAGTTTCTTGTCGAGGTTAGCTCTCAGTTCGTCATTGCGAGGAGCGAAGCGACGAAGCAATCCAGCGGCCCGTGCTTGCGTCCTGGATTGCTTCGCCTTCGGCTCGCAATGACGTGGATAGGCGTGCGTCAGGCGAACAGCTCCTGGCCGTGGGTCTCGACGTAAGCGGCCAGCCGCAGCGTGTGATCGCGCGCCAGCTTTTCCGCGAGCTCGGTGTCGCGTGCCTCCAGCGCCTCGATCATCGCCAGATGCTCGGGCAGGGAGGCGGCGATGCGCTCCTTGCGGCCGATGGTGAGCTGGCGATAGCCGCGGACGTGGATCAGGATGTCGTTGGTCATGTCGACCAGCACCGGCGACTCGCTGAGCGAAATCAGCGCTTGATGGAACACGATGTTGGCGCGGGAATACTCGTCGATGTGATCCTGCGGCAGCCGGTCGGGGCCGAATTCCTTGAACACGTCGCGGAGCGAGGCGATGTCGCGCTTGCGGGCCACGATGGTGATCAGCCGCGCCGCCATGCTCTCCAGCGCCGCCCAGGCGCGGATCATGTCGACGATTTCCGCCTTGGTCCGGCGCACCACGATGATGCCTCGCCGCGGCACCGCCTTCACCAGGCCTTCCTGTTCGAGCATCGCGATCGCTTCACGGATCGGCGTGCGGCTGACGCCGAGCTTGTCCGACAGCGCGCGCTCGTCGAGCATCACCGGCTCGGGCGTGGTGTAGATGTCCATCTTGAGGATCGCCTGCTTCAGCGCCTCGTAGGCCTTGGTCTTGAAGCTGGTCTCCGGCGCGAGCCGCATGATGCCGAGCTCCGGCTCGGCAGGCGTTTCGTTCGCAGTCGGGCGGGCACGCGCGATCATCGGCATCCTCGGCTGGCGGCTCGGGCCACCACACCCTGATCTGGCATACCAGATGCCAGCCGGTCAAGCCCGGCAGGGCGGTGGTTTTGGCGTTCTCGAAGCGTTCGTGGGACGTTCTGGCATGCCACTGGGCAAGGGGCCTTCCGAACGCCGTCAGTCGGTGCGTCGGCAGCTTGGCACTGGGCCGCTTCGGGTGAGGCGGATGTCGGGGGTGCTGGATGGGCGCTGCATCACCGCGGAGTGATCGCTGCACCGCGCAACGCTGTTTGCTTGCGCGGGTTGTGAACCAGACCTATCGTTGCCCCATTGCGGCAACAGACCTGCAAATCGGGAGGACCTCATGGCCTGGAAGAAACCTGAAATCGTCGAGATCGCGGTCGGCATGGAAATCAACATGTATGCCTGCGCGGCGCGCAAGTAATCGAATCGCAGCCTTGTTGTGACGACGGCGAACAGCGCGATCGGCAGTCTCTGTCGGTCGCGGTGGTCTGCGCATTGAGTTGCGCGCGGTGCCGTCGATGGGGACGTCAGCGGAAGGCGATCGATGCTGCGGGTGATCGTTCTCGGCGCCGCAGCCGGCGGCGGGGTGCCGCAATGGAATTGCGGTTGTCCGGTCTGTCGTGCGGCCTTCGCTGACCCCGAACTCCGCCGTACTCAGGCATCGGTGGCGGTCAGCGCCGATGGCGCGCATTGGTTTCTCATCAACGCTGCGCCGGATTTGCGCCAGCAGATCATCTCCACTCCGCAACTGCATCCGCGCCCAGGCGCGTTACGCCACAGCCCGATCGCCGGCGTGGTGCTCACCAATGGCGAGGTCGATGCGGTTGCCGGCCTGCTGTCGATGCGGGAAGGCTCGCCGTTCACGATCTATGCCCATGCCAAGGTGTTGGCGATCCTGAAGGCCAACAGCATCTTCAACGTGCTGAACGAGACATTGGTGGCGCGGCAGCCGATCGCGATCGATCAGACGTTCGCCCTATGCCTGCCCGACGGGGCGCCGTCGGGCCTCGAGGTGCAGGCCTTCGCGGTGCCGGGCAAGGGCGCGTGGTATCTCGAAGGCCAGACCCATCCGGGCGGAGCCGACGGCGAGGGCGATACGCTCGGGCTGACCATCACAGAGACGGCAAGCGGCCAGACCGTTCACATTCTGACCGCGTGCGCCCGCGTCACCGACGACCTCAAGGCACGGCTCGCCGGCGCGCCGCTGCTGCTGTTCGACGGCACGGTGTGGCGCGACGACGAGCTGATCGCAGCCGGCCTCGGCGCCAAGACCGGGCAGGCGATGGGACATATCGCGATGGCGGGTGACGACGGCGCGATCGCCGCACTGTCGGAGCTCGGCATCGCAGAGAAGCTGTTCGTTCACGTCAACAATTCCAACCCCGCTCTGCTGGCCCACTCGACCGAGCGCCGGCAGCTCGAAACGGCCGGCTGGCAGATCCCGGCCGACGGCACGGAGGTGACGTTGTGAATGCGATGACTGCGTTTTCGCTGAATGGCGCCGCGCCGCTCGCCAATGCCGACGAGTTGGAAGCGGCGCTGCGCCAGATCGGCGCCGCGCGCTATCACAATCTGCATCCGTTTCACCGCCTGCTGCACGGCGGCAAGCTCAACAAGGGGCAGGTGCAGGCCTGGGCGCTGAACCGTTACTACTATCAGAGCTCGATCCCGATCAAGGACGCGGTGGTGATCTCGCGGTTTCGCGACCGCGCCACCCGCGTCGAGTGGCGGCACCGCATCGAAGATCACGACGGCGATCTGTCCAGCGAAGGCGGCATCGAGCGCTGGCTGAAGCTGACCGAAGGTCTCGGTCTCGACAGCGGTTACGTCGAGTCGACCCAGGGCATTCTGCCGGCGACGCGGTTTGCGGTGGATGCGTATGTGCATTTCGTCCGCGACCGCACGCCGCTGGAGGCGATCGCCTCGTCGCTGACCGAATTGTTCGCACCTAATCTGCACGAGGAGCGGATCGCCGGGATGCTGGCGCATTACGACTTCGTCAATCCCGAGATCATGAGCTACTTCAAGCGCCGCCTGGAGCAGGCGCCGCGCGATGCCGACTTTGCGCTTGCTTACGTCAAGCAGCACGCCACCACCCCGGCCGAGCGCGAAGCGGTGTGCAACGCGCTGATCTTCAAGACCAACGTGCTGTGGGCCCAGCTCGACGCGCTGCATCACGCCTATGTCGACGGCCACATCCCGCCCGGCGCGTTCGTGCCGCAAGGGTTTTGAGCCGATGGCGCCGCGCCGCATCAGCGTCAGCGAGACCAGCCGCCCGGTGCTGCCACGCCACGCCCGGCTGAAGTTCGACGAGACGCGGCAGCGTTGGGTGATCCTGGCGCCCGAACGGGTGCTGGCGCCGGACGAGATCGCGGTTGAAATCCTGCAGCTCTGCGACGGCGCGCGCGATGTGGTGGCCATCATCGATGCGCTGGCGGCGAAGTACGCCGCGGGCCGCGCCGAGATCGGCCGCGATGTGATCGCGATGCTGCAGGATCTCGCCGACAAGGGCTTTCTCACCGAGGCGCGGGAGACCGCGCCGTGACCGAGACTGCTGCCAGCGTTGCGACGACCGACGGCATTGCCGTGCTGGAGAAGCCCGGCAGCGTCGCAGAGACGTTCGGAATTCCGCTGGCGGTGTTGCTGGAGCTGACGCATCGCTGCCCGCTGCAATGCCCGTATTGCTCCAATCCGCTGGAGCTTGAGCGCGGCGGCGCGGAGCTGTCGACCGACGAATGGAAGCGGGTGCTCAGCGAGCTTGCGCGCATCGGCGTGCTGCAGGTGCATTTCTCCGGCGGCGAGCCGACGGCGCGCAAGGATCTGGTCGAACTGGTGCGTCATGCCACCGAGGTCGGGCTCTACACCAACCTGATCACCTCGGCGGTGCTGCTCAGCCGGGAGCGGCTGGCGGCACTGGCCGATGCCGGGCTCGCCCATGTGCAGATCAGCTTTCAGGGCAGCGAGGCTTCGCTGGCCGACCGCGTCGGTGGCTTTGCCGGCGGGCACGCCAAGAAGCTCGAGGTCGCGCGCTGGACCCGCGAGCTCGATCTGCCGCTCACCGTCAATGCGGTGATGCACCGGCAGAACCTGCATCTATTGCCGGACATCATCGCGATGGCGCTCGCGCTCGATGCCGACCGGCTCGAAGTCGCCAATGTGCAGTATTACGGTTGGGCGCTGAAGAACCGCGCCGCGCTGATGCCGACGCTTGCGCAGATCGAGGACTGTACCGCGACCGTCGAGGCGGCGCGCGAGCGGCTGAAAGGCCAGCTCGCGATCGACTATGTGATCCCGGATTACTACGCGGCGCGGCCGAAGAAGTGCATGGGCGGCTGGGGCCGGCAATTCTTCAACATCTCGCCGAGCGGCAAGGTGCTGCCGTGCCATGCCGCCGAGACCATCACCGGGCTCGACTTCCCGTCGGTGCGGAACGGCGCGTCGATCGCCGAGATCTGGCGGAGTGCCGAGGCGTTCAATCGCTATCGCGGCACCAGATGGATGCGAGAGCCGTGCGCGAGCTGCGCGTTCAAGGAGATCGATTTCGGCGGCTGCCGCTGTCAGGCCTTCGCATTGGCCGGCGACGCTGCCGCGACCGATCCCGCCTGCGCACTGTCGCCACTGCACGACCGCATCTTCAAGACCGCAGAAACGGAGGCCGAGTCCGGCAGTGACCGCTTCCTGTATCGCAATTTTGCCGGTGGGACGGTGGAAAGCGAGTAACGCAGCCTCTATTTCGTCATTCCGGGGCGCGCGGAGCGCGAGCCCGGAATCCATAACCACCGGTTTCTGTTTCTTGGACGAGCTTCGCCGCCTCAGTGCGTCACCGCGAGTCCAGGGACTATGGATTCCGGACTTGCGCGCAAGAGCGCGCAATCCGGAATGACGGAAGCTAAGTTGTGCAGCGTGTTCAGCCGCCGCGGCGCTCGATCACCACGGTGGCGGTGCGGCCGACTACGAGGCGGACCTCGGGCGGCACGTGGTCGAGCGCAATGCGCACCGGAATTCGCTGTGCCAGCCGCACCCAGTTGAATGTCGGGTTGACGTTCGGCAGCAGCTTGGCGCCGGCGCTGCGGTCGCGATCCTCGATGCCGCCTGCGATGCTCTGGACGTGACCATAGAGCGGGCTGCGCTCGCCCATCAACCGGACCTCGGCATGGTCGCCGACTTTGATCGACGGCAGCTTGGTTTCCTCGAAGTAACCATCGACGTGTAGAGTCGCCTGATCGATCAGCGCAGCGACGCCGGCGCCGGCGTGGACATAGGCGCCGGGACGGAGATCGAAATTGGTGATCAGGCCGCCGACCTGGGCGCGGACTTCCGAGCGGTCGAGATTGAGCTTGGCGATGTCGCGATCGGCCATCGCCTGATGTAGGGCGGCTTCGGCCTCGGCCTGGGCCGCGGTGATCTGCTCGCGCTTCTGCTCGGTGACGGCGTCGCTGCTGAGATTGCGATAGCGTGCCAGATCCTTGTTGGCGGCGTCGAGCGCGGCGACGCGACCTTCGACCGCGGCGTCGGCCTGGCGCAGCGCCAAGGTGAAGCGCTCGCGATCGATCCGGAACAGGATGTCGCCCTTCTTCACTACCTGGTTGTCGACGACCAGCACCTCGGAGACGAGGCCGGAGACGTCCGGCGCCACCGCGACGATGTCGGCGCGCACACGGCCGTCGCGGGTCCACGGATCGATCTCGTAGTGCACCCACAGCCGCCAGCCGATCAGCGCGGCGATCAGGACGCCGAGCGTGGTGACACTGAGGCGGACGAGCAGAAGCGGAGTCTTTCCCATGGCTGGCCCTTTCATTGCGGCCACCCCGAAACCAGGCCGAGTGCGACGAACACGATGACGACGAAGATGGTGAGGTTGAACAAGGTGTGATGCCAGACGAGGTGATAGAAGTTGAGCCACACCAGCAGGCGCGACACCAGGCTGGTGAGAATGAAGGCCGCGGCGGCGCAGATCAGGATGGTCGGCACGAACACGCCGAGGATGTTGAGTTCAGCAGTCATGGAAACTCCGCGCCGGCGAGTTGCGGCGGCTTGGCGGCCGGGAATAGGCAGCGGCGCAGGCCGACGAGGCCGAGCACCGCGCGCCGCGCGGTGGCGCTCGGCTCGTCGCGAACCGCGGCGAGGGCGCGGTCGAGCGTTCTGAGTAGTCCGGCCGGCGGCGCCGATGAAGCTGACGCGTAGTGCCGCTCCAGCCGGATCAGCAGCAGTTCCAGCCGGCGACGAGCGCCGCGCCGCAGCTCACGCCGGGCCCGGTGCAGGTCGAGAATGTTGAAGCCGGCCCGCAGCTCGCGCAGCGCTTCGGGCATGGTGTGGCCGGCGGCGGCGGCGCGCGGCGCCAGCAGCATCATTCGGTCGATCATCAGTCCCGCGACGCTGGCGCGCTGGTTTTCGCTGCTGATATCGGCGGCCTGCGCCAGCGTGGTGCGGTTGGCGTTGATCAGGCGCAGCGCGCTCCATTCGGCGCCGACAGGTCGCAGCACGGCGGTGACCAGCGCGGCCAGGCCGGTGCCGGTGATCACGGCGACGGTCGAGTTGAGGAAGCCCGCGGTATCGAAGCTGTACATCTCCTGCAGTGCGATCAGACTGGCGGTGTTCACCGCAAGACCAAGGCCGATCGGATAGGTGGCAGGCGCAGCCATCAGAAGGCCGAACAGAACGAAGGCGGGCGCCAGGACCAGAGCCAGACTCTCGAAATTGTGCAGCGCCGGCAGGATCACCAGCAGATAGAACGCCGCTGCGATGGCGGCCACGATGGTCCATTTGGTGAGGCCGACGATCGACGGATAAGGATCGTCGCGTGCCGCGAACAGGCTGGTGCCGATCGTCGCCATCATCGCCGCGATGCCGCCCGACGGCCAGGCACTGACGATCCAGAAGCTGCAGCACAGGATAACCGTGAACAGCGTGACGAACGCCGCGAGCAGGGCCATCCCGTGATCCTGATGCCTGACCACGGCGACGTGCTGTTCGATCGGGTAGTGCAGCGGCGCGTCGAGCGTGGTCACGTTGCCGGTGGTCGCTGCGGCGAGTGCGATGCAGTCGGACTGGATGTTGAGCAGGTCGCGCAGCCGCATCAGCAATCCGAGTTCGACGAGGTTGCGCCAAGCGGCGCGATGCGGCTGCCGATCGATCGCGGCCTGAACGTCGGTCAGCAGCGCGTCGCGGACCGCCGCATCGCCGGGCTCGTCGCCCTCCAGCCACACGCGGGTTCGCTCGACCAGCGCTGCCACCGGCGCCGACGGGCCGCCCAGCGGCTGGAGTTCGTCGAGGCGATCGGCGACCGACGACATCACCGGCAGCAGGAGCAGCATCCGTGGATGCAATTGCTTGATCCAACGCGTCGCGCTCTGGTCGAGATTGGTGTCGTAGCTGAGGAAGGTGACGAGGTTTTCGATGTCGGCGGAGTCGGCGGCGAGCTGCAGGCGGTGCGTCTCGGCGGCCGGGCTCTTGTTCAGGCTGACGGCGTCGCGGACGCTGGCATGGGCATGCTTGAACCAGGCCTTGACCCGCTGCGCCGCGAGCGGGCCGACCGAGCGCGGAAACACCACGCTGGAGACCACGGCCGCGCAGGTGATGCCGAGCACGATCTCCTCGGTTCGCGCCAGCGCGATGTCGAAGATCTGGTTCGGCGTATCGACGGTCGGAAAGCCGATCAGCGCGGTGGTGTAGCCTGCCAGCATTGCCACGTAGCTGCGCGGCGAACGGTCGAGCACCGAGACGTAGATGCACAGTGCCGACCACAGCGCGATCGTCAGTACCAGCAGCGGCGGCGCGCCAGCGAGATTGGGCACGATCGCCACCGCGACGCAGGCGCCGATCAGCGTGCCGATGACGCGGAACACCGCCTTCGACCGCGTCGTGCCGGAGAGCGGATGCGAGGTGATGTAGACCGTCGCCACCGCCCAATACGGCCGCGGCAGATCGAGCCACAGCCCGATCGCCATCGCCAGCATCGCAGCGGCGAACGTCTTGAACGCAAACAGCCATTGCTGCTCGTCGGGCAGCGACATCGGCGAAAAATCCCAAGATCCGGGTGAGGAGGGGCGTGCGGAGCCTTCCTGAAAGAGAAGGCTGGTGTCGCACGCGACCTTTACATAAATGACCATGGGGTCATTTTATGTCAAGATGACGGCCCGCCCGACATCGTGCCGTTTCGATCGCTCAGGACACCGCTATGCGTAAGCCGAAACAGACGCCCGGAAAAATGTCGACCAGCGATGCGCCGCATCGGTCCAAGCGGACTGTTCGCCCGCGCGGGCCGAGCCCGGACAAGACCGCGCAAACCAAAGCGAGCATCGTGCGGGCGGCACTCGCCGAGTTCCTCGATAAGGGCTTTGCCGATGCCACCATCGCGAGCGTGGCGCAGCGCGCCGGCGTCGCCAAGGGCACGCCATATCGTTACTTCGCGACCAAGGAAGAGCTGTTTGCCGGTGTGGTGCAGCAGGAGCTGGTCGGTGCGCTCGGCGATGTACTGGAGGAACGGCGTGGGCGGGACGAGAGCGTGCAGGCGTTCCTGCGCCGCACGCTGCTGATCGCGCTCGGCGAGATCGAACGCAAGGGTCGGGCGGCGATCGCGCGGCTGGTGATCGTCGAGGGCGTGCGGTTTCCGGCGCTGGTGGAGATCTATCGCCGTGAGATGTTCGATCCGGTGCTCGACCAGATCAAGCGCTTGGCGCCGGTGGCGCGCCGTCGCGGCGAGCTGCCCGACGATCGCCTGATCCGCCACCCGCATCTGCTGATCGCGCCGGTGTGGATGGGCATTCTCAATAACCAACTGATCGATCGCGAGCACCCGATCGACATTGCCGGACTGTTCGAGGCGCAGCTCGAACTGATGTTCTCGGGCAAGGCAGGGCGGTGAGGGGCGAACAGGACTTTGGCCGCTTTCGTCCCGCGAAAGCCAGCCGTCGTGAGTTCGGGCTGGCGGCAGGACAATGGCTCCGTCATTGCGAGGAGCGAAGCGACGAAGCAATCCAGCTCAGTGCATCGAGCCTCTGGATTGCTTCGCGGAGCCTGTCATCGGGCCGGCCAGAGGCCGGACCCGTTGGCTCGCAATGACTTGGAAGCGCTTCGCCCGATAACTAACTTTCGCCAGATGTGAGGGGTCGCTTCGATCGAGTGATGAACTGCTCTAGAACACCACCACCGAGCGGATCGATTTGCCTTCGTGCATCAGGTCGAAGCCCTTGTTGATGTCCTCGAGCTTCAGCACATGGGTGATCATCGGGTCGATCTCGATCTTGCCGTTCATGTACCAGTCGACGATCTTCGGCACGTCGGTGCGGCCGCGGGCGCCGCCGAACGCGCTGCCTTTCCACACCCGGCCGGTGACGAGCTGGAACGGGCGGGTCGAGATTTCTTTGCCGGCTTCCGCCACGCCGATCACCACCGAGACGCCCCAGCCGCGATGGCAGGCTTCCAGCGCCTGGCGCATCACATTGGTGTTGCCGGTGCAGTCGAAGGTGTAGTCGGCACCGCCGTCGGTGAGGCCGACGAGATGCTGGACGATGTCGCCCTCGATTTTCTTCGGGTTGACGAAATGGGTCATGCCGAAGCGACGGCCCCATTCTTCCTTGTCGTCGTTGATGTCGACGCCGACGATTCTATCGGCACCGACCATCTTGGCGCCCTGGATGACGTTGAGGCCGATGCCGCCGAGGCCGAACACCACGACGTTGGAGCCGGGCGTGACCTTGGCGGTGTTGACCACGGCGCCGACGCCGGTGGTGACGCCGCAGCCGATGTAGCAGCTCTTATCGAACGGCGCGTCGTCGCGGATCTTGGCGACCGCGATCTCCGGCAGCACGGTGAAGTTCGAGAACGTCGAGCAGCCCATGTAGTGATAGATGGTCTGGCCCTTGTAGGAAAAGCGCGAGGTGCCGTCCGGCATCAAGCCCTTGCCCTGTGTGGCGCGGATCGCGGTGCAGAGGTTGGTCTTCTGGCTCAGACAGCTTTTGCACTGCCGGCATTCCGGTGTGTACAGCGGAATGACGTGATCGCCCGGCTTCACCGAAGTCACGCCGGGGCCGACCTCGCGCACGATGCCCGCGCCTTCGTGGCCGAGGATCGAGGGGAAGATCCCTTCTGAGTCCAAGCCATCGAGCGTGTAGGCGTCGGTGTGGCAGATGCCGGTCGCCTTGATCTCGACCAGGACTTCGCCGGCCTTCGGCCCTTCGAGGTCGAGCTCGACGATTTCGAGCGGCTTCTTGGCCTCGAACGCGACGGCGGCCCGTGTCTTCATGGCGATCCTCCTGGCATCGGCAAAACTGCGATTGCCTCTCGTATCGCAAATCGGCGCGCCGACTTGAACCGTTTTCTGGCCTGACGGGGCGGCGAGGTTCACGCCGAGGCGGCGCGACGCTCTTCGTCTGCGGCCAAGTCTTCGTCCGCGTTCGGATCGCCGGGAGCGGTCGCCCAGGCGAGTTCGACCAGCGTCACGGTGCGGCGGCCGGCGCCGTCGAACTGGCAGACGATCAGGCCCTGTTCTTCGATGTAGGTCAGCAGCCGGCGGGCACGGCGCAGCGAGTGGGTGCCGTAGGCCCGCGCGATCGCGGCGTCGCCGGGGCAGGGCCAGCCTTCCTTGGCGGCGCGGGCGATGATCATGAACACGCCCTGCATATCGTCCGGCAGAGTGGAGGCGCGCAGCGTGACGTCCTGCCAGGCATCGTCCGCCGCCATCTCGGCGGTGAGGCCGGCGCGGGCGTGAGTCAGCATCCGGCGAAATTCGGTCATGTCCGGAATCGCGGTGGCGAGGCCTTCGATCCGGCAGCGGACCACGAACTCCTGATACAGCACGCCGATGGCGCGGAAGCCGGCGTCGGGTTCGGCGAGGATCGCGCGCAGGATCCGATCGAGCCGGTCGCGGCGCTCTGCGATCTGCTCGTCGCTCAGCGGCGGCGCCTCCGGCTCGGGCGCGGTCTCGATCGCGACGGACTTGGCCGCCATCAACTGGCTGAGCAAATCGGGCGCCGGCGTGCGGCGTTGCGACCGCGTGACCACGCTTTCCGGCGGTGGCGCGGCAAGGATCACGGCGCGCGCATCTTCGAGGCCCGCTTCCGGCAGCGGCATCAGGCGCGGCGTGGCGTTGCGCGGGTGCGTTTCGGTCGGCCCGATCCGCAGGCCGAGAGGACGCCGCGACAGCGCTGGTCCGAGCGCCATGAACTGGCCGCGCTCGAGATCGCGGAACGCTTCGGCTTGGCGCCGCTCCATGCCGAGCAGATCGGCGGCGCGCGCCATGTCGATATCGAGGAAGGTGCGGCCCATCAGGAAGTTCGAGGCTTCGGCCGCGACGTTCTTGGCGAGTTTGGCGAGGCGCTGGGTGGCGATGACGCCGGCGAGGCCGCGCTTGCGGCCGCGGCACATCAGATTGGTCATCGCGCCGAGCGACAGTTTGCGCGCTTCGTCGGAGACTTCGCCGGCGACCGCGGGCGCGAACAACTGTGCTTCGTCGACGACCACCAACATCGGATACCAATGGTCGCGCGCGGTGTTGAACATGCCGTCGAGATACGCCGCCGCGCGGCGCATCTGGTTCTCGGCGTCCAAGCCTTCGAGATTGAGCACCGCAGAGACGCGGTGGATGCGGGCGCGCTCGCCGGCGACCTGCAGGCCGCGCTCGGTGTGGTCCTCGGCATCGATCACGAGATGGCCGAAGCGTTCGGCCAGCGTGACGAAGTCGCCTTCCGGATCGATGATCGCCTGCTGCACCCACGGCGCGCTCTGCTCCAGCAGACGCCGCAGCAGATGCGACTTGCCCGAGCCGGAATTGCCCTGCACCAACAGCCGCGTCGCCAGCAGTTCCTCGAGATCGAGAGCCGCGGTTGCGCCTGAATTGGTTTGCCCCATTTCGATCGCAACGGTCATGGCTCGGCCCGAGGTCTCCTTTCGCGAGCAGGGGGCTTAACAACCTGGGCGCGCCGCGTCGAGCACCCGCGGCGGTTCCGTTCGGTGTTATGCACGCAGATCAGCGTTGCGGGCGCACTGTGCGAATCAGCGCCAGCCGAGCGCCGGCGCGATGTGGGTGAGGATGGCCTCGATCACATGGGCGTTGTAATCGACGCCGAGCTGATTGGGGATCGTCAGCAATAGCGTGTCGGCTTCGGCGATTGCCTCGTCCGCCTTGAGCTGTTCGATCAGCGCAGCCGGCTCGGCGGCGTAAGAGCGGCCGAAAATCGCGCGGGTCTGTTCGTCGAGATAGCCGATCTGATCCTGCTGCTCGCTCTCGCGGCCGAAATAGGCGCGGTCGCGGTCGTCGACCAGCGGGAAGATGCTGCGGCTGACTGAGACGCGCGGCGTCCGGGTGTGACCGGCTTCTTTCCAGGCTTCGCGATAGGCGCGGATCTGCGTCGCCTGCTGAACGTGAAATGGCTCGCCGGTCTCGTCGTTCTTCAGCGTCGAACTCTGCAGGTTCATGCCGAGCTTGGCGGCCCACACCGCGGTGGCGTTGGAGCCGGCGCCCCACCAGATCCGGTCGCGCAAGCCTTCCGAATACGGCTCGAGCCGCAACAGGCCCGGCGGATTGGGAAACATCGGCCGCGGGTTGGGTTGCGCGAAGCCCTGGCCGCGCAGCACGTCGAGCAGCACCTCGGCGTGGCGTCGGCCCATATCCGCATCGCTCTCGCCATCGGCGGGCTGATAGCCGAAATAGCGCCAGCCATCGATCACCTGCTCCGGCGAGCCGCGGCTGATGCCGAGCTGCAGCCGGCCGCCGGCGATCAGATCGGCGGCGCCGGCGTCCTCGGCCATGTACAGCGGATTCTCGTAGCGCATGTCGATCACGGCGGTGCCGATCTCGATGCGCTTGGTCCTGGCGCCGATCGCGGCGAGCAGCGGGAAGGGCGAGGCGAGTTGCCGGGCGAAATGATGCACGCGGACGTAAGCGCCGTCGGCGCCGAGCTGTTCGGCGGCTTGCGCCAGATCGATGGTCTCGAGCAGCGCATCGGCGGCCGAACGCGTGCGTGACTGCGGCGACCAATGGCCGAACGAAAGGAAACCGATCTTCTTCATGGAGGACAGCCTTGGGGATGTGAAGGCTGTAGATAGTGCATCCCGCGCCTCAGAAAAGCCTCGCGAGGCGCCAGAGTGTCAGCACGCGCGTCGCGGGTGGCGCGTCAGGGTTTCGCAAGACCGCGCAGCAGCAGATCGACGCTGGCTTCGGTGAAGGCGGCGAAATCGACTTCCTTGCGTGTACCGAACAGGAGCGACCACAGGCTGAGCAACACTGCCGGACTCATCACGATCTCGGTGAAGCCGGTCGCGGGCGCATCGCGGAATTCGCCAGCGGCGACGCCTTGTTCGATGACTTCCCTGAACTGATCGATGATCGGCGCCACAAATTCGTCGTGGTGGCGATCGACCAAGTCGGGGAAGCGGCCGCCCTCGGCGATCAGGAAGCGCAGGATTTCGCGCGACTCGCGGTTCTCCGCAATGTGGCCATAGGTGAAGGCGATCAGGCTGCGCAGCCGTTCGGTGGCCGAGCCGGGGAGGGTGAGTGCGTAGTCCTTCAGGCCCGGCAAGAACGATTGTGATTTGTGCCGGACCATTTCTTCGAACACCCGCTCCTTGGTGTCGAAATAGAAATAGATCGTGCCTTTAGTAACACCGGCACGCGCCGCGACGTCCTCGAGGCGGGTGGCCGCGTAGCCGTGCACGACGAACTCCTCGAACGCAGCGTCGAGGATTTCCGAGGGGCGCTCGGCCTTGCGGCGCGAGCGTTTGGTGGCGGCAAGGGACATGGGCGAACTCCGATCACGTAGTTTTACTATTGACTTTCGAGTCAGTCAATAATATTGTGCTGCAATGCGCTTGATCCAATGGGCGAATTTTTGATGCTTCGGCTGAGAACCGTGGTGCTGCTGCTAGTTGCTGCTTCCCTTGCCGGATGCGGCGAAGAGGCTCGGCGGGAACGCCCTGTCACGCTCGTGAAGACGGAGGTCGTTCACACCGAGCCCCGCCGCACGGTCATTCGGTTGACCGGCGACGTTCAGGCGCGCGTTTCGACTGAATTGTCGTTCCGGGTGAGCGGCCGGGTGGTCGAGCGGCTGGTGGACGTCGGGGCCCACGTCAAGGCGGGCGATATCTTGGCCCGGCTCGATCCGACCGAACAGCGCGCCGATCTGGTGGGCGCGCAGGCGGCGCTGACTGCCGCCGAGGCCCAGCTCCGTCTCTCCACCGCCACCTTCGAGCGCCAGAAGTCGCTGATGGCGTCGGGCTTCACCACCCGGGTCGCGTTCGATCAGGCGCAGGAGGGGCTGCGCGCGGCGGAAGGCTCGCTCGATACAGCCAAAGCTCAGCTCGGCATCGCCAAGGACGCGCTCGGCTACACCGAGCTGCGCGCCAGCGCTGCAGGGATCATCACGGCGCGCAACATCGAGGTCGGGCAGGTCGCGCAATCGGCGCAGGCCGCCTACACGCTCGCCGAAGACGGCGCGCGCGACGCGGTATTCGATGTTTACGAGGCGATTTTTCTGATTCCGGTCAGCAGCGATATGATCAAGGTGTGGCTGGTTTCCAATCCGGCGGTGAAAGCGGAGGCGAAGCTTCGCGAGGTTTCGCCGACCGTCGATCCGAAGACCGGCTCGGTCCGGGTCAAGCTGTCGATCGAGAATCCGCCCCCCGAGATGACGCTTGGCAGCGCGCTGGTCGGCGAGGGCTACAGCCGTGCCGTCGACAAGATCGTGCTGCCGTGGAGCGCGCTGACCGCCGACCAAAGCGGCGCCGCGGTTTGGTTGGTCGACCCCAATACCCATGAGGTGTCGCTGAAAAGCGTGGCGATCGAAAGCTACGAGACCGACTCGGTGGTGATCGGTGGCGGCCTAGCGGTCGGTGACCGCGTCGTGATCGACGGCGGTAAGATGCTGCGACCCGGCCAGATCGTCGCCGAAGCAGGAGGCGCCGCATGACCGCGCCACGGTTCCTTGCGGTGATCGCGGCGGCGCTCCTGGTCGCCGGCTGCGACGACAAGTCCGAAACCAAGCCGGTGGTCCGGCCGGTGCTGTCGATGGTGGTGGCGCCGCTGCAGGCGACCAATCTGGCGGTGGTCGGCACCGTCGAACCTCGGTTCAAGACCGACTACGGCTTTCGCATGCTCGGCCGCCTGATTGCGCGCCCGGTGAATGTCGGCGATCTGGTGGAGAAGGGCCAGACTTTGGCTGCGGTCGACCCATTCGCAGCCGAGCTGGCGGTGCGTTCGGCCCAGGCGGATCTTGCCACCGCGCAAGCCCAATTGGTCAATGCCAGCGGCACCGCCAACCGGCAGCGCACGCTGATCGAAACCGGTGCCACGACCAAGGCGACGCTGGACAGCGCCGAGCAAGGCGACGCGGCCGCGCAAGCCGCCGTGGTGCGGGCGCAGTCGGCGCTGACCAAGGCGCGCGAGCAGCTGAGCTACACCCAGGTCGAAGCGCAATATGCCGGCGTCGTCACGGCGGTCGGGGCGCAGGTCGGTCAGGTCGTCAATCCCGGCCAGATGGTCGCCACCGTTGCCCGGCCGGACGTCCGTGAGGCGGTGATCGACGTCGCCGAGGATCTGGTCGGCGTGCTGAAGATCGGCACGCCGCTGACCGTCGCGTTGCAGCTCGATCCGCGCGTGCGGGTCGAGGGCAAGGTGCGCGAGATTGCTCCGCAGGCAGACCAGGTGACGCGCGCGCGGCGGGTCCGCATCACGCTGGAGAATCCGCCCGAGACGTTCCGCCTGGGCACCACTATCGCCACGCTGATTCCGAACAAGCCGGGCCGTGGCTTCCGCCTGCCGTCAACCGCGATCCTGCGCCAGGGCGACCAGGCGAGCGTCTGGGTGATCGACACCGCCAAAGGTTCGGTCAGCAAGCGCAACGTGCAGATCGCGCCGGGCGACGACGGCATGGTTCAGGTCACCGACGGTCTCGAGGCCGGCATGCGGATTGTCACGGCCGGAGTTCATCATCTGCAGGAAGGCCAAATGGTCCGGTTCGAACGGGAAGTTACGCCGTGAAGTCGTTCAATCTCTCCGACTGGGCGCTGCAGCACCGTTCGCTGGTCTGGTACTTCATGATCGCCTTCATGGCGGCCGGGCTGTTCTCGTATCTCGACCTCGGGCGCGAGGAAGACCCCGCCTTCACCATCAAGACCATGGTGATCCAGGCGAAGTGGCCCGGCGCCTCGGCCGAGGAGACCACCCGGCAGGTCACCGACCGGATCGAGAAGAAGCTCGAGGAGCTGGAGTCGCTCGACTACACCAAGAGCATCACCACCGCCGGCGAGACGACGGTGTTCGTCAATTTGCGCGACACTACCAAGGCCCGCGACGTGCAGCCCACCTGGGTGCGGGTCCGCAACATGATCAACGACATCAAGGGCGACTTCCCGCAAGGTGTGGTCGGTCCGGCCTTCAACGACCGCTTCGGAGACGTGTTCGGCAACATCTACGCCTTCACCAGCGACGGCCTGACGCAGCGGCAGTTGCGCGACAAAGTGGAGGAAGTCCGCGCCAAGGTGCTGCAGGTGCCCAATGTCGGCCGGGTCGACATCGTCGGCGCGCAGGACGAGGTGATCTATCTCGAATTCTCGACCCGCAAGGTCGCCGCACTCGGCCTCGATCAGCGGACCATCGTCAGCTCGCTGCAGGCGCAGAACGCGATTACGCCATCGGGCGTGCTGCAGGCCGGACCAGAGCGGATCGCCGTCCGGGTCAGCGGCCAATTCACGTCGGAGGAGAGCCTCAAGGCGATCAATCTGCGCGTCAATGATCGCTTTTTCCCGCTGACCGAGGTCGCTACCATCCGCCGTGGCTATGTCGATCCACCGACCTCGCTAT
Organism: Rhodopseudomonas parapalustris; assembly: GCF_053772255.1. Classification (NCBI taxonomy): domain Bacteria; kingdom Pseudomonadati; phylum Pseudomonadota; class Alphaproteobacteria; order Hyphomicrobiales; family Nitrobacteraceae; genus Rhodopseudomonas; species Rhodopseudomonas parapalustris. Next base: position 215,791 of record NZ_JAMKBZ010000003.1, on the reverse strand, counting down.
TCCGCTTCAACGGCGAACCGGCGATCGCGCTCACCATCGGCATGAAGGCCGGCGCCAATCTGTTGCAGTTCGGCGAGGCGCTGAAGGAGGAGATGAAGCGCATCTCCGCCGATCTGCCGGTCGGCGCCGAAGTGCATCTGGTGTCGGACCAGCCGCAGATCGTCGACGAGGCAGTGTCGGGCTTCACCCGGGCGCTGTTCGAGGCGGTGGCGATCGTGCTGGTGATCAGCTTCATCAGCCTCGGCATGCGCGCCGGCCTGGTGGTGGCGATTTCGATCCCGCTGGTGCTGGCGATCACCTTTATGGTGATGTCGTATTCGGGAATCTCGCTGCAGCGGATTTCACTGGGCGCGCTGATCATCGCGCTCGGCCTGCTGGTCGACGACGCGATGATTGCGGTCGAGATGATGGTGGCGCGGCTGGAGGTCGGCGACTCGCTCTCCAAAGCGGCGACCCACGTCTATACCTCCACCGCATTTCCGATGCTGACCGGAACGCTGGTGACGGTGGCCGGCTTCATCCCGATCGGCCTCAACAACAGCGCCGCCGGCGAATTCACCTTCACGCTGTTCGTGGTGATCGCGGTGTCGCTGCTGACGTCCTGGATTGTCGCGGTGCTGTTCACGCCGCTGCTCGGCGTCACCATCCTGCCCGACAAGATGGAGCACCATCACGAGACCAAGGGGCGGTTCGGCACGATGTTCAGTCGGACGCTCGGCTTCTGTATGCAGCATCGCTGGCTGACGATCGGCCTGACGCTGGCGGCATTCGCGCTGTCGCTGGTCGGCATGGGCTTCGTGCAGCAGCAGTTCTTCCCGAATTCCGATCGCAAGGAACTGATCGTCGATTGGAATTTGCCGCAGAACAGTTCGATCGCCGAGACCAATGCGCAGATGGCGCAATTCGAGCGTGAGGCGCTGGCGGGGCGGCCGGGGATCGATCACTGGTCGACCTATGTGGGGCAGGGCGCGCCGCGCTTCGTGCTGTCGTTCGATGTCGAGCCCTCCACCGCGACCTTCGGTCAGATGGTGATCGTGACCAAGAGTCTGGAAGACCGCGACCGGCTGCGGCCGGAGCTGCAGGCTTACTTGCGCAAAACCTTCCCGGGCACCGACGCGCTGGTGAAATTGCTCGATATCGGGCCTCCCGTGGGACGGCCGGTTCAATACCGCGTCAGCGGGCCGGACATCGCCAAAGTGCGCGGCTTCGCGCAGCAGCTCGCCGGCGTGGTCGCGGCCAATCCGCATCTCGGCGAGGTGGTGTTCGACTGGATGGAGCCGGCGCGGGTGATCAAGGTCGACGTGCTGCAAGACAAGGCCCGGCAGCTCGGCGTCACTTCCGAAGACATCGCCTCGACCCTCAACAGCATCCTCGACGGCGGAACCATCACCCAGGTGCGCGACGACATCTATCTGATCAATGTGGTCGGCCGGGCCAACGACGCCGAGCGCGGCTCGATCGAAACGCTGCGCAATCTGCAATTGTCCGGAGGCGGTGGTCAGACGGTGCCGCTCGCCGCGGTCGCAACGTTCCATTACGAGCTCGAACAGCCGACGATCTGGCGCCGGTCGCGTCTGCCGACCGTGACGGTGAAAGCCAGCCTCAACGACGAAGTCCAGCCGGCGACGGTGGTGGAGCAGCTGAAGCATTCGGTCGGCGAGTTCACCGCCAAGCTGCCGGTCGGCTATTCGGTCACCGTCGGCGGCGCGGTCGAAGAGAGCGGCAAGTCCCAGGCGCCGATCGTCGCGGTGGTGCCGATCATGCTGTTCGTGATGGCCACCGTGCTGATGATCCAGCTCCAGAGCTTCCAGCGGCTGTTCCTGGTGTTCGCGGTGGCGCCGCTGGCGCTGATCGGTGTTGTCGCCGCACTGCTCCCGAGCCGCGCGCCGCTCGGCTTTGTCGCCATCCTCGGCGTGCTGGCGCTGATCGGCATTCTGATCCGGAACTCTGTGATCCTGATCGTGCAGATCGAGCAGTTGCGCAGCGAGGGACGGCCACCTTGGGATGCGGTGGTGGAGGCGACCGAGCACCGGATGCGGCCGATCATGCTGACGGCGGCGGCGGCGAGCCTGGCGCTGATACCGATCGCACGAGAAGTGTTCTGGGGACCGATGGCTTATGCAATGATGGGCGGCATCATCGTCGGCACCGTGCTGACGTTGTTGTTCCTGCCCGCGCTCTACATCGCTTGGTTCCGGATCAAGGAGCCGACACAAGGGGCTTAGAATGGCGAGTTCGAGAAGCACAGTTCCAGACCAGTCGTTGTGTCGCGGCGCCCGCGTCCGGATGAGCGCGCGCGGCCGTGAGCGGCATCCGCGCTATGGAACCCGCGAAGGCGTGATCGTCGGGCAGGGTTCGCCGAGTAGTTGGCGGGTGAAATTCGACGATCGCAAAACCGTCCAGGCGATTCATCAGGACTATCTCGAGCGCGTTCTGGCGCCGGGTCACCGTTTCGAGACCGCCGATGCGCGGAGCAGTTCGCCGGCCGACTCTCCGTCGGCTCCATGAGTTCAAGTTCCTCGTTCTGGCGGGTGGCGTGATGCCTCGTTTGCTGCGTTCCTTCATGGTGCTGTGTGTGTTGGCGTCGAGCTGCTGGCTCGCCGGCTGTGCCAGCCTGCCCCGCGTGCCCTACACGGCCGCGGAAGCCGCCCAGGCAAGGGTACTCGATCGCGACGACCTGCGACGCTACGCCGACGATCCTCCGTCCGCATTTGGTGAAGAGCAACTGAGTGGCGGCCCGCGGAACTACCTGGCGTTGTCGGGTGGCGGTGCCGACGGGGCTTATGGCGCGGGAGTCTTGGCGGGGTGGAGCGCGGCCGGCAACCGCCCGTCGTTCTCGATCGTCTCGGGTGTCAGCACCGGCGCGCTGATCGCACCGTTCGCGTTTCTCGGCCCGAGCTACGATGAGACGCTGCGGCAACTCTACACCAGCGGGGTCGCCGAGACTCTGCTCGACGATCCGAATCCGCTCAACGCGATCTTCGGCTCCGGGTTGTTCGGAAATCAGCGGCTGCGCGAGATGGTGGCACGCTACATCGACGCGCGGTTCGTCTCGGACGTGGCGGACGAATACGCCAAGGGGCGACTGCTGTTCGTGGTCACCACCAATCTCGACTCGCAGCGCTCGGTGATCTGGAACATGGGCCGGATCGCATCGCTGCGGACGCCCGCCAGCCTCGAGCTGTTCCGCAACGTGGTGGCGGCCTCGGCCAGCATCCCGGCGGTGTTCCCGCCGATGCTGGTCACCGCCGAGGCGGCCAACGGTGCCACGTTTCAGGAGATGCACGTCGATGGCGGCGTGATGTCGCCCGTGCTGACGTTGCCGGAAGCCTATCTGATGCGCAGCGCCTCCGGGGCCAAAGCGTTGAACCTGCAGCTCTACATTCTGATGAACAACAAGATCGAGCCGGAATTCCAGGTGGTGCGCGACCGGGCTCTCGATATCGCCGCGCGCGCGTCGTCGACGATGATCAAGGCGCAGACCCGATCGATCCTCTACAGCACCTACTCGGTGGCCCGGCGCAACAAATACGGCTTCCACCTGAGCTATATCGAGAGCGACCGTCCGCCGTCGCCGGCCGGCTTCGATACCGCCTACATGCGGGCATTGTATCAATACGGTTACGATCGTGCCCGCAGCGGCCATGCCTGGTCCAGTGCGCCGCCATCGGACGATACGACGCCGGCATCGGTCGCGGCGCAGACTTCGGCGCGGCGCGTGGCCGGTGCCCGCTGACGAGGCGCTCTCGATCGCAGAGCTGGCACTGGGTGGGTGAGACGACGATGCCGGCAATCCGGTTCGCGACGGCGGTGTTGGCGGCCGTGATGCTGCTGTGCCCGGTGACGGCGGCGTTGTCCGATCGCGGCGGCGAGACGGCCGCCCGGCCGCCGACGGCGAAGCCCGGCGACGCGCCGACTGGTTCAGTGACCATCGCGCCCGGCAGCGGCGCGGATTTGATCCGGCTGGTGGAGAAGAAGCTCCCCGGTGCGCGCGTCTACGACCTCAACCTGAGCGACGACGGGGCGGCTCCTTACTTCGAGGTCAAGGCGGATCGCGGCGGTGAGGTGTGGACCGCGATCATCGATGCCGCCACCCGGACGATTCTGCGCGCGCAGGCCGAGATGTCTATCTCCGAGCTGTCCCCCGAGGTTCAGCGCGAACTCGCCGGCTTTCGGCGGGCCCGGATGAGGCTCTCGGAAGCCGTGGTGATCGCCGAGAAGCTCGGCCGCGGCCGCGCAATCAGCGCGGGACTGCATCTGAACGACCAGAAGCTGGTGTTCGTCGTGGTGGTGGTGTCGGACGGCGAGCTCAAGGAGATCACCGTGGCGCCAGACAGGTAGCGACCGAGGGCCGGCGACCTCAGCTCTTGTCGAGGTCCTCGACCACCTGCACGAGCGTCTGCTTCACCTCGGTGCGGTCCGCCGTTCCGGTGTCGATGAACAGCCGCATGCCCGGCAGCTCCTTGCGGATCACGTCGGTCGATGCTGCGGCTTTCAAGCCGCGCACCGCATAGGCACGCACCGGCTCGGTGAAACCCTTCACGGTGAGGGCGGGGCGCTCTTCGGCGTCGATCAGGTCGTTCACCAGCGACCAGGTGACGTGCGAGATCAGGATCGACCCGGGCTCGCAGTTCTGCTCCAGGCGCGAAGTGAGATTCACCGCGCCGCCGACGATGGTGTAGTCCATCCGATCGGGGCTGCCGAAATTGCCGACGGTGCAGAAGCCGGTGTTGATGCCGATGCGGACGCGGAATGGACGCTCGGCGCCGGCGTCGATCCACTCCATTTCGAGCTGCCGCAGCTTCTCCTGCATTTCGATCGCCATCATCACGCAGGCGACCGCGTCCTCCTTGACGCCGCGGCTCTCCGGATCGCCGAAGAAGGCGAGCACGGCGTCGCCGACATATTTGTCGATGGTGGCGCCGTGCTTGAGCGCGATCTGCGCCATCTCGGCGAGATAGCGGTTGAGCATCGCGGTGAGATCTTCCGATTCCAACTTGTCGGTGGTGGCGGTGAAGTTGGCGATGTCGGACAGGAAGATCGTCAGCTTCTTGCGCTTGGAAGCGATCTCCGCGTCCTGATGACCGCTGAAGATCGAGGAGTAGACCTGCGGGGACAGATATTTCGACAGCGCCGCCGACAGCCCTTCGAGGCTGCGGTTGCGAGTCTCCAACTCCTCGGTACGCAGCTTGACCATCGAGTCGAGATGTTCTTCGCGCGCGGCGACTTGTCCGGCCATGCCGGTGAACACCCGTGCCAGTTGGCCGAGCTCGTCGCGGCGTTGCGCGACAGGGGTGAGCAGTGCCGGATCGAATTTCTGCGTTTCCAGAGCGGCTGCGGCGCGGGTGATCTGGCGCAGCGGCGCCGACTGATAGCGCGCGACACCGATCGACAGCAGGATGCCGAGCGCGGCGATCGCAGACGCCGTCACGGCGGCGATTTCAGCCTGACTCTGCACCGTGGCCCATACGCGGTTCATCGGCAAGCGCACCAGCGCGGCGCCGACGATCTCCTTCTGGTCGTTGCGCACCGGCGCGATCACGCTCAGGTTCTGGCGGCTCTCGACGTGTCGGGTCTGGCCATCGGCAATCACCAGCCGCACCGGGCCCAGCTCTTTTTCATTGGGACCGTCGCGGCGATCCGCGCCGTACACGCCGGGGCCGACGAGCGCGTCGAGCTTGCGGTCGAACACCCACACCGCGTCGATGTCGCCGTCGGCGAGCAGATTCTCGACCGTGCGCGGCAGGCCGATCTTCATCGTCAGTTGCTGGAGGAATTTGGCGCTGCGTCCGACCTGGATGATCCGCGGCTTGTCGATGCCGCCGACGCCGACATATTTGAAATGCTGATTGTCGATGTCGCGCTTGCGGGCGTCCTGATTGACCACCTTCTTCTTGCCGGAGAGCAGATCATAGAAGGCGTAGGCCTGCGGCTGCAGTTGCGGCGAGTTGCTGAAGGTGAAATCGACGTCCGGCAGGCTGTGCAGATAGGCGTGGCCCTTCTCGTCGGTGATCCAGATCTCGTCGAGTGTTGTTTGGTCCGCGATCGACTTGAGCCGGCGATTGATTTCATCCGGCGTCATCCGGGCGCGTTCGGCCGCTTCGACGAAATGTCCGAGTAGAACGCCTTCCGCGGTCATCTCTTCGGCGATGATGCCTTCGACCTCGGTCGGGATCGAGGCGGCGAGGCTGGCGCTGCGCGCCAGCAGCCGCGCCACCTTTTCACCTGACGCCTCCGCCTCGGTGATGATCGCGCGCCGTGTGGTCCAGGTCAGCAGCGCGGCGGTCACGAGCGTGGCGCCGACCGTCAGCACCGTGACCAGCAGGACCAATCGTGTGGTGAATTTCATGGAAGAACCTGTGCTTGCCGTCGCCCGCGTGGGCGTCGCCGGCAGAGTCGCGCGAGGCGCAGCGAAGACCGTGCAGCCGAGCCCCGCGCTGCATCCGGCGAACTATCCACGCGGACGGACCGCACTGTCAAATCCAGCCGGCAGCGCGCCGAGCACCGCGGGCGAGGGGCTCATTATGATGCTGATATCGTAGCAAAGCCTGCCGCGCGGCGGCATTGTGGCCGGTCAATCCGCCCGTCGCATTTGAATCGAACGCGACGGAGGCGCGCGCGCCGGGCTCTTGACGCCGCCGGCCAATCCGCCGACATACTGAAATATGCAGCTCCATCAGCCACATCGCTTCTCCGTCGCACCGATGATGGAATGGACCGACAGTCATTGTCGCGTCTTCCATCGGCTGCTGACCGGGCGCGCGTTGCTCTACACCGAGATGGTCACCACCGGAGCGGTGATCCACGGTGACCGGCAGCGGCTGCTCGGCTTCGATCCGAGCGAACATCCGGTGGCGCTGCAGCTCGGCGGCTCCAACCCGGGCGATCTCGCCACCTCGGCCAAAATCGGCGAGGACTTCGGCTACGACGAGATCAACATCAATGTCGGTTGCCCGTCCGATCGGGTGAAGGAGGGGCGGTTCGGCGCCTGCCTGATGGCGGAGCCGGAGCTGGTCGCCGAAGGCGTTGCCGCGATGAAGCGCGCGGTCGCCGTGCCGGTGACGGTGAAGTGCCGGATCGGCATCGACGATCAGGACCCGGAAGTTGCGCTCGATGCGCTGGCGCGGGCGGTGGTCGCCGCCGGTGCCGATGCGCTGATCGTGCATGCCCGCAAGGCCTGGCTGAACGGGCTGTCGCCGAAGGAGAACCGCCATATCCCGCCGCTCGATTACGATCGGGTGTATCGGCTGAAGCAGGCGATGCCGCAGGTGCCGATCATCATCAACGGCGGCATCGGCAGCATCGCAGAAGCCAAACGGCATCTCGATCACGTCGACGGCGTGATGCTTGGCCGCGCAGCCTATCAGGAGCCGTGGCGGCTGCTGGACGTCGATCCCGAATTGTTCGGCGAGCCTGCGCAATATCCCTCGATGAAGGACGCGCTCGAAGCGCTGATCCCGTATATCGAGCGGCATCTCGCGCAGGGCCTGCGTCTGCACGCCATCACTCGCCACGTCATCGGCGCGTATCAGGGCGTGCCCGGCGCGCGCGCGTTCCGGCGCTATCTATCAGAGTTCGGTGTCAAGCCCGACGCCGATGCCAACGTCTTGCTGAAGGCAATGGTGGCGGTGACGGAGCGGGCGACCGAAGCGGCTTGAGCCGCGGCCCGCGAGGTGTGTACTACGCGATAGCGCTCAGACCTTTGGCTTTGACGAGGTTGAGCAGTTTCAGTGATGGGCCGTCGGGCCGTTTTTCGCCGCGTTCCCACTTGCTCACCGCGTCTTTGCGCACATTGAGATAGCGCGCGAAAACCGGTTGCGAGACCTGCTCGCGTTCCCGCAATGCCTTGATCTCGTCGGGCGCCATCGGATCGACCGGCGTCAGGCACAGTTCGTCGAACTCACGCATCGTCGCTTTGTCGATGATTTTCGCGCGGGCGAGGCCAGCGGCGGTCTTGTGGACCGTTGCGAGGATGGCGCTCTCACGTTTGCTGGTCGGCTTCGTCATGGTCGTCCCGTTACTTCTGATATCTCACCCGCCGCAATGGCGGTCTCGAGGGCCTCGACATCGAGTGCGAGCAAGACGGTGGCCAGCTTCTTCAGCGCATCCAGTTCTTTGGCCGAGATGTTGGCCTTCTGGTTCTTGGCGAAGCCATGAACGAAGAAACTGTGCGCTCCCATCCTGCAAACGATGATCGTGCGGAAGCCGCCGGACTTGCCACCACCTTTGCGGCCGATCCGCTGCTTGAAAACACCGCCGCCGAGATTCGCATCCCATCGTCCCTCGGCAACATCCGCGGCCGCTACGAGCAAATCAGCACTTTCAACTTTCGCCTTTCTCGCGAACTTGGCGAATTCCTTGGTCTGGTAGACGCCCATGCTGCCACGCGTCTGGTTAAGTATAGTCCTAAGAGCTATATATCTCAAGGCGTTTGCCGTGTCGGCAAGCCGTTGCTGCATCTTCGCGGGTGTTGGCTTTTCGCGCATTGATGCTTGCCGTGTCCGAGCGTTGCCGTGGTTCCAACCACCGCAGCGACCAAGGATGTCGGTAAGTTTGGAGCGGTCGGGCTACGGATACCCGCGCAGCCGGAGCTGATCGGCGCGGACTTCCCAGCTTTCCATCCGGTCGAGGAAACTCATCCCGAGCAGATTGGTTTTCATCTGGCCGCGCGGCACCACCAGCGCCGGCACCGAGCGCTCGACCAGTTTGCCGATCGCCAGACTGTCGAGCGACAGCCGCGCGGCGCGGGTGTGGCCTCCGGCGGTTTCCAGTTCGACATTGAAGGTCAGCAGCTCCAGCGGCAGCCCTGCGGCCTTGGCGGTCTCGTAGGTCAGCACCACCGAGGTCGCGCCGGTGTCGATCACCATCGGAGCGTTGACGCCGTTGACCTTGGCCACCACCGTGAACTCGCCGCCGGTTCCGCGTGGAATATCGACCATCCGGGCTTTGGCGGCTTCGGCTGCCGCGGTGGCGGCGGCGACGCGCTTCTTCAGCATCGTCGACATCGCGTCGCCGGCCGCCGAGATCCGCTTCGGATCGCCATAGGCGACCACCGCGCCGGCGGTGCCGAGCAACACCAGAAGCACCAGCAGCACGCGGCTCATGGTGCACCTGATGCCGGCGCGGCTACGACGCCGTGTCGGTCCTGGAAGCGCGCTTCTGCCGGGGCTTCGGCACTTCGAGGCCGGCTTCGGCCATGCGCTGAGGCAGCCCGGCCATGATGGCGAGCCGTTCGGCACTGGCCATCCGCGGCCAGCGCGCGATCTCCGGCATGGTGCGGCCGCAGCCGTAGCAGAGGTTGGTCTGCGGATCGATCAGGCAGACCGCGATGCAGGGCGTTTCGATGCTCATGTCGGATGGTGGCTGACATTGGTCGCCTCCCGCAAGTCCCGATCTCACAATCCGGTGCCGGCGTTCATGATCGGCTGCCGGCGTACCCGTGCCGTGGTGGTGGTCTCCATGACGTCGGGCTGCAGCGGCGGCGCCTCGTCGGCGACCGGTGCGAGGGCCGACATCACCCGCTCGGGCGGGAAGGTGACGATCACCTCGGTGCCGATCCGCAGCTTCGATTTCAGCGTGAAGGTGCCGCCGTGCATGTCGATCAGGCTCTTGGCGATCGGCAGCCCGAGGCCGGCGCCCTGTTCGGCGGACTTGATCGAATTCGAGCCCTGGCCGAACGAGGCCAGCACGATCGGAATTTCCTCTTCCGGAATCCCGGAGCCGGTGTCCTTGACGCTGAGATACTGACCGCCCGACGCGGTCCAGCCGGCCTTGAGCCAGATCTCGCCGCCCTGCGGCGTGAACTTGATCGCGTTCGACAGCAGATTGAGTACCACCTGGCGCACCGCGCGCTCGTCGCACCAGATCCGCGGCATGCCTTGTTCGAACACTTCGTGGATGGTGATGCCGCGGCTGGTGGCCCGCAGCTTCAGCAGATGATGACAATCGCTGACCACATGCACGAGCGAGATCGCCTCTTCGTTCAGCTCGTAGCGGCCGGCTTCGATCCGCGACAGATCGAGGATCTCGTTGATCAGATTCAGCAGGTGCACGCCGGAATTGTGAATGTCGGCGGAGTAGTCCTTGTAGGCCGGCACCGCGTGCGCGCCGAAAATCTCGCTCTTCATCACTTCCGAGAAGCCGAGAATGGCGTTGAGCGGCGTGCGCAGCTCGTGGCTCATCTGCGCCAGAAAGCGCGATTTGGCGACGTTGGCGGCTTCGGCGCGATGCCTCGCTTCGTCGGAGATCGCCTTCGATTGCTCGAGTTCGGCGATCAGCACGTCCTTCTCGGCGCGGGCCTCCAGCGTCGCCAGCGTGGTCGAATGCAGCCGGTGTGCGAGCAGCGCGAAGTAGATCTCGGAGGCGATCGTCAGCGCGGCGAGGACGTATTTTTCGAACGAGCCGCTGAGCGCGAAGTTGACCGCGATCGTTGCGGTCACCGGCACGGTTGCGGCCAGGGCCGCGACCGGAAGGCTCGCCGCCAGCATCGACGACACCGCCACCACCAGCAGCATCAGGAACATCAACAGCGTGCTCGACACTACGCTGAGGCCGGTCGGATGAATGAGGATGGCGGCCCAGGCGAGGCCGTACAGCAGATCGAGCAGCACGAAGCGCCGCCGCCATGTGCGGGTGCGCGGCAGCGAGGGGGCTTCCTTGAGGAAGCGGCTGCAGTTGCGGATTACCACGGCGTGGATGCTGAGCATCCCGACCGTCCAGACGCCGGCCGCCAGCGGATCCATCCACACGCCGAACAGCACGCCGGTGACCACCACCAGCAGCATTACCACATAAGAGGCGGACAGCCGGGTTTCGGCGTATTGGCGGACGAGTTCGTGATCGAAGGCGGGGCGCGTTCCGCTGGTCGAGGTCAGGCGGTCGCGAGCCTCGCGGACCCGCTGAGCCGCCGCCCGCCGGTTGCGCGCCGGCGCGGCCACCGGTGGTTCAGCCGGAAGCTGGAAAACTTCGGGCTTTTCGGCGGACTCACTCATCAACCAACACAATTGCTGCGCGCGACCGCGCGCGGTTTCCCCAGCCTATATCTGGCCACAAATCCTTAAGAGCAGCCTTAGAGGGAAAATTATTCCGGTTAACAGGTGGCTAACAATCGCGGTGAACGGCTCGTGAAAACCGCGATTGCCTCACCGGTCCGTGCGATCAGCGTTCCAGCCGCGCGAGCAGGCTGGAGGTGTCCCAGCGCCGGCCGCCCATTTTCTCGACCTCGGCATAGAACGTGTCGACCAATGCGGTCACCGGCAGGCTGGCGCCGTTGCGGCGCGCTTCGGCGAGGCAGATCGACAGGTCCTTGCGCATCCATTCGACGGCGAAGCCGAAATCGTATTTGCCGTCGATCATGGTCTTGTGGCGGTTCTCCATCTGCCACGACTGCGCCGCGCCCTTGGAGATGGTGTCGATTACTGCACCCACGTCGAGCCCGGCCTTCTTGGCGAAGTGGATGCCCTCGGACAGCCCTTCGACCAGGCCGGCGATGCAGATCTGGTTGACCATCTTGGTGAGCTGGCCGCTGCCGGCAGGGCCGAGCAGCTTGCACATCCGTGAATAGGCGGTGATCACCGGCTCGGCCTTGGCGAAGTCCTCCGGGCGGCCGCCGCACATCACCGTCAGCACGCCGTTCTCGGCGCCGGCCTGACCGCCCGACACCGGCGCGTCGATGAAATGGAAGCCGGCGGCCTGCGCGGCGGCGTCGAGTTCGCGCGCGACCTCAGCCGAGGCGGTGGTGTGGTCGACGAAAATCGCGCCCTTGGTCATCGCCGCGAAGGCGCCATTGGCCCCGATGGTGACCGCGCGGAGGTCGTCGTCGTTGCCGACGCAGGCCATCACAAAATCCTGACCCGCAGCGGCCTCGGCCGGCGTCGGCGCGGTGCGCCCGCCGAACTTGTCGGCCCAGGCCTGCGCCTTGGCGGCCGTGCGGTTGTACACCGTCACGTCATGGCCACCTTTCGTCACGAGATGTCCGGCCATTGGAAACCCCATGACGCCGAGACCGAGGAAAGCGACTTTGGCCATGTTTGGACCCTTCAAATTTGCGACGCGCACCGGGCTGCGCCTGATCGAGTTGAGGTGAGGGCGGCCCGATTGCAGGCGCGCGAGGAGGAGCCGTCAGCATACGGCGCGAGCCTTCCGGAGCAAGGCCTCGCGGCCGGCGTGAAGCGGAGCGCGTCTTGCACTGCAGCATGGTTCCGACGATACATCGCTTCAGCGCCGCTGGCGGTCGATACGGCCCCGCGGGCGACGAACCATTTCCTGGCTTGAACCGATCGTTCGCATGTGGTCGGTGGACGCAACGCCGGCAGGAGACCTCCATTGAGCGTGACCCAGCAACAGATCCTCGACAGCTTGGCCAAAGTGACGACACCGCGCGGCGTGCCGCTGACAAAGGCTGGTGTGCTGTCGGAGATCGCCGTGACGGGCGGCAAGGTGTACTTCTCGATCAATGTCGATGCCGCCGAGGCTCGCGCCTGGGAGAGCGTCCGCAGCGACGCCGAAGCTGCGGTGCGCGGTACGCCGGGCGTGGCGAGCGCGCTGGTCGCGCTGACCGCGGAGCGTAAGCCCGGCAGCGCGCCGGCGGCGCAGCGGCCCGGCGTGGCTCCGGTGTCGTCCCACCGCCCCGCTGGCGCACCGGGAGCTGGACTCCCGAAGCAGGCGGAGATCCCCGGCGTCGGCGCGATCATCGCGGTCGCCTCGGGCAAGGGCGGCGTCGGCAAATCGACCACCGCGCTCAATCTCGCGCTCGGCCTGCGTGACCTCGGCCTCAAGGTCGGACTGCTCGATGCCGATATCTACGGCCCGTCGGTGCCGCGGCTCACCGGCATCCAGGAGAAGCCGCAGCTCGACGACAGCCGCCGGATGATTCCGATCGCACGCTTCGGCCTGTCGATCATGTCGATCGGCTTTCTGGTCGACGAAGAAGCACCGATGATCTGGCGTGGGCCGATGGTGATGTCGGCGATCACGCAGATGCTGCGCGACGTCGACTGGGGCAAGCTCGACGTGCTGGTGGTCGATATGCCGCCGGGCACTGGCGATGCGCAGTTGACGCTCGCCCAGACCGTGCCGCTGAAGGGGGCGGTCATCGTGTCGACGCCGCAGGATCTGGCGCTGATCGACGCCCGCCGTGGCCTCGCGATGTTCACCAAGGTCAACGTGCCGCTACTCGGCATCATCGAGAACATGAGCTACTTCCTGTGTCCGGAATGCGGCACCCGGTCCGACGTGTTCGGTCATGGAGGGGCCCGCCACGAAGCCGAACGACTCGGTGTGCCGTTCCTCGGCGAAATTCCGCTGCACATGGAAATCCGCGCGACCTCGGACGCCGGTCGGCCTGTGGTGGAAAGCGAACCGAATGGCCCACACGCGACGATCTATCGCTCGATTGCCGCCAAAGTGCGCGACAGGCTGCAGGCGCTCTCGACGAATTGATGCACTGCGAAGCGACAGGCTGACGCGGTCGTCGTCGCCTGTCGCAATCTCGCCGAAGCGGTGCGGCAGCGCTGGAATTTCGATCTTCGACTTTGGTTGAATCTCAGTTATCTACTTGGTCGCGACGTTTTCCGCGGATGACCATCCGTGTTAGAGACGCTTCGCCACCAACGGCTCCGCGGTTCGCCATTTCGAGTCGGACGCGCATGGAATCCGGAAAAACGCCGGCAACAAGGAGATGCCTTATGAAACGTCGTGACTTTCTGAAAGTGTCAGCTACCGGCGCTGCTGCAACCGCAGCGGTGGCTTCACCGGCGATCGCGCAGTCGTCGCCCGAGGTGAAGTGGCGGCTGACCTCCAGCTTCCCGAAGTCGCTCGACACCATCTATGGCGGCGCTGAATATCTCGCCAAGCAAGTCGCCGAGATGACGGACAACAAATTCCAGATCCAGGTGTTCGCGGCGGGCGAAGTCGTCCCCGGCCTGCAGGCGCTGGACGCCACTTCCAACGGCACCGTCGAGATGTGCCACACCGTGTCGTACTACTATGTCGGCAAGGATCCGACCTTCGCGGTTTTCGCCTCGGTGCCGTTCGGCCTCAACGCCCGTCAGCAGAACTCCTGGCTGTACCAGGGCGGCGGCAACGAACTCGCCAACGAATTCTACAAGAAGTACGGCCTGGTCGGCTTCCCCTGCGGCAACACCGGCACCCAGATGGGCGGCTGGTTCCGCAAGGAGATCAAGACCGTCGCCGATATGAGCGGCCTGAAGATGCGGATCGGCGGCATCGCCGGTCAGGTACTGCAGAAGGTCGGCGTGGTGCCGCAGCAGATCGCCGGCGGCGACATCTACCCGGCGCTGGAGAAGGGCACCATCGACGCCGCCGAGTGGGTCGGCCCGTATGACGACGAGAAGCTCGGCTTCCAGAAGGTCGCGAAGTACTACTACTACCCGGGCTTCTGGGAAGGCGGCCCGACCGTGCACGCCTTCACCAACCTCGAGAAGTTCAACGCGCTGCCGAAGACCTATCAGTCGATCCTCGCCAACGCCGCGGTGAACACCAACACCTGGATGAACGCCCGCTACGACATGCTCAATCCGACCGCGCTCAAGCGTCTGGTCGCGAGCGGCACGCAGCTCCGTCCGTTCTCCAACGAAATCCTCGACGCCTGCCTCAAGGCCACCAACGAGCTGTGGGCCGAGCTTTCCGCGAAGAACCCCGACTTCAAGAAGGCGATCGACGCGATGCAGGCCTATCGCTCGGACGAATATCTGTGGTGGCAGGTCGCCGAATACACCTACGACAGCTTCATGATCCGCTCGCGCACCCGCGGCTGATCCAGCAAGCATCGCAGAAAACAATCAGCCCGGCCTCCGCAAGGAGGCCGGGCTTTTTTGTTGTCTGCTGCTTCGATCAAGACGTCATTGCGAGCGGAGCGAAGCAATCAAGCTCAGTGCACTGAACTGGATTGCTTCGTCGCTGCGCTCCTCGCAATGACGGAAATTGTACTTGATCAGAATTTCGGCGGGCCGAAGTCGAGCTGCGGCATCTCGATCTGCGGGATCTCGATCTTCACCTTGGAGGGGTCGACGGTCGAGGCCGCGCCTTTGTAGTGCATCACCATCGCCGGGAAGGCGATCACCAGCGCCACCATGATGAGCTGGATGATCACGAACGGGACCGAGCCCCAATAGATCTGCGCGGTGGTGACCGGTGCCATCTGCTTGCCGCTGATCCGGTCGATATAGGGCAGCTTCGGCGCCACCGAGCGCAGATAGAACAGCGCGAATCCGAACGGTGGATGCATGAACGAGGTCTGCATGTTCACCCCGAGGATCACGCCGAACCAGATCAGGTCGATGCCGAGCTTCTCCGCCGGCGGACCGAGCAACGGGATGACGATGAAGGCGAGCTCGAAGAAGTCGAGGAAGAACGCCAGCACGAACACGAAGATGTTGACGAAGATCAGGAAGCCAAGCTGGCCGCCGGGCAGCGACACCAGCATCTCCTCGACCCAGCGATGGCCGTCGACGCCGTAGAAGGTCAGCGAAAACACGCGGGCGCCGACCAGGATCATCACCACGAACGCCGTCAGCTTGGCGGTCGATTCAGTGGCCTGGCGAGTGATGTCGAAGGTGAGGCGACGCTTGGCGAGCGCCAGCAGAATGGCGCCCGTCGCGCCCATCGCGCCGCCTTCGGTCGGCGTCGCGACGCCGATGAAGATGGTGCCGAGCACCAGGAAGATCAGGCCGAGCGGCGGCACCATCACGAACACGACCTGCTCGGCGAGCTTGGACAGCAGCTTCAATCGGAGCAGCCGGTTCAGCACGGCGATCACGAACGACAGCGCCACGGTGACCGACATCGTCAGCACGATGTAGTCGGCGCCGGACTTCACCTCGGTGAAGCCCATCGCGAAGATGCCGACCGCCGTCGAGGCGACGATCACCAGATACAGCGACATCGTCATGGTGCGGATGATGCCGATGAACGGGCGGAACAGCACCGCCGTCAGGATCACGAACCAGAAGCCCTGCATCACCAGCTTCGACAGGCCGACCTTGTCGAAGGCCGGCATGCTCCAGTCGAACAGGCCCCAATGCACGGTCAGCAGATACGCCACGCCGCCGGCCGAGAGGGCGGCAAGCGGCATGATCAGCGGATGCCGCGCGGTCTCGGGCTCGCGCAAGGTCTGCGCCTCCAGCGGCAGGCCGGGCGCCGCCTTTGGCGCGAACACCGTCACCAGGAAGATGTAGCTCGCATAGAGCAGCGACAGCACGATGCCCGGGATGAAGGCGCCTTCGTACATGTCGCCGACCGAGCGGCCGAGCTGGTCGGCCATCACGATCAGCACCAGCGACGGCGGGATGATCTGGGCCAGCGTGCCGGAGGCGGCGATGATACCGGTGGCGACGCGGCGGTCGTAGCCGTAGCGCAGCATGATCGGCAGGGAGATCAGTCCCATCGAGATCACCGAGGCTGCCACCACGCCGGTGGTGGCGGCGAGCAGGGCGCCGACGAACACCACCGCATACGCGATGCCGCCGCGGATCGAGCCGAACAATTGCCCGATGGTCTCGAGCAGATCCTCGGCCATGCCGGATCTCTCCAGCACCAGCCCCATGAATGTGAAGAACGGAATCGCCAGCAGCGTTTCGTTGTTCATCACTCCGTAGACGCGATCGGGCAGCGCCTGCAGGAAGTCGGGACGGAACAGGCCGAGTTCGATCCCGAGGAAGGCGAACATCAGGCCGTTGGCGGCGAGCGAAAACGCCACCGGATATCCCAGCAGCAGAAAGACCACCAATGACGCGAACATGATCGGCGCCATGTAGTGGATCAACAGTGCGGTCATGCGGACCGGCCCCCCAATGCGATGACCACGAAGCGACTTATTTTGTATCGCCGTTGACGTTGATGAGCAGTCGTTCGGCTTCCATCTCGGCCGAACTGTGCGCGCTTTGTGCGGATGCGTTGCTGTCCGGAATGGCGCCGACCATCATCGCGAAGCGCTTGATGATCTCCGAGATGCCCTGAATGATCAGCAGCACGCACATGATCATGATCAGCGATTTCGCCGGCCATTGCGGCAGGCCGCCGGCGCTGAACGACTGTTCGTTCTGCTGCCAGGAGACCAGGAAGAACGGGATCGACCACCACAGCAGAATGATCGCGAACGGCATGAGGAAAAAGACGTGTCCGATCATGTCGATCCAGCCGCGCAGCTTGAGCGGGAGGTTGTGATTGATGATGTCGATGCGGATGTGCTCGTTGCTGAGCAGAGTCCAGGGCGAGCACAGCATGAACACCACGCTGAACAGCACCCACTGCAGTTCCAGAAACGAGTTGGACGACATGTCGAACAGCTTGCGGACGACGGCGTTGGTCGCAGAAATCAGAACCGCCACCACGATCAGCCACGACAGCCAACGGCCGACCACCGTATTGAAGGCGTCGATAGTCCTGCTCAGTCCAAGCAATGCTCGCAACGCTCGGTCTCCTCCCGTTTCGCCAGGCCTGCGTAAAGACGACGCGAAGCGGCTTTTGCAGCCGAGGGCCCGCGAAGCGAGGGCACCAAATCAGTGCATTATCGTTCCGTCAATTGGAAAATAGAAGTCAGGAGCGGTCTTCAGCATAATGATTAGTCAGCAGGCGGAAGCTCTCAGCCGCCGGTAACGCTCATGTGCCGGCTGACGCTCGGCCGGTTATGACGGCGGTCGATGATGAAGTCGTGCCCCTTCGGCTTGGTGCCGATCGCCCGATCGATTGCGTCGCTGAGCAGGGCGTCGTCCGCCGAGGCGCGTAGTGGCCGCCGCAGGTCGGAAGCGTCCTCGTGGCCGAGGCAGGTGTGGATGGTCCCGGTGCAGGTGATCCGCACCCGATTGCAGGATTCGCAGAAATTGTGCGTCAGCGGAGTGATGAAGCCGAGCTTGCCGCCGGTCTCCTCGACTCGGACGTAGCGCGCGGGGCCGCCGGTACGATCGGGCAGATCGGTCAGCGTGTAGTTGGCCGCCAGCCTGGCGCGGACCAGCGACAGCGGCACGTACTGATCAATCCGGCCTTCGCCAATTTCGCCGAGCGGCATGACTTCGATCAGCGTCAGCCCCATGCCGAGGCCGTGGGCCCATCGCATCAGGGACGGGATCTCGTCCTCGTTGGCGCCCTTCAGCACCACGGTATTGATCTTCACCGCAAGGCCAGCGGCGCGGGCAGCGTCGATCCCCGCCAGTACCCGGTCGAGATCGCCCCAGCGGGTGATCCGGCGGAACTCGTCCGGGTCGAGCGTGTCGAGCGAGACGTTGACGCGGCGGACGCCGCAATCGGCGAGCTCTGCGGCGAAGCGGGCGAGCTGCGAGCCGTTGGTGGTGAGGGTGAGTTCGTCGAGCGCGCCGCTTTTCAGGTGCCGGGACAGCGACCGGACCAGCGACATCATGTTGCGACGGACAAGCGGCTCGCCGCCGGTGAGCCGGAGCTTGCGCACACCCTTGGCGATGAACGCCGAACACAACCGGTCGAGCTCTTCCAGCGTCAGCAGGTCGGCGCGGGGCAGGAAGGTCATGTCTTCCGCCATGCAGTACACACAGCGGAAGTCGCAGCGGTCGGTGATCGAAACACGCAGATAGTCGATCGTCCGCCCGAACGGATCGGTCATCGGCCGATTCAGTTCGGTCGGCGCAGTGATCGCGGCGCTGGTCATATGGCGTGCCCTGTCGCGGTCGCCGCCCGTCGCTGCAAGCGGCAACCATTATCTAGGCACGATCAACGCTGCGCACAATCGCGTAGCGTGATGCGCTGCAATATCTCAGCGCGCCGCCGGCGCGGGGAACGGCGAGGCCGCCGCCGGGGCTTCGCTTGCGGGCGCTGCGGCTGCCGGCTTCGGCTTGCGCTTGCTCGCATGACGCGCCCTGCGGGCCGGCTTCGCCGGCTGCAGCTCTGCGGTGACCGGGTTCGGTGTCACCGTCGTGGTGCCTTCGGACATGAAGCTGCCGGGCGTGACCACGACCTGAACCGGAACCGTCGCCGTCTGGAACTTGTCCATCGTGAAGGTCACGTTGAAGTCGGCCGGCGGCACTTTGACCGAGCAGGGGGTCTTACAGCTTTGGCCGGTGGAGGCCATGGCATCGGCACCCGGCGGAACCGAGTCGAGCTGTACCGTAACGTCCGGCGGCGTTGACTTGAATGCGTCGGACATCGACGCGCAACCGCCCAGCGAGAGCCCAGCCAGGGCGATGACAACCAGGTGACGCATGTTATCCCATCCGTTATTGCGGCGATCAGCCACAGTCCCGGGCGGACCATAGGAGCCTGCCGCAACGCTGGCAACCGCGCCCCTGACAAACTTAAGAGTTAGTTAACGCGATCTGATGGTGAACTGAATTTCGCCACAATTTCAACGGTATCAGCCGCGGATCAGCGCCGCGGCAGCAGCCGTCCGACGGCCTGTGGAAGCTCGCGCATATGGCCGACCAAAAGGTCGGGTTCCAGCTCCGCAATCGGGACTTCGGTGTAGCCGAACTCCACCCCGATCACCGGCACGCCGGCGCGCCGCGCCACGCCGACATCCGGCCCGGCATCCCCCACCATCACCGTCATGGACAGGTCGCCGCCGGCCTTGGCGACGGTTTCGCGCAGGATCGCGGGGTCGGGCTTGGCCACGCCGAACGTGTCGGCGCCGCAGATCGCCGCAAAGCGCGGGCTGAGCCCGAGCCGGTCCAGCAGCAGCTTCGACAACCATTCCAGCTTGTTGGTGCAGACCGCGAAGCGGTAGCCGCTCTCAGACAGCTCGTCGAGGGTCGCTTCCAGCCCTTCGAACGGGCGCGACTCGTCGGCGATGTGAGCGGCGTAATAGTCGATGAAATCGACCGTCAGCCGGTTGACGTCGTCCTGGGCGATGGTGCGGCCGTCGAGTTCGAGGCCGCGCTCGAGCAGGCGCCGTGCGCCTTGCCCGATCATGTTTCGCGCGACGGCCATCGGCACGGCCGGCATGCCCTCGCGGACCAGGATGAAATTCAGGGCGTTGATCAGGTCGGGCGCGGTATCGATCAGCGTGCCGTCGAGATCGAAGACAACAATGGGAGATGTGGTCATGGTTGATCGCTAGCGTTCTCTGCGTCTTTCTGCAACCGCTCACAACGTCCTGGCCACCGGAATCGGTGCTGTTCGAGGCGCGCAAACGCCGCTAGATATGCCTGCGCCGCGCCAGGGACGATTTGCAGGCGGGAAACGGGTGGCCAGGTCATGGACAAGGAAGAGTTGAAGCGCCGTGCTGCGGCTCAGGCTATGGAGCATGTGCGCGACGGCATGAAGCTCGGGCTCGGGACCGGGTCGACCGCCAAGCATTTCGTGGAGCTGCTGGGCGAACGCGTCCGCGCCGGCCTCAATGTGGTGGGCGTGCCGACGTCGGAAGCGACTCGGGCCGATGCCGAGCGCTGCGGTATCAAACTGACGACACTCGACGAGATCGACCACCTCGACATCACCGTTGACGGTGCCGACGAGGTCGATGCGCATCTCGATCTGATCAAAGGCGGCGGCGGGGCGCTGCTGCGGGAGAAGATCGTCGCGGCCGCCTCGGATCGCATGATCGTGATCGCGGACGAATCCAAGCTGGTAGACAGCCTCGGCCGCTTTCCGCTGCCGATCGAAGTGATTCCGTTCGGTCTGGCGGCGACCCGCCGGGCGCTGCTGCAGGTCTTCGCTGCGGCTGGTTGTACCGGCGAATTAAAGCTCCGGTCCGGCAAGGACGGCCATGCTTTTGTCACCGATGGTGGCCACTGGATCCTCGATGCCCATCTCGGGCGGATACCCGATGCTCCTCGCTTGGCGCAGTCGTTGTGTGCCGTCCCGGGCGTAGTCGAGCACGGGCTGTTCGTCGGACTGGCGCGAACCGTCGTGCTGGCTGGGGCTGCCGGAATTCGAACCATCGAACGCGCATGAGCGCCGATAAGCTGCATCTCAGGAGAATTGGAATGAAATATCTGTCGAAGGCATTGCTGGCCGCCGCTCTGGTGTTCGGCTTGGCGATGGTCGGGCATCAGGCACAGGCGCAGGGCAAGCAGCCGTCGCCGGCCTCGATCGCCTACGCCAAGGAGATCCTGCAACTGAAGCGCGCCGGCGCGATCTACGCCCAAGCGGTGCCCAACATCATTCAGCGCACTATGGACACGCTGATGCAGAGCAACCTGAACTATCAGCAGGACCTGAAGGAGGTCGCGGTGGTGATCGCCAAGAAGATGGCGGGCCGCGAGAAGGAGATCGGCGAGGGCATGGCGAAGATCTACGCCACCGACTTCACCGAGCAGGAGCTCAAGGACCTCGTCACCTTCTACAAGTCGCCGCTCGGCCAGAAGCTGCTGACTCAGGAGCCGAAGTCGATTGCCGAAAGCATGCAGTTCATGAATCAGTGGGCGCAGAAGTTCGCCGAGGAAGTGAACGGCGAATTCCGCGGCGAGATGCGCAAGCGCGGCAAGAACATCTGATCGATCAGAGAGGCGACATGAGCGACTTCGACGCGGACCTGTTTGTTATCGGCGGTGGCTCGGGCGGCGTGAGAGCCGCACGAATCGCAGCCGGCTATGGCGCCCGCGTCGTCGTCGCCGAGGAGTATCGGTTCGGCGGCACCTGCGTGATCCGCGGCTGCGTGCCGAAGAAGCTGATGGTCTACGCCTCTCAGGTCCACGAGGAGATCCGCGATGCGGCCGGCTTCGGCTGGACGATTCCGACCGCCGAGTTCGACTGGGCGACGCTGATCGCCAACAAGGACAAGGAAATCGCGCGGCTCGAACAGATCTATGCCAGCAATGTCGAGAAGGCGGGCGCCCGCACCGTCAAGGCGCGCGCGGTGTTCGAGGACCCGCATACGCTGTTGCTGTCGACCGGCGAAAAGGTGCGGGCCAAGACCATCCTGATTGCGACCGGCGGCGCGCCCAATCACGGCAAAGCGATTCCCGGCATCGAGCATGTGATCTCCTCCAACGAGGTGTTTCACCTCGAAAAGCAGCCGAAGCGCATCCTGATCCAGGGTGGCGGCTACATCGCACTCGAATTCGCCTGCATCTTCGCCGGCCTCGGCTCGGACGTCACGGTCGTCTACCGCGGCGACAATATTTTGCGCGGCTTCGACGAGGACGTGCGCGCCCATGTCCGCACCGAGATGGAGCGGGCGGGCATCACCATCATCACCGGCTGCACCGTGACGGCTGTCGAGAAGCTCGGCGAGGAATACACCTCGCATCTGTCGAGCGGCTCCAGCATCGCGTCGGATCAGGTGATGTTCGCGATCGGCCGGCATCCGGCGGTCGCCAATCTCGGCCTCGAAAAGGCCGGCGTCGCGATCAATCCGGACAATGGCGGCATCGCCGTCGACGACCACTGCCGCACCTCGGTGCCGCACATCTATGCGGTCGGCGACGTGACCCATCGCACCAATCTGACCCCGGTGGCGATCCGCGAGGGCCATGCCTTCGCCGACAATGTGTTCGGCGGCAAAGAGATCCTGGTCGACTATGCCTGCGTTCCGACCGCGGTGTTCTCGCAGCCGCAGGTCGGCACGGTCGGGCTCTCCGAAGCCCAGGCACGGGCGCTGTACAACGTCGTCGACATCTACAAGACCGATTTCCGCCCGATGAAGGGGACGATCTCGGGCAGCCAGTCGCGCGTGCTGATGAAGCTGATCGTCGACGGCACCACCGACCGCTTGCTCGGCTGCCATATCGTCGGCCCTGACGCCGCCGAGATGGTTCAGGTGGTGGCGGTCGCGATGAAGCTGAAGGCCACCAAGGCCGACTTCGACGGCACCATGGCGCTGCACCCGACCGCCGCCGAAGAGCTGGTGACGATGCGCACCCGCAGCGCGCGCTACCTCCGCGAAGCCGCGGAATAGCCGCTGCCGGGGCCGGGCGGTCTGCCGACATTTCAGGCGAGCCGCCCCCGACAACAAAATAGGCTTTTCCCGCAAGGGGTTGTATCCTTGGGCGGATTTCCAACTAGCGGTTGGCTGGGCGGCTGTGTATAACGCGGCCGCCGCGACCCATTTTTAACTGGCGGCTTGTTTCTTCAGGAGTGGCCTATGTCCGAACGCTGGACACCCGATAGCTGGCGCGCCAAGCCGGTGCAGCAGATGCCGCAATATCCCGACGCGAAGGCGCTTGCGGATGTCGAGGCGCAGCTCACGAGCTTTCCGCCGCTGGTGTTTGCGGGCGAGGCGCGCAACCTGAAGAAGGCACTGGCGACCGTCGCGGCCGGCGACGCCTTCCTGCTCCAGGGCGGCGACTGCGCCGAAAGCTTCGCCGAGCACGGCGCCAACAACATCCGCGACCTGTTCCGCGTCTTCCTGCAGATGGCGATCGTGCTGACCTATGCGGGCGCCTCGCCGGTGGTGAAGGTCGGCCGCATCGCCGG
This sequence comes from Rhodopseudomonas parapalustris, assembly GCF_053772255.1. NCBI lineage: Bacteria > Pseudomonadati > Pseudomonadota > Alphaproteobacteria > Hyphomicrobiales > Nitrobacteraceae > Rhodopseudomonas > Rhodopseudomonas parapalustris. Next base: position 192,451 of record NZ_JAMKBZ010000003.1, on the reverse strand, counting down.
CCAGTTCGCCAAGCCGCGTTCGGCTCCGGTCGAGAAGCGCGACGGCGTCGAGCTGCCGAGCTATCGCGGCGACATCATCAACGACGTCGCCTTCACCGAAGAAGCCCGCGTGCCCGATCCGCGCCGGCAGATCGAAGCCTACCGGCAGTCGGCTGCGACGCTGAACCTGCTGCGCGCCTTCGCCAAGGGCGGCTACGCCAGCGTCGAGAACGTGCATAGCTGGATGCTGCAGTCGGTCAGCGACAGTCCGCAGTCGAAGGCCTATGCGGATCTCGCCGATCGCGTCTCCGGTGCGCTCGATTTCATGCGCGCCTGCGGTCTGACCTTCGCGGTCGATTCCTCGCTCGGCACCACCGATTTCTACACCAGCCACGAAGCGCTGCTGCTCGGCTACGAGCAGGCGATGACCCGCGTCGACTCGACCACCGGCGACTGGTACGCGACCAGCGGCCACATGCTGTGGATCGGCGACCGCACCCGTCAGCTCGACCACGCCCATGTCGAGTATTTCCGCGGTATCAAGAATCCGATCGGCCTGAAGTGTGGTCCGTCGCTGAAGACCGACGAACTGCTCAAGCTGATCGACATCCTCAATCCCGACAACGAACCGGGCCGGCTGACGCTGATCGGCCGTTTCGGCCATGAGAAGATCGGCGAGCACCTCCCGGCGATGGTCCGCGCCGTCAAGCGCGAGGGCCGGACCGTGGTGTGGTCGTGCGATCCGATGCACGGCAACACCATCACGTCGAACTCCGGCTACAAGACCCGCCCGTTCGACCGTATCCTGTCGGAAGTGCGCTCGTTCTTCGCGGTCCATGCCGCGGAGGGGACGCATGCAGGCGGCGTGCATCTGGAGATGACCGGCCAGAACGTCACCGAGTGCCTCGGCGGCGCCCGCGCCATCACCGACGAAGACCTCAACAACCGCTATCACACCGCCTGCGATCCGCGGCTCAACGCCGAACAGTCGATCGACATGGCGTTCCTGATCGCGGATCTGCTCAAGCAGGGCCGCGCCGGCAAAGCCAGCCCGCTGCAGGCGGCGGCCGGGCTCTGATCGGCGCCGCGATCACGATCCGCTAAGCGATGGCCGGGCTCGTCCCGGCCATTCGCATGTTCGAGCTTCCCTGAACGAGGCTGCCCGCGGCCGGCGTGGGAGTGACGACGGAGATCAGAGGCGTGAACCCGTGCTGAGGTTCTGGCGGGCGACCATCAATTCGTGGCGCGGACTGAAATTCGCGATCCGCTCCGAGCAGGCGATCCGCGAGGAGCTGGTTGCGCTCGTGCTCGCCGTTCCGGCCGCCTGGCTGATCGGCGCCACGGCGGCGCGGCGCGTCGAACTGGTCGCTGTGGTGGCGCTGGTGCTCACGGTCGAGCTGCTCAACACCGCGATCGAAAAGCTCGCCGACCGGCTCACCACCGAACACGACCCGCAGATCGGCCGGGTCAAGGATATGGGCTCGGCCGCGGTCGGCGTTGCGCTGGCGATCGCCGGCTTGTTCTGGCTGTTCGCGCTGGCTGAGCGGCTGGGGCTGCTCTGACGCAGCGCCGATTGCGGAGGCCGCGGCCTGCGGCTACATCTCGGCCATGACCGAAAATGCCGCCCGCCTGACGATCTCGCTCGCCCAGCTCAACCCGACGGTCGGCGACATCGCCGGCAATGCCGACAAGGCCCGCGCCGCGCGTCGCCAGGCCGCCGCCGATGGCGCCGACCTGATCGTCTATCCGGAATTGTTTATCGCCGGCTACCCGCCGGAAGATCTGGTGCTGAAGCCGGCGTTCCAGGCAGCCTGCCGCGCCGCCATCGAGGAGCTGGCGCGCGAGACCGCCGACGGCGGCCCGGCGATGCTGATCGGCTCGCCCTGGGTGGACGGCGGCAAGCTCTACAACGCCTGCGCGCTGCTCGACGGCGGCCGGATCGCGGCGATCCGCCATAAGGTCAATCTGCCGAACTACGGCGTGTTCGACGAGAAGCGAGTGTTTTCCCGCGGCCCCGTCTCCGGCCCGATGACGATCCGCGGAGTGCGGATCGGCGTGCCGATCTGCGAGGACACCTGGCTGGAGGAATCCGACGAGTACGAGAACGTCGTCGAGTGTCTGGCCGAGACCGGCGCCGAAATCCTGATCGTGCCGAACGGCTCGCCTTACGCAGGCGGCAAGACCGACATGCGGATGTCGGTGTCGGTGGCGCGCGTCACCGAGAGCGATCTGCCGCTGGTCTACGTCAATCAGGTCGGCGGCCAGGACGAATTGGTGTTCGACGGCGCCTCGTTCGTGCTCAACGCCGATCGCACGCTGGCCGCTCAGTTGCCCGGCTTCGTCGAGAGCGTCACCACGCTGAGCTTCGTGCGGGGCGCGGCGGGCTGGCGCTGCGACGGACCGGTCGCGCCGTTGCTCGAAGGCGACGAGGCGGACTACGCCGCCTGCGTGCTGGGCCTGCGCGACTACGTCCGCAAGAACGGCTTTCCCGGCGTGCTGCTCGGCATCTCCGGCGGCATCGACTCGGCGCTGTGCGCGGCGATCGCGGTCGATGCGCTCGGCGCCGACAAGGTTCGCGGCGTGATGCTGCCGTTCCGCTACACCGCGCAGGTGTCGCTCGACGACGCCGGCCGCCTCGCGGGCGCGCTCGGCTTCGGCTACGAGGTGCTGCCGATCGCGCAAGCCGTCGAAGGCTTCGAGGCGATCCTGGCGAAGCCGTTCGCGGGGCTCGAACGCGACATCACCGAAGAGAATTTGCAGGCGCGCACCCGCGGCACGCTGCTGATGGCGATCTCCAACAAGACCGGCGCGATGGTGGTGACAACCGGCAACAAATCGGAGATGAGCGTCGGCTACGCCACGCTGTACGGCGACATGAACGGCGGCTTCAACCCGATCAAGGACATCTACAAGACGCAGGTGTTCCGGCTGTCGTCGTTGCGCAACCGCTGGAAGCCGGACGACGCGCTCGGTCCGGACGGCGAGGTGATCCCCGAAAGCATCATCATTCGCCCGCCGACCGCGGAGCTGCGCGAAAACCAGACCGACCAGGATTCGCTGCCGCCTTACGACGTGCTCGACGCCATCCTGCAGCGGCTGGTCGAACGCGAGGAGCCGCTCGCCAGCATCGTCGCCGAAGGCTTCGACAAGGACACCGTCGTCCGCATCGACCGCCTGCTCAACATCGCCGAATACAAGCGCCGCCAAGCGGCCCCAGGCGTCAAGGTCACCCGCAAAAACTTCGGCCGCGACCGCCGCTACCCGATCACCAACCGTTTTCGCGATAAGGCGGAAGCGCTGCCGGTGCCGGACGAGACGCTGGTGGCGAAGGCTGGGCGGGCGTCGAGCGAGGCGTTCGAGGGGTAGGGACGGCGGATGAAGGACGACGGCGTCTTATAGCTGCCGCTCGCGCTCTCCATTTGTCTGCGCAAGTCTAACCTCGCATCCGACAAGTTCGGATGAACCGAAAGCGAAAAGCGCGGGAGCAGATCTTCAAAACGATGGGTTAGCCCAGCTCGTCTAGAATGCCTTGGTAAAACTCTTCAAGTTTGGCGGATCGCTGTGCCGCCATTTCGCGCCCCGTAGCAGTGCAGAAATTTTTCCCCAGCCCGAGCAACTTGGTCTGGAAGTGGTCCAGGGCATAAGAGGCATCGTCGAGCTGCCTTCGTGCAGCTGTCGGATCCTCAAAGTCGTAGATTCGGGCTCTGCGAGTTCCCGCGAGATAGAAGCAGCGCGCCACGCCGATCCAACCCATGGCGTCCAAGCGGTCCGCGTCCTGGAGAATCTTTGCTTCGAGGCTGACCGGATCAATTCCGGCGGAGAAGCTGTGTGCTTCAATGGCGTGGCAAACTCGGTCTCTACGGTCACGTGACCATCCCTGTGCGGACAGAACTCGATCCGCCTGCTCCGCCGCGAAGCGCGACGCCCTTTTTCGCTCTGGTGAACCCTTATCGATCCATACGCAGTCGTGAAGGATCGTTGCAGCGACTAATATCTCGGTATCACCGCCTTCGTGACTCGTGATCTTCGCGACATTGCGCCAGACGCGCAGCAAATGAGCTTCATCATGAGCCCCTTCACGGACATCAAATGCGTGCGGGAGCAGAGATTGAGCCAGCGCGGGGTGAGGGAATTGGTCGTACAACATCCGCTATCCACAAAATTGGACGGTTCATGTCCTGCTTATGATTTGCTCCCGGTTGCCGGTGCTTGGATCGCGGCGGATGAAAACTTGGGCGCCTGCGAAATGAAAGGCTTCCGGCAGCTCGTCGTGATTCTGGCTATCCGAGACGTCATGGCGGCCTCGTGCGCGTGATGAGCCAATTATATACTGCCTACGGAAACCCGTCGTTGCCCTTGCCGATTTCGCCGTCCCGCTATTTGATAGGCTGACGAGGCAGCGCAGCCGCCGCTCAGCGATCGGCATTGCGTCGCCGTGGATCCTAGCGAGCGCCGATGTCGATTCCTGATCCCGCCGCCGCCTCCGATCTGTCGCGCCCCGCCACGCCTGCGGGGTTCGCGCAAGCCGCGATGCTGTCGCTGCGGCCGGTGTTCGGGGCGTCGCGTGCGGTGCTCGCCGATCGACGGCGCGGGCGGCCGGGCGACATGCACTTCGTCAACTGGCCGGCCTGGTGCAAGGCGCATTATTGCGCCGAGGTGAGGGCGCGCGATCCGATCCGGGATTGGCTCGATCGGGAGGCGTCGGACAATGGCGTGGTGCGTTTGTCGGAGTTGCTGCCGGCAGCCCGCCGCGCAACCCTGCCGCGCGAGCCGCTGTTGGCGGGCAGCGGCGCCGGCTTTGTGCTGATCCTGGCGCTGCGCGAGCAGAACCGCATCGTCGGCGCGCTCAGTCTGGTGCGCGACGCCGGGCACGGCGATTTCGACGAACGTGACCGCGGGCTGGCGCTGGCGCTGCTTCCGTTATTGGAGATGGCGTATCACGGCGTCATCGCGAGCGGCGCGGCGACGGTGCCGCTCTGTGCCGGCAACGATCCGCCGCCGTCGCTCTCCCCACGCGAGCGCGAGGTCGCGGCGCTTGCTTCGGCCGGCCATTCCAACAAATCGATCGCCCGGATGCTGGCCACCAGCCCGTGGACGATCAAGAACCAGATGCGCGCGGTGCTGCACAAGGCCGGCGTGCGAAATCGCACCGAGCTGAGCGCGCTGTGGAATGCGCGGTCCGGTGAGCCGCGCTGATCGCCGCGCGCTGCGAGCGTTCACTCAGATCCGCGCCATCAGCTCCTGTGCGGCCGTCAATCCCGACCAGTGCGCCTGGCCGACCGTGCTGTTGGTGAGATAGTCGCCGCAGAACGCCACCCGCGGCAGTGGCCCGAGATCGAGGAACCGGCGGAGCTTGCCGATGTAGCCCTTCGGCCGCTTGCAGATCGCGTCGGGCTGCTGGGAGATGAAGCTGTCGATCACGCGGGTGTCGGCAAGCTGCGGCAGCGCCTCGACCACGTCGGCCCAGGCGATCGTCAGCAGCTCGGCGGTGCCGGCGCCGGCGTGCTGGCGGCAGCCCCAATCCTTCCACTGCGAATGCGCAAAAGTGGTGCCGTTACCCATGTCGGTGAAGCGCAGATTGCCGGTGCGGCGGAAGCCGTCGGCGGCGGGCAGCACGTAGGTGTCGAGCAGATCGCCTTTGGGGCGGTCGAGCAGGTAGTACACGATGTGATGGCCCGCATAGTCGATCGCGTCGAAGAACGTGCGCCGCTCGGCGTCCAGAGTCAGCATCAGCGCCGCCACCTTGTTGCCGGGCACCGCCATCACCACCGCATCGCCGCGGATAGTCTCGGCGCGGCCTTCGGCGACGATGTCGACCTCGACACCGCTTGCGTGATGCCGGACCTCGGCGGCGGCGCAGCCGAGCCGGACCTCGACCCTGGGATCGGCGGCGAGGCTGCGGCCGAGCTCGTAGGTGATCCGCCCGGCGCCGCGTTCCTTGAAGCTCCAGATCTGGTCGCCGGACCAGGACAGCCGCCCGGCGGTGCTCCACGCCGTCCAGGCGAGCGAGTAATCGTCCGCGCCGTAGCCGCAGAACATCGCCACGCAGGGCTCCAGGAAGTAATCGACGAAGGTCGGCGAGAACTTGCGGAAATACTCGCAGGCGTTGACGTCGTCGAGCGCCGCGGCGGTGGTGATGTCGCGTGGATCGCCGGTGACCGCGACCTGCGCCAGCTTCGGCAGCGTCGCCAGCAGCTTGGCTTTCTCGACCAGTGGGATGGCGGGATGCCTGGCGGCGCTGACGAGATCGAACGCGCCGAAGCCGACGGTGCGGCTGCGCTCGACCAGCACGTTCCAGCGATGAGCGGCGGTGAGATCGGCGATCGCATCCGGCTGGTAGATGCCGAGCTTGCGGGCAAGATCGATCAGATTGGTCTCGGCGCCGAGGAAGGCGAACGCGCCGGTGACGGCCCAGACGCCGTGCCATTGCACCGAGCGGCAGCGGCCGCCGGCCTCGGCGTCCTGTTCGATGAGGACGATGTCGTGGCCGGCTTCGCGCAGCCGATCCGCCGCGCCCATGCCGGCGATGCCGCCGCCCACCACGATGATCCGCATCTGTCCTCCGAAGCCGTCACGCGATGCGAAAGGCTAGGGGAGGACAGTCGGAGCGGGCTATAGCTCCGATGGGCTATTTGATGGCGCCGATCGCTGCTTACTGGGCGGTCGGCGGGGTCTGGTAGAATTTCGGACCGACGGTGCGGATCTTGCTCGGATCGGTCGCGGGCGCGCCGGGGTCCGGCTGATTGGACGCGGTGGCGGGCGCGGCCTTGCCGCCGTTCTTCGCGGAGGTGCGCTGCGCCGGCGGCGACGACAGCTTCTTGGCGCTCTCTTCGGTGACGATGATGTCGCCATGCTCGGCGGCGGAGCGATCGTCGACGCCCTTCATGGCGTCGGCCCAGGTCTGGTTCGCCGGCTTGCAGCTGCAGGACGGGTTGAACGACTGGCGATAGCGGAAGGCGTTCGGCAGCGAGGTGTAGGGCTGGCCGCTGATCGAGACCGCCTGGTTCATGTCCTGCCCGGGATTGCGATAGGCGTACAGCGACGCCTCCGAGGCGGGGCACAGGCTCTTGCAGGTGCGCTCGTCGTCGGCGAACCGGCTCGGCACGGTGGCGAACGAGATCGGGAAGTAGTAGCCGTCGCAGCTGCGGACGCAGACGGTGCGGAAGGTGCCGCCCTCGGCGTTGCCGTAGTCGCCGCCCGGCATGCCGAACCCCGGCGCCGGGCTGCTGTTGCCGCCGTTGAACAGATTGTTGAACAGGCCGCCGCCCTGCTGCTGGGCGGCTGCAGCGTATTGCGGGCCGCAATTGTTCTGCGCCAGCGACTGGATCACCGAGCGGCGCTGATTTTCGCGGTCGTTGCCGCCGGGGCCGCCGCTGCGCAGCCGCTCCAGCGAGGAATTCATCTGGTCGAGATTGCCGCGCATCTGCTGGATCTGGTTGTTGATCGGGCCGCATTGCGCCGACTGGCCGCTGAACAGCGAGAAGAAGCCGGAGCTTTCGCAGCCCATCCGCTTGGCCTGCATGCTGACGCGGTCGAGCTCGGCCTGCTGGCGGTTGGCGGCATCTTCGAAACGACGGATCTGGTCGGCGCGGCCCTGGTCCATGCCGCCGCGGTCGATCGAGGCGAGCTGCGCTTCCAGCCGCGGGCAGATCGGGTTGACCTGGCCGCCCTGCGCGCCGGCGGGCGGCGCCTGCTGATAGCCCGGCGAGTTGTAGCCGGGCGAGGGCGGATAGCCTTGCTGGGCAATCGCGGCCGAAGACAGGGTCGATGCGGCGAGTGCGACAGCGCCGGCGAACATGCGGAAACGAGTCGCGGAGTCGAACATGTCGGGCATTCAGCAATCCGAACGGGGGATGACGTCGGCGATCCGCCGAATCACCTCGACAAATTCGCACGATCGGGCCGCGGAAAGCTCCCGTTGAGCCCGCGGCGACGCCCGGTTCTTAGCCGCTTCTTTCGGCAGGGTCACGTCGTTTCCGGGGCGTCTCTGTGGCGAAGCCGCCACCGGTGGCCGGCCGGTCGGGATGCCGTCAGCGCTGGCAGGTGATGGCGACGTACTCGCTGCAGCCGCCATGGGCACAGGCCGGATTGGTCGATTTCGGCACCGCGCCGGTGATTTCGTCCGGATCGACCCGCCGATAGGCCACCGCCTGGGCGAATTCGCGGGACTGGCAGTAGGCCGCGGCTGCCGGGGCACCGCATTTCTCGCTGCGGGCGAGGCACAGGTCGACGCCGTAACCGTCGGGCTGATTGGCGACGATGAAGACCCGGCTATCGGCAAAGGCCGCCGACGCTGCAACCAGCGCTGCACCGGCGAGGAGGGCGGGAATCAGTTTCATGGCGCACCAGGAACGAGGGGATGACCTCCATCCGATACCCTTAGAAGGGTTAAGAATCGTTAACCATGCGGCGGAACCTGGGGCGGAATCGTGCGCCGGTCGCGACGAAAATCGGGGGGCGCCCGGCGCTTCGGGCGATCGACGGGCTTGACGACGGATGGGGCGCTCGCCATGGTGCGGCGATGAACGGTTTCCTCGCCATTTGCATTCGCTGCGAGATTATTAGCTAGCTGACACGCTGGCTGAGGCCGTCTTTTCTCCTATCGAGAGCTCTGGACGCCCGGCCGCAGGGGACGGGTATCCATGGAATTGCGCCTTTACGACACGCTGACGAAGGAGAAGCGCCGCTTCGCGCCGCTCGATCCGGCCAACGTGCGGATGTATGTCTGCGGCCCGACGGTCTACGACTTCGCCCATATCGGCAACGCCCGGCCGGTGATCGTGTTCGACGTGCTGTTTCGGCTGCTGCGCCATCTCTACGGCGAGGCCCACGTCAAATACGTCCGCAACATCACCGACGTCGACGACAAGATCAACGACCGCGCCGCGCGCGACTATCCCGGCCTGCCGCTGAACGAGGCGATCCGCAAGGTCACCGAGCAGACCGAACGGCAATTCCACGACGACGTCGATGCGCTAGGCTGCCTGCGGCCGACCGTCGAGCCGCGCGCCACCGAGCATATCGGCGAGATGCGCAGCATCATCGAAAAGCTGGTCGCCGGCGGCTTCGGCTATGTCGAGCAGGACCATGTGCTGTTCTCGCCCGGAGCGATGAATGCAGCCAACGGCGTGCTGCCGCGCTACGGATCGCTCGCCAACCGCTCGCTCGACGAGATGATCGCCGGCGCCCGCGTCGATGTCGCGCCCTATAAGCGCGACGCCACCGACTTCGTGCTGTGGAAGCCGTCGAAGCCCGGCGAGCCGTCGTGGCCGTCGCCGGCCGGCATCGCCACGCCGGGCCGTCCGGGCTGGCACATCGAGTGCTCGGCGATGTCGTGGAAGCACCTGGGCGAGACCTTCGACATCCACGGCGGCGGCATCGATCTGGTCTTCCCGCACCACGAGAACGAAGTCGCGCAAAGCTGCTGCGCCTTCCACACCTCGCGCATGGCGCAGACCTGGATGCACAACGGCTTCCTGCAGGTCGAAGGCGAGAAGATGTCGAAAAGCCTCGGCAATTTCATCACCATCCGCGAGCTTTTGGCGACCGACAAGTTCGGCGGCAGGTCGTGGGACGGCGCGACGCTGCGGCTCGCAATGCTGAAGACGAATTATCGGCAGCCGATCGACTGGACCGTGGACGCGCTGCACGAGGCGGAAAAGGCGATCTTCGACTGGTCGGACTTCACCAAGGATGCGACGCCCGCGCGCTGCGACGAAGTCATCGCCGCGCTGACCGACGACCTCAATACGCCGAAGATGATCGCCGAACTTCACGCGCTGCGCCGTGCCGGCAAGGCCGACGAGCTTTGCGGCGCCATGCAGCTTCTGGGCATCGCGCCGGTCGTCCGCGCTCCGGTCGATCTCGATGCGACCGCGAAATCGCTGATCGACGCCCGCGCCGCCGCTCGCGCCAACAAGGACTGGAAAGAGTCCGACCGCATCCGCGATGAACTCGCCGCGATGGGCGTGGTGCTGAAGGATGGCAAGGACGCCGACGGCAAGCCGGTGACGACGTGGGAGTTGGCGCGGTGAGTGGCCGGCCTCACCCCGTCATTCCGGGGCGCCCGCGCAGCGGGCGAACCCGGAATCTCGTCGCTACAATCTCGGGATTCCGGGTCTGCGCTGCTGGCGCAGCGCATCCCGGAATGACGAGCGTGACTGCAGTCGCAGCAAGACTATCAACGGAGATCGCGCGATGACCGAGCAGAAGCCGACCGGGCGGCCCGATACGCCGTTTCCGAAGCTCTGGCTGTACTACATCGCGCTGAAGATCGTGCTGCTGGCCGGCGCCACCGCGCTGGTGCTGAAGCTGTACGGGTTCTGGTGATGAGCACGATCGCCAAACCCGCCTTGCGGCCATATCTGCCCGAGGATGCGGCGGTCACTGCCGCGATCTTCGTGGCGGCGATCGAGCAGCTCACCGCCGACGACTACAGCGAGGAGCAGCAGGAAGCCTGGGCCTCGGCGGCGGACGACGATGCCAAATTCGCCGCGCGTCTCGCCGGCCAGCTCACGCTGATCGCGACGCTGCAGGGCGTGCCGGTCGGCTTCGCCTCGCTGAAAGGGCCCGACCACATCGACATGCTCTACGTGCATCCGGATTACGTCGGCCGCGGAGTCGGTGCCACGCTGATCGATGCGCTGGAAAAGCTCGCCGGCGCACGCGGCACGCTCGTGCTCACCGTCGATGCCAGCGACAACGCCGCTGAGTTCTTCGCCAAGCGCGGCTACACAGCCAAGCAGCGCAATACCGTTTCGATCAATGGCGAATGGCTCGCCAACACCACGATGACAAAGTCGCTGGCGGATTCCGCCGCGCCCGGAGCCTCCTCATGAGCCGCGAACGTCTCTATCTCTACGACACCACGCTGCGCGACGGCGCCCAGACCAACGGCGTCGATTTCACCCTGCACGACAAGAAGCTGATCGCCTCGCTGCTCGACGATCTCGGCATCGATTACGTCGAGGGCGGCTATCCGGGCGCCAATCCGCTCGATACCGAATTCTTCGGCACGGAGCAGAACCTCGAACGCGCCACCTTTGCCGCCTTCGGCATGACGCGCCGGCCGGGCCGCTCGGCGTCGAACGATCCCGGCATCGCGATGCTGATCGACGCCAAGGCGGATGCGATCTGCTTCGTCGCGAAATCGTCGGAGTATCAGGTCCGGGTTGCGCTCGAGACTACCAACGAGGAGAACATCGCCTCGATCCGTGACAGCGTCTCGCTCGCCAAGGACAGGGGGCGCGAGGTGCTGGTCGATTGCGAGCACTTCTTCGACGGCTACAAGGCCAATCCGGAGTTCGCGCTGCAATGCGCCAAGGCGGCGTATGAATCCGGCGCGCGCTGGGTGGTGCTGTGCGATACCAACGGCGGCACCATGCCGGACGAGGTCGAGGCCATCGTCGGCGAAGTGGTCAAGCACATCCCCGGCGCGCATGTCGGCATCCACGCCCACAACGACACCGAGCAGGCGGTGGCGAATTCGTTCGCCGCGGTGCGGGCCGGCGCGCGGCAGATCCAGGGCACGCTGAACGGCCTGGGCGAGCGCTGCGGCAACGCCAATCTGTGCTCGATGATCCCGACGCTGAAGCTGAAGAAGGAGTTCGCCGACAAGTTCGAGATCGGCGTCTCCGACGACAAGCTGGCGAGCCTGGTGCAGGTGTCGCGCGCGCTCGACAACATCCTCGACCGTGCGCCCAATCCGCACGCGCCTTATGTCGGCGGCAGCGCCTTCGTCACCAAGACCGGCATTCATGCGTCGGCGGTGCTGAAGGATCCGCAGACCTATGAGCATGTACCGCCGGAGTCGATCGGCAATCATCGCAAGGTGCTGGTGTCGGATCAGGCCGGCAAGTCCAACGTGCTGGCCGAGCTGGCGCGGACCAACATCCAGTTCGATCGCGACGATCCGCGGCTGTCGCGTCTGGTCGAGAAGCTGAAGGAACGTGAGGCCGCCGGCTACGCTTACGAGTCGGCCAACGCTTCGTTCGATCTGCTCGCGCGCGGCACGCTCGGCACCGTGCCGGAGTTCTTCCGGGTCGATAAGTTCGACGTCAATGTCGAGCAGCGCTACAACTCGCACGGCGAGCGCGTCACGGTGGCGATGGCGGTGATCAAGGTCGAGGTCGCTGGTGAGACGCTGATCTCGGCGGCGGAAGGCAACGGCCCGGTCAACGCGCTCGACGTCGCGCTGCGCAAGGATCTCGGCAAGTATCAGAAGTACATCGAGGGCCTGAAGCTGGTCGATTACCGCGTCCGTATCCTCAATGGCGGTACCGAGGCCGTGACTCGGGTGTTGATCGAGAGCGAGGACGAGGACGGCCGGCGCTGGACCACGATCGGCGTGTCGCCGAACATCATCGACGCCTCGTTCGAGGCGCTGATGGATTCGGTCGTCTACAAGCTGGTGCAGTCGAACGCGCCGGTGTGAGCGGCCGGCGCCACGCGCCTTTTCCCGATCTGACGTTTCTGCGTAAGGGCGTACCGCCGAGATCCGGCGGTGCGCCCTTTGTTTGTGCGGCGGTTGTCAATGTGCCGAGACGCTGACAACATGCACGTCAACCGAATAAAAGCCGCGGCGCAGTCCGCCGGCGGGGCAGGGAGAACGCGTGGTGGGTGACGGGATCAACGGCGCGCAGTCGGTCGTTCAGACGCTGGTGAATTGCGGCGTCGAGGTGTGTTTCGCCAATCCGGGCACCTCGGAAATGCACTTCGTCGCGGCGCTGGATTCGGTCAGCGGGATGCGGCCTGTGCTGTGCCTGTTCGAGGGCGTGGTCACCGGCGCCGCCGATGGCTACGGCCGGATCGCCGGCAAGCCGGCGGTGAACCTCTTACATCTCGGCCCCGGCCTCGCCAACGGTCTCGCCAATCTGCACAACGCCCGCCGCGCCGCGACGCCGATCGTCAACATCGTCGGCGACCACGCGACCTATCATCTGCAATACGACGCGCCGCTCACCTCCGACATCGCCGGCTTCGCCCGGCCGGTGTCGAGCTGGATCCATGAATCCAAGAGCGCCGGCGCGGTGGCGAGCGATACGGCGCGCGCCGTGCAGGCGGCCCGCGCGGCACCGGGCGGCATCGCCACGCTGATCATGCCGGCGGACGTCGCCTGGAATCCGGCCGTGCGCGGAGCGCACAAGCTGCCGGAGATCGGTCCGGCCAAGGTTGCGGCCGAGACCGTCGAGGCGATTGCCAAGCTGCTCGCGAACGGCAAGAAATCGGCGCTGCTGCTGCGCGGATCGGCGCTGCTCGGCGAGGCGCTGGAAGCGGCCGGACGGGTCGCAGCCAAGACCGGCGTGCGGCTGTTGTGCGACACCTTCGCGCCGCAGACCGAACTCGGTGCCGGCCGCGTGCCGCTCGAACGCATCCCGTATTTCTCGGAACAGATCACCGCCTTCCTCAAAGACGTCGAGCAACTGATCCTGGTCGGCGCCAAGCCGCCGGTGTCGTTCTTCGCCTATCCCGGCAAGCCGAGCTGGGGCGCGCCGGAAGGTTGCCTGATCGATTATCTGGCGCAGCCGCACGAGGATGGCGCGCAGGCGGTGAAGGACCTCGCCGCCGCGCTCGACGCGCCGGCCGAGCCTGCCGCACGCACTCAGCTCGTGTTGCCGGAGCTGCCGAAGGGCAAGCTCAATTCGCTCGGCGTCGCGCAGGCGATCGCGCATCTGACGCCCGACCACGCGATCTATGCCGAGGAGGCCAACACCTCCGGCCTGCCGTTGCAGATGATCCTGCCGAAGGCGCGGCCGCACACCCATCTGCCGCTGACCGGCGGCTCGATCGGGCAGGGGCTGCCGCTCGCGATCGGCGCGGCGATCGCGGCGCCTGACCGCAAGGTGGTGTGTCCGCACGGCGACGGCGGTGCCGCCTATACGATGCAGGCGCTGTGGACGATGGCGCGCGAGCAGCTCGACGTCACCGTGGTGATCTACGCCAACCGCTCCTACGCGATCCTCAACATCGAGCTGCAGCGCGTCGGTGCCTCGGGCGCGGGCGCCAATGCGCTGTCGATGCTCGATCTGCACAATCCGGAAATGAACTGGATGAAGATCGCCGATGGTCTCGGCGTCGAAGCCAGCCGCGCCACCACCGCCGAGGAATTCTCCGCGCAATATGCTTCGGCGATGAGCCAGCGCGGCCCGCGGCTGATCGAAGCCTTGATCTGAGGGGGCGGCCGATGAGCCTGGACATCGTCGGCGCACTCCGGACCATCGTCGGCGACAGCGGCGTGCTGGATGCCGCCGAGCTGTCGAAGCGCTCCGCCGGCACCTATCGCTTCGATACGCTGAAAGCTGCGGCGCTGGTACGCCCCACCTCGACCCAGCAGGTCTCCGAAATCCTGCGCTGGTGCCATGCGAGCGGCGTTCACGTCGTCACCCATGGCGGGCTTACCGGCCTCGTTCACGGCGCCGATGCCGAACCCAGCGAAGTGATCCTGTCGCTGGAGCGGATGCGGACGATCGAGGAGATCGACCCGAAGCAGCGGACTGCGGTGGTGCAAGCCGGCGTGCCGCTGCAGGCGCTGCAGGAAGAGGTGGACAAGCACGACCTGGCGTTTCCGCTCGATCTCGGCTCGCGCGGCACAGCCACGCTTGGCGGCAACGCCGCCACCAATGCCGGCGGCAACCGCGTGATCCGCTACGGCATGACGCGCGAGATGATCCTCGGCCTCGAAGTCGTGCTCGCCGACGGTACCGTGCTGTCGTCGCTCAACCATCTGATCAAGAACAACGCCGGCTACGATCTCAAGCAGCTGTTCATCGGCTCGGAAGGCACGCTCGGCGTGATCACGCGGCTGGTGCTGCGGCTGCGCGAAAAGCCGCTCGCCACGAACATGGCGTTCGTCGGTCTCGACAGTTTCGATGCGGTGGCGAAGTTCTTGAAGCACTGCGATCGCGCGCTCGGCGGCACGCTGTCGGCCTATGAGGTGATGTGGCAGTCGTTCTACCGGCTGATCACCACCCCGCCCGCCAAGGGGAGGCCGCCGATCGGGCAGAAACATGCTTACTACGTGCTGGCCGAAAGCCAGGGCTCGGACCTCGAACTCCACGGCCAGCGCTTCACCGCGGCGATGGAGACGGCTCTGGAATCCGGCCTGATCGCCGATGCGGCGATCGCGCAGTCCGAAGAAGACTGCCGCTCGTTCTGGGCGCTACGCGACGACGTCGGCCAGGTGCTGCAGGGTGGGCTGCCGATCGTGTTCGACGTCTCGCTGCCGATCGCCGCGATGGAAGGCTATGCCGAGACGTTGCGGGAGACGCTGGAAAGCGAAATCGGCGAACACCGGCTGTGGATCTTCGGCCATCTCGGCGACGGCAATCTGCACGTCGTCGTGCAGGTCAAGCCGATGGAGTATCTGGCGCTGCGGCCCAAGGTCGAAGCGCTGGTGTACCGGCCGCTCGCCGCCTGCAACGGCTCTGTTTCGGCGGAGCACGGCGTCGGCCTGGAGAAGAAGCCGTATCTCTATGTCAGCCGCAGCGCCAACGAGATCGCCCTGATGCGGACGCTGAAACAGGCGCTCGATCCCAAGGGCATTCTCAACCCCGGCAAGATCTTCGACCCCGGGCAGACGCTCGGGGGCCGTTGATGCAGGGACGCCGCTGCCGCGATCAGTAGCGCGCGTCCTTCGGCTTCGGGTCCTTCGGCCAATCCTTGACCTTGCCGGGGAAGTCCGGCCGCTCCATGTGGCTGAAATAGGCGGCGACGTCGATCGCCTCCTGGTCGGTCAGTTCGCCCTGACCGAGCGGGAATTTGTCGTGGCTGGCGATCGGCATGTTGCGCTTGACGAAGGCGGCGGCGGTGTAGGTCCGGGCCATGCCGGCGCCGATGTTGAACGAGCGCGGTCCCCACAGCGGCGGATACACCACGCGGCCGGCGGCGTCCTTCAGCCCTTCGCCGTCGTTGCCGTGACACACCGCGCAGCGCGCAACGTAGATTTCCTTGCCGTTGTCGAGATTGGGCAACAGCGACCGATCGACCTTGCCGACGCCGCGGCCCGGCACCTTGTCTTGCGGCTTGGTAGAGCCCTGCATCCAGTCGAAATAGGCGACCATCGCTTTCATGTCGGGGCCGTCGACCGGCAGCGGTTTGCCGTTCATCGAGCGCTGGAAGCAGCCGTTGATGCGGTCCTCCAACGTGATGACGCGGCCGGCGCGTGGCGCGTAGCTCGGGAAGAACGCCGCGACACCGACATACGGGCTGCCGTCGGCGACGGTGCCGGCGTTGAGATGGCACGACGCGCAATTGAGATCGTTGCCGACATTGTCCGGCAGCAGGGTGTGAGTCTCGGCGTTCAGCCGCATGCCGCGCACCAGTTGTTCGGCGTTCGGTTGCGACAGGATCTCGGCGATCCGCGGCGTCTCGAACCGCGAGGTGTCGATCTTCGGATCGAGCGCGGCGCGAGCGGCGGCGATCTGCTCGGCCGTGACAGCACTGGCGTTGCCGCCCCAATTGGCCCGGACGAAGCTCAGGATGTCGGCGATCTCGCGATCGTTCAGGCGGGCGAACGACGGCATCGTCCACACCCGCGGATGCGCGGCGGTCGCTGTCGTCTTCCAGCCGGTGAGGGTGATGTGGACCAGCGTCGCCGGATCCTGGGCGGCGATCGTCGGATTGCCGGCGAGCGGCGGGAATACGCCCGGCACGCCGGCGCCGTTGCCGCGGTGGCAATCCGCGCAGAACTGCGTGTAGCCGAGCCCGCCGGGCGTGGTGTAGGTCGACGCCGGCACTTCAGCCACGGTGGCCGCGGGCGCCGGCCGATCGGTCGGCAGCGCCTTCAGATAGGTGGCGATCGCGGTGAGATCCTGATCGGTCATGTGCTGGGTCGAGTGCCGGATCACATCGGTCATGCCGCCGGCCGCGGTGGCGAAACGGTTCTGGCCGGTCTTCAGCATCTGCACGGTGTCAGGCACCGTCCACAGTCCGCGCAGGTTCAGCGCATTCCAGTTTTCGACCTTGGCGCCCGCGAGATAGTCGCGGCCGTGTGGTCCGGCATCGCTCATCGCCTTTTCCTGGAAGGCGATGCCGCGCGGGGTATGGCAGGCGCCGCAATGACCGAGGCCCTGCACCAGATAGGCGCCGCGATTCCATACCGCGTCCTGGTTCTGCTCCGGCTTGAACGGCGACGCATCGAGGAAAGCGACGTTCCAGAACGCCAGCCCGATCCGCATGTTGAACGGGAAGCTCATCTCTGGTGCGCGATTGGCCTGCGCGACAGGTGCGAGGCCCTGGGTCAGATACGCCCACAGGGCGGCCATGTCGTCGCCGCTGATCTTGGCGTAAGACGGATACGGCATCGCGGGATAGAGGTTGTGGCCGTCCGCCGCGACGCCCTTGCGCATTGCACGGTCGAACTCGCCGAACGACCAACTACCGATTCCGGTGGCGCGATCGGGCGTGATGTTGGTCGACCACAGGCTACCGAATGGCGTGTCGAGCTTCAGACCGCCGGCCATCGGCGTGCCGCCGGAGGCGGTGTGACAGGCGACGCAGTCGCCCGCCTGCGCGATGTACGTGCCGCGTTTGATCAGATCGGAATCGACCTTGATATCGACAGCTTTGAGCTTGGGGTCGAGAGCCGGCGGCTGGATGATCCACAGCGCCGCGCCTCCGATCACGACCAGCGCTGAGGCGGCGAGAAAAGCGAGGGCTTTGGCTGAGCGGCCACGGGCTTGGGACATATCGGACTCGATTCGAGGTTTGTTGCGGTGCGACGCTAGGCGCGCCGTCAGGTCGCCTCAACTCGGGCCGAGTCCTTAGATCGCAACGGTTGGCCGGCGCGTAAGAGGTATCTTGTTACGAGCGGTTCGGTATTCGGCCCAGCCGATATGGTCAGCAGCCTCTCAACAGCGAGATGCTGCGCAGGCGCTCACAGCCGCTCGGCAATCTCTGGAGGCATCGCCCGCTCGGACACAGGAGCGGCAGCGGCCCGCAGCTTCGGCAGGATGTCCGCGACCTTCTCGGCCCTCAGCACCTCGACCGCGAGGGTGGGGCGGATGAAGGCGGTGGCGCGCATGTGCGACAGCAATTCGAGCAGCGGCTGCCAGAAGCCGTCGATGTCGGCGATCAGGATCGGCTTGGTGTGACGGCCGAGCTGCTGCCAGGTCATCTGTTCGACGAGTTCTTCGAGCGTGCCGATCCCGCCCGGGAGCGCGACGAAGGCGTCGGAGCGCTCGAACATCAGCCGCTTGCGCTCGTGCATGTCCTCGGTGACGATCAGCTCGGAGACGCGGCTGAGCGCAATCTCCTTGGCGCTGAGAAAGCCCGGAATGATCCCGGTGACCGCGCCGCCATGGTCGAGCACCGCGTTGGCCACCGCGCCCATCAGCCCGACAGCCCCGCCGCCGTACACTAAGCCAATGCCGTTGTCGGCGAGTTCCTTGCCGAACGCAGTGGCTGCTTCGAGGAAAAGCGGATTACTCCCAGCTCCGGAGCCGCAATAGACGCAGACAGTCTTGATCTCGCTCATGGTGGCGGATGTGGCACCGCGGGATGACAGCGTCAAGACAGGCGCTGCCATGCCCCTGCAACAGTCGTTATGACGCAAAGAATCCTCGCCTCAGGGTGCACGGCGAAGGTGAAACACTATATGAAGACCAACCCGGCGTGCGATTTCGATCGCGAGGTCGGTTTCGGCCCACGGACTCTCTCAGGCACCTGTTGATGGCTCACCCTCACTCGCATTCGAGCAGCGGCTCTCCCGTCGCGATTCCGGAAGACGCGACCGCGCAGAAGGCGACGCTCGGCGGCACGCTCGTGCATCTGTGGCCGTACATCTGGCCCGGAGACCGGGCCGACCTGAAGATGCGGGTAGTGTGGGCGATCGTGCTGCTGATCGCCGCCAAGGCGGCCACGCTGGTCGTGCCGTTCACCTTCAAATGGGCGACCGACGCGCTGACCGGGGCCGACACCGCACCGTTCGAGCCGTCGAACTGGACGCTGTGGCTGATCGCGTCGCCGCTGGCGCTGACCGCGAGCTACGGCCTGATCCGCGCGCTGATGGCTGTGCTGACGCAATGGCGCGACGGCGTGTTCGCCAAGGTGGCGATGCACGCGGTGCGCAAGCTGGCGTATCGCACGTTCGTGCACATGCACGACCTGTCGCTGCGGTTTCATCTCGAGCGCAAGACCGGCGGCCTGACGCGGGTGCTGGAGCGCGGCCGGCTCGGCATCGAAGTGATCGTCAGGATGGTGATCCTGCAACTGGTGCCGACCATCATCGAGCTGTCGCTGGTGATGGCGGTGCTGCTGTGGCAGTTCGACTGGCGCTACGTCGCGGCCGTGATGGTCACCGTGGTGTTCTATATGCTGTACACCTACAAGGCGACCGAATGGCGGATCGGCATCCGCCGCCGCATGAACGATTCCGACAGCGACGCCAACCAGAAGGCGATCGACTCGCTGCTGAACTACGAGACGGTGAAGTATTTCGGCGCCGAGGAGCGCGAGGCGAAGCGCTACGACAAGTCGATGCAGCGCTACGAAGAGGCCAGCGTTTCGACCTATACCTCGCTGGCGGTTCTCAATGCCGGGCAGGCGGTGGTCTTCACCTTCGGCCTGACCGCGACGATGCTGATGTGCGCCTCCGGCGTGCGCAACGGCACCAACACGGTCGGCGATTTCGTGATGATCAACGCGATGATGATTCAGCTCTATCAGCCGCTGAACTTCATGGGCATGGTGTATCGCGAGATCAAGCAGGCGATCATCGACATCGAGAAGATGTTCGCGGTGCTGTCGCGCAAGCCGGAGGTCGAGGATCGCGCCGGCGCCAAGCCGCTGGTGGTCAGCGCCGGCACCGTCCGGTTCGAGGACGTGCGGTTCGCCTATGATCCGTCGCGGCCGATCCTGAAAGGGCTCAGCTTCGAAGTCCCCGCCGGTAAGACGGTGGCGATCGTCGGTCCTTCGGGCGCCGGCAAGTCGACGATCTCGCGGCTCCTGTTCCGGCTGTACGACGTCTCCAGCGGCCGGATCCTGATCGACGGCCAGGACATCCGGCACGTCACCCAGACGTCGCTGCGCTCGGCGATCGGAATGGTGCCGCAGGATACCGTGCTGTTCAACGACACTATCCGCTACAACATCCGCTACGGCCGCTGGGACGCGACCGATGCCGAGGTGGAGGAGGCGGCCAAGACCGCGCAGATCGACGCCTTCATCAAGGCCTCCCCGAGAGGCTACGAGACCGAGGTCGGCGAGCGGGGCCTGAAGCTCTCCGGCGGCGAGAAGCAACGCGTCGCCATTGCGCGAACGGTTCTCAAAGCGCCGCCGATTCTGGTGCTGGACGAAGCGACGTCGGCGCTCGACAGCCACACCGAGCACGAGATTCAGGGCGCGCTGGAGCGTGTGGCACAAAACCGCACCTCGCTGGTGATCGCACACCGGCTGTCGACCATCGTCGGGGCTGACGAGATCATCGTGCTGGCGCAGGGCCTGATCGCCGAACGCGGCACCCATGCGCAGTTGCTTGCGGCCGGGGGGCTCTACGCCAGCATGTGGAACAGGCAGCGCGAGGCCGAAGAGGCGCGTGAGCGGCTGGCGCTGATGGGCGAAGAGGAACCGCCGATTCGTCAACAGGACGCGTCGGATCTTGCTTCCGATGCGCCCGCCAGGCAGGCCAAGCCCGACGATGATCTGGCAACTTCGGCGGCGGCGGAGTAATCGTTGTTGCAGCGCCCTGCAATAGGCTTTCGAAGTTAGGGGACTCCCGATGTCCATCGTCAATTCCGTCCGCGCCCAGATCCCGCCGATTCATCGGGAGGGCTATCCGTTCGTCGGCGGCTTTGCGCTGGCGACGCTGATCCTGTTCTGGATCTGGTCGCCGCTCGGCTGGATCGGCACCGTGCTGACGATCTGGTGCGCCTATTTCTTCCGCAATCCGCCGCGCACCACGCCGGTCCGCGAAGGGCTGGTGGTATCACCGGCCGACGGCCGGGTGTCGATGGTGGTCGACATCATTCCGCCGCCCGAGTTGGGCCTTGGTGCCAATCCGCTGCCGCGGGTCTCGATTTTCATGAGCGTGTTCAACTGCCATGTGAATCGCAGCCCGGTGGCCGGCCGGATCGAGCGGATCGTGTATTCGCCCGGCAAGTTCGTGAATGCGGAGCTCGACAAGGCGAGCGAAGACAACGAACGAAGCTCGATGGTGCTGTCGACCGAGCACGGCCAGATCGGCGTGATCCAGATCGCCGGCCTGATCGCGCGGCGGATCGTGTCGTTCGTCCGTGAGGGCCAGCCTCTGGTCGCCGGCGAGCGCTTCGGCCTGATCCGGTTCGGCTCGCGGCTCGACGTCTATCTGCCCGAGGGCACCAAACCGCTGGTTGCCGAAGGGCAGACCGCGATCGCCGGCGAGACGGTGCTGGCCGACCTCAAGGGCAACGACACTGGACGGACCTACCGGACCGATTAACATCGGCACGGGTCGGCCCGAAGGTTGCCATGATGGCCGCGCAGGATGGTGGTTCCGAGACGAGAGCGAGACAGATGCCTTTCGATCTGAATTCCCCTGAGACGCCGCGTCGCCGGTTCGGGCCGATCCCGGTACGTTTGCTGGTGCCGAACGTCATCACCCTACTGGCGATCTGCGCCGGCCTGACCGCCATCCGGCTGTCGACCGAGGGGCGGATGGAGCTGGCGGTCGCCGCGATCGTGTTCGCGGCGGTGCTCGATGGCATCGACGGCCGGGTCGCCCGGATGATCAAGGGGCAGTCGAAGTTCGGCGCCGAGCTCGACAGTCTGGCGGATTTCGTCAATTTCGGCGTCGCGCCGGGCCTGATCCTGTATTTCTGGCAGCTTCACGATCTGAACAACGTCGGCTGGATCGCCGCGATGGTGTTCGCGATCAGCGGCGGCCTCCGGCTGGCGCGGTTCAACGCCACCATGGACGATCCCAACAAGCCGGCTTTCGCCGCCAATTTCTTCACCGGCGTGCCGGCGCCAGCCGGCGCGATCACCGTGCTGCTGCCGGTCTATATGGGCTTTCTGGGCGCACCGACGCCCCCGGCGGTACTGACCGCGGTCTACACGCTGCTGATCGCGTTTCTGATGGTGTCGCGGCTGCCGGTGTTCTCCGGCAAGACGGTGAAGATGCGGGTGGCGCCGGAAATGGTGCTGCCGCTGTTCGTTTCGGTGGTGTTGTTCATCGCGCTGCTGATCGGCTACCCGTGGCACATTCTGTCGGCCTGCTCGGTGCTGTATCTGCTCAGCTTGCCGGTCGGCTGGCGGTCGTATCGCGACCATCAGCGCACCGCGGCGGCGCAAAAGACCGCCGGAAATGCGCCCGGCCAGAAGCCGACGCTGGTCGTGACCGACCCGATTCCGCACGACGACGACCGTCCGGCGCGGCTCAACTGAGGCGCTTGCCGCGGTTTTGCGATCTGCCCGCAGACCGGAATTTTGCTGCTCCACGGCTCTGATCGTTGCTGTGGCCCCTCGCAGACCGATGCCGTTTGCTGCTTGCCTGAACCTCGGACATTCCCGAGGGGCGGCGGCAAAAAGTGAATAGTTTGTTGCTTCGTGATGGTTAGCGGCACCGCATTCCCGCCAGCCCCCGGTTAACTTTACGCGTCTTTAATGGCACGCCGCTTACGGTGGGACCGCGCAGCGCAGAATGTGCCGCGCCGCCGCCAGCGCTGGCTGGCGCGTGCCTGTGCGTGTCGGAGTACAAGATGGATCTCGCCACACTCCTGGGCCTGGTCGCGGGCGCCGCGGTTGTGTCTTCGCTCATCCTGATGGGCGGCAATTTCGGGATGTTCTACGACATCCATGCGGTCATCGTGATCTTCGGTGGTTCGTTCGCAGCGACGCTGATCCGGTTTCCGCTTTCGGCGATGTTGCACGGCCTTCCGCTCGGCGCGAAATTCGCTTTCACGATGAGCAATCTGTCGGCGCGCGACCTGGTCGACGAACTCGCCAACATCGCCGAGATCGCCCGCAAGTCCGGCCCGGTCGGTCTTGAAAAAGTCGAAGCCGACGATCCGTTCCTGGCCAAGGGTATCCGCTACGTCGCCGACGGCTACGACATCGAGTTCATTCGCGACAATCTCGAGCGCGACCGGGACAATTTTCTGCTGCACCTCAACGAGGGCTCCAAGATCTACCGGGCGATCGGCGACTGCGCGCCGGCATTCGGCATGATCGGCACGCTGCTCGGCATGGTGCAGATGTTCTCCAACATGTCCGACCCTTCAAAACTCGGGCCGTTCATGGCTGTGGCGCTGCTGGCCACGCTGTACGGCGCGGTGGTGGCGAACCTGATCTGTCTGCCGATCGCCGACAAGCTGCACGGCAAGCTGGTTGACGAGGAGACCAATCGGACGCTGATCATCGACGGCATTCTGATGATCCGCGACTCCAAGAGTCCGACGCTGGTCAGAGAGATGCTGCTCGCCTATCTCCCGGAAAAGCACCGCCACGAAGAGAACGAGAGCGTCCCGGCCTGATCGCCTAGGGACATCTTGGAAAGCGAGCGATGGCCAAGAAGAAACGCGAGGAGGCGCACGGCGGTCACGGTTGGTTCGTGACGTTCGCCGACCTGATGGCGCTGCTTCTCGCGTTCTTCGTGATGCTGGTCGCGTTCTCCACCCAGGATACTCAGAAGCTGAAGATCGTCGCCGGCTCGATGCGCGAGGCGTTCGGCGTGCAGAGCGATGCGCGCTATTCCGGCATCATCGAGAACGACGGTCTGCCGACCCGGGGCAAGGTCAAGAACACCGAACACGTCAATCCGGAGCTGTCGACCGCCAAGCCGTCGCCCGGCGAGGTGACGCGCGACGAAGGCATCAACACCAAAGAGGATCGCGAGTTCGCGATGGCGTCGGCGTCGCTGCGGCAGGCGCTGCAGAACATGCCGGAAATCGCCGAGCTGTCGAAGAACATCATGTTCGAGGAGACCAAGCAGGGGCTCAACCTCGAAATCATGGATCAGGACGGCCGTCCGATGTTCGCCGACGGCTCCAAGGTGCCGTTCGAGCGAACGCGGCTGCTGCTGCAGCGGCTCGCGGTGCCGCTACGCGCCACGCCGCTGCGGGTCAGCATCGTCGGCCACACGTCGTCCGGCTTGCTGCCGGAGCGCAGCGACTACAATGGCTGGGACCTGTCGTCGGATCGCGCCAATTCGGTACGTCAGATCCTGCAGCGGGAAGGACTGCCGGGCTCGCACATTTTCGCGGTGACCGGCAAAGCCGACAGTCAGCCGCTGTTTCCCGAAGATCCGTCGATTTCCGCCAATCGCCGCGTGACGATCACGTTGATGCGCGAGAGTCCGGCGCTGCCGCCGGGCTTGAAGCCGTAGCGCGCTGGCTGTAGCGCACTTTCTCGACGCCCGCCGCAAACGATCCGATCTCTTCCGCATCCGACATTGTCGGAACGCATGGGCCGTGGTTGCGTTGGCGACGACATCACCGCTAGTTTTGTCGGTGCCTTGGCGGTCGGCGTGGCTTGTGCGAGCGGAAACTCCACAGAGACGGTCGCGGAGGTTCGGATCAGGACCGGAATCGAGCGTTTCACCGCAGCCA
Organism: Rhodopseudomonas parapalustris; assembly: GCF_053772255.1. Taxonomy (NCBI): domain Bacteria; kingdom Pseudomonadati; phylum Pseudomonadota; class Alphaproteobacteria; order Hyphomicrobiales; family Nitrobacteraceae; genus Rhodopseudomonas; species Rhodopseudomonas parapalustris. The sequence continues at coordinate 167,954 of NZ_JAMKBZ010000003.1, read as the reverse complement.
TGGCCATCGCCACCGCGACCAGCGAAGCCCCCGACAAGACCGGTTTCTGGGCGCTGACGCTCGGCGGAATCGGGGTGGTGTTCGGCGACATCGGGACCTCGCCGCTGTACGCCTTCCGCGAGGCGGTCGCCGGTGCGACCCATGGCGGTCCGGCCGGCCGTGTTCTGGTGCTCGGCGTTCTGTCGCTGATCCTGTGGTCGCTGCTGATCGTGGTCACCGCAAAATACGTGCTGCTTCTGCTGCGTGCCGATAACAACGGCGAGGGCGGGACGCTGTCGTTGATGGCGCTCGGCCAGCGTGCGCTCGGCCGCCGCAGCACGGTGCTGCTGGTGCTCGGCGTGATCGGCGCTTCGATGTTCATCGGCGACTCGATGATCACGCCGGCGATCTCGGTGCTGTCGGCGGTCGAAGGCTTCAAGGTCGCAGCTCCCGCGCTCGAGCCCTATGTGGTGCCGCTGACGGTGGTGATCCTGCTGGCGTTGTTCGCGGTGCAGAGCCACGGCACCGCCGTCGTCGCCCGCGCTTTCGGCCCGGTGATGCTGGTGTGGTTTTCCGCGCTGGCGGCACTCGGCGCGATGCACATCATGGACGACCCGACCGTGCTCGCCGCCATCAACCCTTGGTACGCGGCGCAATTCCTCGCCAGCCACGGTACCATCGGGCTGGTGACGCTGGGCGCGGTGTTTCTGGCCGTCACCGGCGGCGAGGCGCTGTACGCCGATCTCGGCCATTTCGGCCGTGGCCCGATCCAGACCGGTTGGCTCGGCTTCGTGCTGCCGGCGCTGTTGATCAACTATTTCGGCCAGGGCGCGCTGGTGCTGGCGCATCCCGCAGCCCTGGAGAATCCGTTCTACCGAATGGTGCCGGACGTCATGGTATTGCCGTTGACGCTGCTGGCGACCGCGGCGACGGTGATCGCCAGTCAGGCGGTGATCACCGGCGCGTTCTCGCTGATCAGCCAGGCGGTCCAGCTCGGCCTGCTGCCGCGGTTCGAAGTGCGCTACACGTCGGAGACCCACGCCGGGCAGATCTATCTGCCGCGCGTGAACGCCATGCTGCTGATCGGCGTATTGGTGCTGGTGCTGGTATTCCAGACCTCCAGCGGACTGGCCTCCGCCTATGGCATCGCGGTGTCGACCACCATGGTGGTCGACGGCATCATGGGTTTCGTCGTGATCTGGAAGCTGTGGCATTGGAGCACGGCGGCTGCGGCGCTGCTGATCGTGCCGTTCGTGCTCGTGGATGCGATGTTCTTCAGCGCCAATCTGATGAAGCTGCTCGAAGGCGCCTGGCTGCCGCTGCTGTTCGGTCTGTCATTGGCTGTGTTGATCTGGATCTGGCGACGCGGCGTGGGGGTGCTGATGATCAAGGCGCGCCGCGCCGAGGTGCCGCTCGACGATCTGATCGTCAGCCTGGAGAAGCACCCGCCGCACATCGTGAAGGGCACTGCGGTGTTTCTGACCGCCGATGCCGAGTTCGTTCCGCCTGCGCTGCTGCACAATCTGAAGCACAACAAGGTGCTGCACGAGCACAACGTCGTCCTGACCATCGAGACCGTCCACACGCCGCGTGTCGATCCCGCGGATCGAATCCGGCTGGAGCGGGTCAGCGACAAGTTCAGCAAAGTCCGGTTGCGGTTCGGCTTCATGGAGAGCCCGAATGTGCCGAAGGCGCTGGTGCTCGCGCGAGAGTTCGGCTGGGAGTTCGACATCATGTCGACCTCGTTCTTCGTCTCGCGCCGATCGCTGAAGCCGGCGGCCCGGTCGGCGATGCCGATATGGCAAACCAAGCTGTTCATCGCGTTGTCGAAGTCCGCCAACGACGCCACCGACTACTTCCAGATCCCGACCGGGCGGGTCGTCGAGGTCGGCGCCCAGGTCACCATCTGACCGGGGCGGGCCGAGGGCTTCGACCAAAGCGGCGGTGATTTTCCGCGGCGGTTCGCTTATCCAGCAAAGATGGCCGCCAAGACGCTGCAGAGCTTGATTTTCCTCGCGCTAGGGGCAACCCTGGCGCCGCAATGGTCGAGCCTCGTTCTCGGTGTTGCGCTCATCGATCCGGGCAGTGCGATCGCGGGAGATTTGAGAGTGGTAGGCCAGGTTGAAGATTTGACACCGCAGGACGTCGCCAAGGGCATCGCCGATGGGCGCTACCTGCTGGTCGACGTTCGTGAGCCGAACGAAGTGGCGGTGGAGGCCTATCCCGACGCCGTGGTGGTTCCGCTGTCGACCTTCGACCCCAAGGCGATCCCCGATCCGGCAGGCAAGCAGGTCGTATTTGCCTGCCGCTCCGGCAAGCGCTCGGTCACCGCCTCGATGGCCGCTCAGGCTGCTGGGCTGGCCTATACCCGGCACCTCGCCGGCGGCATTCTGGGCTGGAAGGCGGCTGGTCTGCCGACCAAGCCGGGTCGCTGATCCGAACCGCCGTCCGATGAGCAACAAGGTCTTCGCCGATCTGCCGGTCACCGTATTCGAAGCGATGTCGCAGCTCGCGCGCGACAACGATGCGATCAATCTGGGGCAGGGTTTTCCCGACGATCCGGGGCCGGAAGACATCCGCCGCGCCGCCGCCGACGCGGTGCTGAACGGCTACAACCAGTACCCGTCGATGATGGGGTTGCCGGAGCTGCGCCAGGCGATCTCGACCCACTACGCGCACTGGCACGGCGTCCAGCTCGATCCGATGACCGAGGTGATGGTGACGTCCGGCGCCACGGAAGCGCTGGCGAGCGCCATCCTGTCGGTGGTCGAGCCCGGCGACGAAGTGATCGTGTTTCAGCCGGTGTACGACTCCTATCTGCCGATCATCCGGCAGGCCGGCGGCATTCCGCGCCTGGTGCGGCTCGAGCCGCCGCACTGGCGGATCACCGAGGAATCTCTGCGGCGGGTGTTCAACGCCAAGACTAAGGCGATCGTCTTCAACAATCCGCTCAACCCGGCTGCGGTCGTCTATCCCCGCGAGGATCTCGAATTGTTGGCGCGCTTCTGCCAGGAGTTCGACACGGTGGCGATCTGCGACGAGGTGTGGGAGCACGTCACCTTCGACGGTCTCACCCACATCCCGCTTATCGCGATTCCGGGGATGCGCGATCGGACCATCAAGATCGGCTCTGCCGGCAAGATCTTCTCGCTCACCGGCTGGAAGGTCGGCTTCGTCTGCGCCGCGCCGAAGCTGCTGCGGGTCGCCGCCAAGGTTCACCAGTTCCTGGCGTTCACCACCGCGCCGAACCTGCAGGTCGCGGTCGCCTACGGGCTCGGCAAGTGCGACGATTACTTCCTGCAGATGCGCAAGGATCTCGCCCGCAGCCGCGATCGGCTGGCGCAGGGGCTGTCCAGCATAGGCTTTCCGGTGATCCGCTCGCAGGGCACCTATTTCCTCACCGTCGATCTGTCGCCGCTCGGTCTCAACGAGACCGACGAGGCGTTCTGCAAGCGGATCGTCACCGACTACAAGGTCGCGGCGATTCCGGTGTCGGCGTTCTACGAGGAAGAGCCGGTCACATCTGTGGTGCGGTTCTGTTTCGCCAAAAAGGACCAGACGCTCGACACTGCCCTCGAGCGCCTGTCGGATGCGGTTCACGGGCGATAGGGATTCGATGATGCGTGACACGATGCGGCGGCGACTGCTGACTTTGGGCGCGGGGATCGCGTTGTCGGTGTCGCTCATCCTGCCTGGCTCGGCGCAGGACCGCACCGTCAATTTCTACAACTGGTCGAACTACATCGCACCGGGCGTCCTCGACGACTTCACGCGCGAGACCGGCATCAAGGTGGTGTACGACACCTTCGACGCCAACGAGACGCTGGAAACCAAGCTGCTCGCCGGCAAATCCGGCTACGATGTCGTGGTGCCGACCGCGTATTTCCTGCAGCGGCAGATCACCGCCGGTGTGTTCCAGAAGCTCGACAAGTCGAAGCTTCCCAATCTCAAAAACGCCTGGGACTTCGTCACCGACAAGCTGGCGCTGTACGATCCCGGCAATCAGTTTGCCGTCAACTACATGTGGGGCACCACCGGGATCGGCTACAACGTCGCCGCGGTGAAGCGGGTTCTCGGCGACGATGCCGCGATCGACAGTTGGGAGATGATCTTCAAGCCGGAGAACCTGGCGAAGTTCAAGGAGTGCGGCGTCCATATGCTGGATTCCGCCGACGACATCCTGCCGGCGGCGCTGACCTATCTCGGCCGCGATCCGAATTCGACCAACAAGGACGACCTCGAAAAGGCCGCCGAAGTCGTCGGCAAGGTGCAGCCGTCAGTCCGCAAGTTCCATTCTTCCGAGTATCTGAGCGCGCTGGCGACCGGCGAAATCTGCCTCGTGGTGGCATGGTCGGGTGACATCAAGCAGGCGCAGTCGCGCGCTGCCGAAGCCCATAACGGCGTCGAGATCGGCTATGTGATCCCCAAGGAAGGGGCGCAGATGTTCTTCGACAATCTGGCGATCCCTGCCGACGCCAAGAACGTCGCCGAAGCGTATGAACTGATCAACTTCTTGTATCGGCCGGACATCGCCGCGCGAAATTCCGACTTCCTGTCCTATGCCAACGGCAACAGGGCCAGCCGCGAGTTCATCAACCCGCGGGTGCTGAACGACAAGGCGGTTTATCCGGACGATGCGACGCTGGCGCGGCTGTTCGTCATCACCGCGCGCGATCCGGCGACACAGCGCAGCATCAACCGGCTGTGGACGCGGGTGAAGACGGGGCGCTGAGCGCCCCGCAAGCAATCAGCGGCTCGCCACCTTCCGCGCCGGCGGCTCGATACCGCCGGCCGGTTCGAGGTCTCTGAGATCGACCGTTCCCGGCAGCGCATGGTCCGACCGTTTGTCGCCGACGCCGCGCATCGGGATCGGGCTGACCGGCGCGCGGTCGTGCCGTTCGATATCGCCGCGCAGTAGTCGCCACGCCCATCCGGCGGTGCGCCGATAGGTCTGGGCCAATCCGATCATGCCGTAGATCTGCGCGCCGGCATCGACGATATGCGCGCGGAATTTCAGCCAGGCTCGCCGCCGCATCCGCTTGGCGGGCGAGAAGTGCGCGACCTCGTGGGCGGGCCGGGTTTCGGCACTGGAGAACACGTCGGCGGACTTCGAGAACACCAGCGCGCTGAGGAAGCGGATCGGGTTGAAGAAGTAGGTGTAGGCGATCAGCAGATTGAGCTGCTTGAGCCAGGGCCGAGGATGCTTCGATGCGACGACGTAGTTGCCGTCCATGATGTGCGGCTCGACGGTGACATCGCCGGCGCGGCTGAATGCCATGCCGGACTGGAACACGTTCTCGTACCACTTCGAGCCGGGAGCGGGCGTCAGCATCATCACCTGGGTGGTGATCGAGCCCGATTGCCGCAGCAGCCGGATCTGATTGATCAGGCCGTAGTTCGATTTCCACGTCACCAGCGGCTGGCTGTCGTGGTGCATCATCATCGGCATCGGCAGGATGTTGTTTTCGCGCAGCAGCCGGAAGGCGAGCTGGGTCTTGTCCTTGTCCTGCGCCTTCTTGACCAGCGTTGCGGTCATGTCCTCGACGCCGAGCCATACCGCGGCGAAGCCTGCGTCGCGGATCAACGGCAGATGATCGCGCATCCCGACGGTGTCGTGCACGGTGACTTCGGTACCAAGGCGCACCTTGCAGAACGGCCGTTCCGACCGCTTGCGCGCCAGCGTACCGGCGATGTCCAAGGTGCGCTTGGTGTCGTTGAAGAAATTATCGTCGGCCCCGAAGAAATGATAGATGCCGAAGGTGCTGGCGATCTGTCCGATTTCCTCGGCGATGCGCTCGCCGCTCTTGGCGCGGAACTGCGATTGGTTGTAGGCCGGGATCGGACAATACGAGCACCGGAACTTGCAGCCCGCGGTCATCACGATGCTGGAGATCGGACTGTACCGCTTCACCCGGTTGGCCGGCAGCGCTTGGCTCGCGAGCGTGGCGCCGTTGCTCGGTGGCTCCAGCAGCTTGTAGCCGTGCACCGGGTCTGGCAGCTCGTCGAGATCGCCGAGCAGGCGCTGCACACCGGTGTCTACCAGTTCCTCGATCCGATCGCCGCGCGGCGAGGGGCGGCCATAAACGAGCCCCGCGACCTCGTCCAGCGCGCCGCCGTCGCGGGCGCGCTGGAATACCGACCGCATCGACTCGCCGGCCGCCCGCATCGACAGCAGCACTTCCAGCAGTTCGAGGAAGACGTACTCTTCGCCGCTGACGGCGACGTCCGCGGACGCGCCCGGGCCGACATTGAACACATGCCAGGGCTCGTAACGGATGCGCGGGCCGCCGACCATGATCAGGGGCCGCTTGTCCGGGTCGATCTGGCAGGCCTCCCGGATCAGGCGATCGCATTCGGCCGAATGCAGATGCATGCTGGAGATCAGGAACAGATCCGGCATGCGGCCGTCGAGGCGCATCTGCAGCGGGCTGAAGTTCCGGTTCCACTGCTGCAGCACGATCCGGGTCTTGTCGAAGCCGACATCCGCGAGCGCTGATCCGATCGCCCGGACCCCGCCGGGCGCCATGCGGGTATCCGCGAGCACGAAGGGGAGGACTCGGGTGCGATGATCGAAAGCACTGACGATGACGCTCGTCAGGTCATGCTGCCCTGAGAGCCGGCGAAGGCGCGCGCGCAAGCTTGCCATCTTGCCGGGAACCAGGAGTTCATCACCACGGGCACGCCTTGGAAGTTCCATGTATTTCCTCGATCCAGGTGGACGGCCGCAAAGTGATTTGCGCGCGCCACTGTGAGGTTAATACCGGGATGGGTCAAGTTGACCGCCGGCCGCAGGAATATCGGTTCTGTCGGTTCCTTTGCTGTCCGGGAGCTTCACTATGTGAGCAGATCGGATCAGTCAGCGCGGACATTCCGGCAATGAACGGCGCCGTCGCGGTCAGGCTTGGTGGGCCGGGCACGCCCAGGACGGAGCGCACCATGCACGAACTAAGCCGAACTCGAACAATCAGACGGCGCCGAAGGTACTAAGCGCGGACTATGCGGATGACTAGCGCCACCTGCGGTGCAGCCAGAGCCATTGCTCGGGCGTTTCGCGGATCCAGCTCTCGACCACCGAGGTGACGGCCTGCATCGTGCCCTGAATGTCGATCCGGCCGTCGGCGCCGCGGATCGGTTCGATCTCTTCGGTGAGCTCGGCACGGAATCGGCCGTCGGGCCGGCGGATGACGCGCGCGCCGTGCAGCGGGCACTCGATCTGCCGCAGCAGCTTGGCCAGCAACGGATTGGCTTTGGCTGTGCGGCCGAAGAAGGTGACGTCGACCCCTTTGGTGAAGTGCTGATCGATCAGCATGCCGACGTGCTTGCCGTCCTGCAGCGCCTTCGCCAGCTTGAACGGCGCGCTGGAGCCGGCAGCGACGAGCTGCCCCATCTTCACCGAACGGATTTCCTCGACGATACGGTCGGCGGCTTCGATATTCGGCCGGCGGTACAGCACTGCGGTGTCGAGATCGTGCGCGACCGCGGCGACCGCGGGCAGTTCCCAATTACCGAGGTGGCTGGCGAAAATCAGCGCCGGCTTGCCGTCGTCTCGCAGCTTTTCGAACAGTTCGAGGGACCGCGGCGTGATCTCGATGCGGCTGCGCTCTGGATACTCGACGTCGTAGTCCCACGCCGAATCCAGATGCGCGAATTCGGCTACGGCGCGCCCTAGATTGTCCCAGACGCCGGAGAGGATCGCTTCGATCTCCTCGGGCGACTTCTCGGGAAACGCTGCGGTCAGATTGTCGCGGCCGATCCGCTGCTCCGGGAGCCATGGGCCGAACTTGCGGGCGATCGCGCCGAACAGCCTGGCGCTCTTGTCCGGATCGAACTTCCGCGCCAGATGCACCGCTCCGATCGCCACCGGGCCGACGATCTTGCTGACGAGGCTCTTGGCCGCGCGCTGGGCGCGCAGCTTGGCGCGATAGAGGGCGACCTTCATCAGAACCGGACGATGATCTTGCCGAAGACCTGCCGGCTTTCCATCCGCTTCAGCGCCGCACCGACATCGTCGAGCGGCACTTCGGTGTCGATCACCGGCAGCATCCCGGCAGCCATCTTGTCGAGGCTTTCGGCGATGTTCTTCATCGTCGCGCCGAACGAGCCGAAGATCTTGTACTGCTGCTGGAACAGCTGCATCAGGTTGATCGTGGTGGTCGGACCCGAGGTCGAGCCGCAGGTCACCAGCCGGCCGCCGCGCTTCAGGCTGAGCAGCGAGCCGTTGAAGGTGTCGGCTCCGACGTGTTCGAACACCACGTCGACACCCTTCTTCTTGGTGATCTTGCGGCACTCGTGCTCGAAACGGTCCTTGCGATAGTTGATCACGTGATCAGCGCCGAGCTTCTTGACGCCTTCGATCTTGGAATCGTCACCGACGGTGGTGATCACCGTGCAGCCGATCGCCTTCGCCATCATGATTGCGACGGTGCCGATGCCGGAGCCGCCGGCGTGCACCAGCACGGTCTCGCCGGGCTGCAGCTTGGCATTGTCGAACAGCATGTGCTGCACGGTCGAGAACGCGATCGGCGCGCAGGCGGCGTCGCGCAGGTCGACATTGTCAGGAACCAGGATCACCAGACGTGCCGCGATATTCATCAGTTCGCGTGCGAAGCCGTCGACGTGAAAGCCGATCAGCCCGCCGACGTTTTCGCACAGATTGTCGCGACCTTCCTGGCACGCCTTGCAGTGACCGCAGGTCAGCGCGCCGTACATCACGACCTTCTGTCCCGGCTTAAACGCGGTGACGCCTTCACCGACCGCTTCGATCGTGCCGGAGGCCTCGGCGCCGACCACGATCGGCAGCTTGCGCTTGACGAAGGCCATGCCGCGATAGCCCCACACGTCGATGTGGTTCAGCGCCACCGCGGCGATGCGGACCTGCACTTCGCCGGCCGCCGGGGGTGGGGGAGACGGCAGGTCGGCGACCACGAGATTGCGATCGGCAACGAGGGTGAGCGCGCGCATGGGTATCGTCCGAACGGTTGGAGGCTTGCGCCCTGCGTATCGCCGCTGGCGGCCGCGGCGTCAACCGCGGCTGCCGGAACTGCGAATCGCAGGCGATCAGGCCGGTTCGCGGGTCAGGATCAGCGAGGCGTTCTGGCCGCCGAACCCGAACGAGTTCGACATCACGGTCGTGACGCGGGCGTCGCGGGCCTGATTGGGCACCACATCGAGCGGGATCGCCGGATCCGGCACGTCGTAATTGATGGTCGGCGGAATCCGCTGATGCTCCAGCGTCAGTAGCGAGAAGATCGCTTCGACCGCGCCGGCGGCGGACAACGTGTGGCCGACCATCGATTTGTTCGACGACACCGGGAGCGACGAGGCGCGTTCGCCGAACACGCTGGAGATGCCGAGATACTCCATCTTGTCGTTCTCGGGCGTGCCAGTGCCGTGGGCGTTGATGTAGTCGATCTGATCCACGCTCATGCCGGCGTCGGCCAGCGTCTTGTTGATGCAGCCGATGATCGGCTTGCCGTCCGGGCTCGAGCGGGTGCGGTGGAAGTTGTCGGCGAGTTCGCCGCAGCCGGCGATCACGCCGAGGATCGCGGCGCCGCGCGCCACCGCCGACTCGTAGCTCTCCAGCACCAGCGCGCCGGCGCCTTCGGCCATCACGAAGCCGTCGCGGTTCTTGGCGAAAGGCTTCGAGGACGCCTGCGGCGGATCGTTCTGGGTCGACAGCGCCGATAGCAGCGAGAACCTGATCAGCGCTTCGGCGTTGACCGAGCCGTCGGTCGCGACGCACAGCGCGGCATCCGCTTCACCGCGCCGGATCGCTTCGACACCGAGCTGAATCGCGCTCGCGCCCGAGGCGCAGGCGGTCGACAGCGAGATCGGCGAACCCTTGGTGCCGAAGGTATCGGCGAGATGATCGGCGACCGAGCCGAACAGAAAACGATGGTGATATTGCGTGAAGGCACCACCGCCGCTGACACGGAGCAGGGCGTCGTAGTCGATCGCGGTGTTGGCGCCGGTGGCGCGCGCCAGTTCCTGCCGCGGCAGCCATTCCAGCTCGACCGGCGCGACCGCGAGAAACAGCGGGCCGGGGAAGTCACCCTTGCGGCCGATACCGGACTGCGCAATCGCCTCCTCGGTGGCGAGGTCGGCGAGCTTTTCACCGAGCACGACCGAGGAAAACGGCTCGACCGGGACGAAGTCCACCGTGCCGGCCATCGTGCTCTTCAGCCCGTCGATCGGGAAGCGGGTGATGGTGCGGATGCCGGATTCCCCGGCGGTGAGCTTGGTCCAGTTGTCGGTCTTGCCGGCGCCGAGCGAGGTGACCACGCCCATGCCGGTGACGACCACGATCGGCCTGCCGAATTTGTCCCGCGTCACGGTCATTACGTCCCCCTTACCGAACGGCTTCGACCAGCGCCATGCCTTCGCCGCGCCAGTGGCCCGCCCCGATCACGACAATCTGGTCGGGGGTCTTGTTCATTTCAACTTCGAGTCCGGTCGGGTCGTTCGGCGGATACAGCGCGCCGCGCGAGAGCGACAGCGCCGCCAGCGCCAGACCAAGCGGGAATTGCGCTTCCATCACATGGCCGAACGGCGTCGCGGTGCCGCGCACCGGCGCGTTCGGATGATTGCGCAGGAACGCAGTTTCTTCGCCGGTCACCGGCTCGGCGCCGGTCGCGCCGGTGATGATCGCGGCCGAGCCGTCGCGGGGGCCGAGCTGCGCCCACAGCTTCTCCAGCGAGGCAGTGACGTCGCCGGCATTGCGGCGGCGCGACAGGTCGGCGACGACGTTCTTCAGCCGCGCATAGGGCTTGGCGCCGCGCGCTTCGGCATGCGCCTTCGACTCGATCACCAGGAACGCCGCGCCCGAGCCGAGCGCGAAGCCGCCTTTGGGGCCGCGCGCGAACACCGGCGCGTAGTCGTCCTTCAGATTGAAGTCGCCGAACTCATAGAGCATCAGCAAGTCCTTGCGCTCGCCGTTCTGGGCGGCGCCGATCAGCGCGATGTCGCTCTGGCCGGCAGCGATCCGCGCCAGCGCGATCCGCGCGGCGTCGACGCCGGCTTCCTCTTCGCCCATGAAGGTGCGGGACGAGCCGGTGACGCCATGCACGATCGCGATGTTGCCGGCGAGCAGGTTGGAGAGCTGCGCCAGAAACAGGGTGGGGCGCAGGTCGTTCATCAGCCGGTCGTTGAGCGCGCCGGGCGGCACGGTGCCGTAGCCCTCGGCGTTGAGCACGGCGGAGTCGACCGCGAGGTCACGTTCACCGCCGCCGGCCGCGACGATCATGTCCATCCGCGACAGGATTTCAGTGTTGCCCTTGATGCCTGCGGAATCGAGCGCGAGACCAGCCGCGTAGGTGCCGATCCGCTGCCAAGCTTCCATCTGGCGCTGATCACCCTTCTTGGGGATCTGCTTGTCGAAGCTGAGCGGCGCCAGCGGGTGCACCACATAGGGCGAAAAGCCTTTGGTATCGACGTTGATGCGGCGCTCGTTGAGCGCATCCCAATGCGCGTCGAGCCCTTCGGCCAGCGAGGTGGCGAGGCCGATGCCGGTGATCCATGCTTCGATCGGTTCGGCGCGGGACGTGTCGGTGTCAGCCATGGATCATCTGCTCCGGAAATCCGATTTGCTTCGCCATCGCTTCCATATGCCCGCGCAGATCGGGATGCGGAAACGGGACGTGGCGGAAGGTCAGCGTCGCATCGCACGCCAGCTTGCCGCCGCTCTTGATCTTCGCTTCGGTCATAGTGAAGCCGGAGCCTTCGTGCACCACCGAGACGTCGATCGACAGCGTCTCGCCCGGCGTCACGAAGCTGCGCATCTTGGCTTCCTTGACCGCGGCTAGAAACGGCATGCGCTGAAACTGCATCAGCGCGATCAGCAGCCACCCCGAACTCTGGGCCATGGTCTCGATCAACAGCACGCCCGGCATCAAAGGATAGCCGGGGAAGTGACCTTCGAAGATGGTGCTGGTCTCGGGCACCCGCGCTTCGACCGTGATGCTGCGGTCGGCGAGGCGAAGCTCGGCGATTCGGTCGATCAGGTGGAAATATTCAAGGTTCATGGCGTGGGCGGCTTTCGAACCGCGCCACTACGCGCCCTTGGCGGCAACCAGTTCGTCGATGCGAGCGGCCAGATTCTCGAGGACGAAGTACTGCTCGGTGGTCGCCTTGCCGTCGTTGACCTCTTGGGTCCACTTCTCGAGCGGCAGCTTGATACCGAACGCTTTGTCGATCGCGAATGCGATGTCGAGGAAATCGAGGCTGTCGATCCCCAGGTCGTCGATCGCATGGCTCTCCGGGGTGATCGTTTCACGCGGAATGTCGCAGGTTTCCGCGATGATGGTGGCCACCCGATCGAATGTGGAAGTCATTTTAAGCCTTTGATATTATGTCGGAAATGGCCGATTTACGGCGGCTTCAGCCGTCATCCTGGTGACAGTCGATTGCCCGTATAACGGAGCGTTGGCCTGAGTTCAATGGCAGGCAAATCCGCTCACTGCGCGGGTTTTGGGCAGCAGGTGGGGTGCTTCGGCGAATCGTCTAGCGCGGCGCTGCGATTGCCGCGCAGTCGTGGCGGCCCATCAGCACGCAGTCCTGAGTGCGGCGCATATCGGCGATGCTCGTGGCGAGCCAGATTCCCGTCACCGTTAGCCCGATGGTGAGGGCCAGCGCCACGATGTTGGTCAGCATGCGGTGACGAAAATCGCCCGGAGTCTCGTCGGAGACGGAAACTTCCTCGATCTGCTCGACCTGCGTGACGGCTCGGCGGAACGGCAGAATAGTCGCAGACGGCCGAGCATCATCCGGATCGGACGGCAAATCCGCTGCATCCCGGGGACGGAACTGCAGCACGCGGTGGTCGTCGGGAAGGGTAATGATGCGCTGATTCTTCATCGCTGTCGGTCCCAGCCGTCGCCCGGAACGGGTTCGACTCTTGCATCCTAGTAAGGATACGACGCCGGGAAAACTCCGCAATAGACCGGATGTCGTGGCCGCCCGATCCGCTGTTCTCGGCTGTCCTGCCGACTGCCTTTCGGGCCTACTTGAATTGAACGTGCCTGGCTGCCAACGGCACGCTACGTTGCTGGAGGGGAGGCCAAGACGACACAGTCCGGCCGGACCGGGGCCTTCAGGAGATCAGCGATGACCAATCCGCGCGAACCGGTGCTGCACACGATCCCGATCCTGTCGCTGCGGCCAACTCAGATGACGGTCGGCATGCGCGAGGTGAAGGAGAAGCGGCTGCGCTGGCGCCAGCACAAGTCGAAGAAGCAGGCCGAACTGCTCGGCCAGCACATGATTCCGGTGGTGCTCGGCCCGGGCAAGAAGCACTACGTCATCGATCATCATCATCTGGCGCGCGCGCTGCACGACGAGGGCGTCAAGGAGGTGTTAGTGACGATCATCGCCGATCTCACCATGGTCGACCGCGATGCGTTCTGGGTGGTGCTCGACAGCCGGCGCTGGGTGTATCCTTACGACGCCAAAGGCGAACGGCATCACTACCGGGAAATTCCCAAGACCGTCGCAGGCCTGAAGGACGATCCGTTCCGCAGCCTCGCCGGCGAACTCCGTCGCGTCGGCGGATACGCCAAGGACACCACCCCGTTCAGCGAATTCCTGTGGGCCGACTTCCTGCGTCGACGGCTGTCGCGCAAGAGCGTCACCGCCAATTTTCAGAACGCGGCCGAAAAGGCCCTTGCGCTCGCCAAGAGCAAAGACGCGATCTATCTGCCCGGCTGGTGCGGACCGGCTGCGGATGGCTGAGTAGCCGGAGTATTCTCGGCACGGGCGCCGCCGTACCTATCGGCTACCTGAGAGCTCCGACTTCTGAAGCCTCAGCGCAGCGGCTTCTTCAACAGCGAGAACCGGTCCGGGTCGAGACCCAGCGAGGGCTGCAGCATCGGAGCGTCCAGCGTGCGGGCGAGCGGGCGCTCGTTGATGCCCGGATCGTTCGGCACGTCGCGATGCGAGGTGGCGCCGCGCCAGCGCTCCAGCACGGCGCCGACGAAGTGCATGTCGTTGCCGGCCGCGGCCGACGGCATGGTCGAAATCGCCGCCTCGCTGCGCGGCAATTGCTGCGCCGGGACTTCCTTGAAGCGCAGCCTGGTCGGCAGCGCCACGCCTTCGCCAAATGCCAGCACCTCGCGGGTGCCGAGCGAGGGCACGAAGGAGAGCAGGTTGGCGGCGGCGTCCGACACCGCCGATCGCAGCAGTGACTGGTCGCGGTCGTTGGCGAGCCGCATCGCGAACAACGTGTTGCATTGTGACAGGATGGTCGCGTCGAGTTCGGCCGGACGCTGGGTGACGAGACCGAGATAGACGCCGTATTTGCGGCCTTCCTTGGCGATCCGCGCGACCGCCTTGCGGGTCGGCCCGAAGCCGATATTGCGGTCAGCGGCTGCGTAGCGATGCGCTTCTTCGCAGACGAACAGCAGCGGCGACACGCCATCGCTCCACAGTCCGAAGTCGAACGCCATGCGGCACAACACCGACACCACCGAGTCGACGACCTCGGCCGGGAACCCCGCGAGCTGCATGATGGTCATGGGCTTGCCATTGGCGGGCAGGCGGAACAGGTGGCTGATCACCTCGGCCATGGTGTCGCCGCCGACGTTGGCGTTGTCGAACATGAAGGCGTAGCGCGGATCGTTGCGCACGGCCTCGATGCGCGAGATCAGCTTGTGGTAGATGATGCGCGAGGAGCGGTTTTCCAGCTTCCCCATCCGCTCGTCGATCAGCGAAATCAAGTCGACGAGCCGATACGGAACCGGCGTGTCCGCCGTGTAGCCGATCGTCTTCGGATCGACGCGCTTCAAGCCGAGCCGGTCGGTGTTGGTGTATTGTACGTACAGGCCTTTGGCGATCGGGATCACCTCGGCGAGAATGTCGAGCTCCTCCGCCACGCCAGGGCGGCCGGCGAACAGCACGTCGACGATCTCTTCGAAGTTGAACAGCCAGAAGGGCAGCTTCAGATTGCGCGGGTTCAGCACCAGCGCGCGATCGCCGAAGCTGCGGCCATATTCGTTATGAACGTCGAGCAGGAAAATCCGCAGCGCTGGGCGCGATTTCAGGATCTCGTTCAGCAGCAGCGATACGTCGGTCGATTTGCCGACGCCGGTTGAGCCGAGCACGGCGAAGTGCTTCGAGAGCATCTCTTCGATATCGACATAGGCGACGACCGAGGGGTCCTGCTGCAGCGTGCCGACATTGATCTGATCGGAGCCGCTGGGCTCGTAGACGATGCGCAGGTCCTGACTCGAGATCAGTTCCACAGCGTCGCCGATGGTCGGGTAGTTGGTGACGCCGCGTTGGAACTTGGGGCGCAGTGGACCGGGCAGAATCTCGCCGAGCAGATCGACCGACGCAACCGCGATGTGCTCGTCGGTATCGGCGAGGTTTTCGCTGGAGACCTCCGTGATGATCGCAATGATGGTGGAACTCGCGGTGCGGATGCTGATGAAGCGGCCCACGGTGGCGCGGACGGCAGACGGCACCAGCCGGCTCGACGGCAGCAGCCCGACGCGCGCGCCGGAGCCGCGCACCGAGATGACCTTGCCGAACGACGCTTGAGCAACAGCTTCTGCCATGTCTCGCAACTCACGAATGCCGGATGAACGATCGAATGTTGCGGGCGACTATGGGCAGCGTTGCTGGACAAACTGTTAAGTGAGCGCCGTCGCGTCAGCCCTTGATAGGTTGGGTCTCGTGCGTTGGTGGGCTGTCGAGGCCTCTGGCGGGGTAACCGCCGACGCCGATGTGCGCCATTTGAATGACACTCGCGCGATCTGGATTAACGCGCTGTTGACGATGACAAGATGCGCCAATCATCACATTCGGCCTTGGCGAGAGGACGCGATGCCGCATTGGAGGATGGATCAATGGTGGAATCACCGCTGGAGACCGATACTCGGACGCGTGCCGTCGCCTCTTGCGCCGCACGAGCGTTCACATCCGGGCCGAGTTGGTGACCAGCGTCGACGAGTTTCTGAGAGTCATGAGAGATCACGACACCGCGACAGCGGCGCTGATCGCTTGGTGCCGGTGCTATCATCCTTGCGACGCAGAAGCGATCGCGATCACGCTGCGCGGCGATGAGGTGATGGCTGCGGATCGATATCACGGACCGCTGCGGCCCCAAGCAGACGAGACGCTGCGCCGCCGCCGGGTCTGGCTGCATTGGGGGAGGCGCGTCCTATCGGAAGCAGAGAACTGGTATATTCCCGAGCGATTGCCGTTGCCGATGCGCGAAGCGGTTGCCGACGGCGGCCGGCCTTATGGCGCCGTGGTGGCGGCCCTGCGGCCCGAGCGGATCCCGTTAGCTACGCTGCGTACCGATGAGGGCGGGGGCGACCGATCCGGGACGGCGGAGATGCTGGTGCAGCTAGCGCAGGCGAAGGGCTTTTCGCCGCCGGAGGCATTCGTGCTGCACATCCATGCGATCATGACCGCTTCCGGTGTCATGCTGGCCGAGCTGCGCGAGCACTATCGCCGGGACCTGCTGCCATAGGTGAGGGGACGCTGCCGCTGCACGACGATGCGCATGCGGGCGGATCAGTCCTCGACGAATTCGTCGCGGCGATAGCCCTGCGCGTACAGCAGCGCCGTGAGATCGCCATGGTCGATGCGGCCGTGAGCGGCAGCGGCGACCGCCGGTTTGGCGTGGTAGGCAATGCCGAGACCTGCAGCCTGGATCATGCCGAGATCGTTGGCGCCGTCGCCGACCACCAGCGTATCGATCGCGTCGAGATCTTCGGCTTCCCGCAATTCGAGCAGCGTCGCCAGTTTGGCGTCGCGGCCCAGGATCGGCTCAGCGACGGTTCCGGTCAGCTTGCCATCCCGGCTCAGCAGTTCGTTGGCGCGATGCTCGGCGAAACCGAGCCGCTCGGCGACCACATGGGTGAACTGGGTGAAGCCGCCGGAGACGAGGCAAGTGTAGGCGCCGTGCTTGCGCATCGTCTGGACTACGGCCCGGCCGCCCGGCGTCAGCGTGATCCGGGTGTCGAGCACCTGGCCGATCACCTCGAGCTTCAGGCCCTCGAGCAGCGCGACGCGCTCGCGCAGTGCCGGTTCGAACTCGATCTCGCCGCGCATCGCCCGCTCGGTGATCGCAGCAACATGGTCCTTCAGCCCGACGAAGCCGGCCAGCTCGTCGATGCACTCCTGGCCGATCATGGTCGAATCCATGTCGGCGAGAAAAAGCTTCTTGCGCCGGGTCGCAGCAGGCTGCACCACGACGTCGACCGGCAGGTCGCCGCGGGCGGCGCGGAGCCGGTCGGCGAGCACCAGGGGGTCCTCGGTGCTGGCAAAGAAGATGTCGGCGGCGATCTCGTCGTGCAGCCAGACTGCTTCATTGGGCTGGGGCAGCACCGCACGCGCCCCCTCGATCACGGTCGAATCCAGCGCGGGATTGTTCGGATTGCAGATGAGCGTGGCGACGAGCGACATGACAGCGGAAGGTCCGGAACGGCACGGCCGGCGGCCGGCGGCCGTGCTTATCGCAGGGCCGACCGCCAGCGGCAAGTCGGCCTTGGCACTGAGATTGGCACAGGCGGCCGACGGTGTCGTCATCAACACCGATTCGATGCAGGTCTACCGCGACCTCCGCACCATTACCGCCCGACCGACGCCGGACGAGGAAGCGCTGGCGCCGCATCGGCTGTATGGCACGGTGGATGCGGCGGTGAATTTTTCGGCCGGCGCATATGTCGAGGTAGCCGCTGCGGCGTTGGCGGACGCGCGCGCGGCCGGGCGGTTGCCGATCCTGGTCGGCGGCAGCGGGCTGTATTTCAAGGCGCTGACGAGGGGATTGTCCACTGTGCCGCCGGTGCCGGCCGAGGTCCGCGACGCTGTGCGGCTGCGGCTCGACCAGGACGGGGTCCAGGCGCTGCATGCCGAACTGGCGCACCACGATCCGGAAGCGGCGGCGCGATTGGCGCCGGCGGACCGGACTCGAATCGCGCGGGCGCTAGAGGTGGTACTGGCGACCGGTCGACCTCTCGCCGATTGGCACAAGCAAGCCTCGCCGCCGCTGTTGCCGCCGGACGACGTCGTGGCGGTGTTTCTGGCGCCGGAGCGGGAGGCGCTCTACGCCCGGATCGACGCACGATTCGACGCTATGCTGCAGGCCGGCGCACTGGATGAGGTTTCAGCCCTGGCCGAACGCCGGCTCGATCCGCTGCTGCCGGCGATGAAGGCCCACGGCGTGCCCGCGCTGATCCGGCATCTGCGCGGCGAGATTACCCTGGAAGAGGCTGCCGCGATCGGTGCCGCCGACACCCGGCACTACGCCAAGCGGCAGTTCACCTGGTTTCGGCATCAGTTGCCGGAATTCAGTTGGGTGAGGCCGGAGGAGGCGGGTGCCTTCCTGAGCACGGTCATTCCGGCGCGCGAGTGACACACGCGCGCCTCGGTGCTCGCAGCGTCCCATCTGCCTCTTATTACCGCTCGCGAGCATCCTGGAATCCGGCTAAGGTTTGATCCGTTCGGGTCTTCTCCGCCTTGACATTCAGGGTTTGAGGGGTATGGTCCGCGCGCAACCTTTGGGAAGCCGAGCCGGCCACATGCGACACAAAATTTCCGACCTGCTTCTCGTCATCGTACCCAGGCGCACCGCCGGGGGTGGATAGACTCCACCCTGCGAACGGACGGTGCGCTGAGGGCCTTCGACGGGCCCTTTTTTATTGCCTGAACACGGTTCTCCTGAATCGAGCTTGTCCGAACCACCCGAACGTCAGCGCCAGAGGCGCATCCGGAGCCTAAACATGAGCGACAGCAACAGCCACGATCCGAACCAGATGACCGGTGCGGCGATGATCGTCCGCGCGATGAAGGATCACGGTGTCGAGCACATCTTCGGTTATCCGGGCGGCGCGGTCCTTCCGATCTACGACGAGATCTTCCAGCAGTCCGACGTCCAGCACATCCTGGTCCGGCACGAACAGGGCGCCGGCCACGCCGCCGAGGGCTATGCGCGTTCGACCGGCAAGCCGGGCGTGGTGCTGGTGACCTCGGGGCCGGGCGCCACCAATATGGTGACGCCGCTCGCTGACGCGTTGATGGATTCGATCCCGCTGGTGTGCATCACCGGCCAGGTGCCGACCCATCTGATCGGCAACGACGCCTTCCAGGAGTGCGACACCGTCGGCATCACCCGGCCGTGCACGAAGCACAACTGGCTGGTGCGCCGGATCGAGGATCTGGCGAAGGTGCTGCACGAAGCGTTCTACGTCGCCACCTCCGGCCGTCCGGGCCCGGTGGTTGTCGACGTGCCGAAGGACGTGCAGTTTGCCACCGGCACCTATCATCCGCCGCGCAAGGCCGACGTTCACGTCTCCTACGTCCCGAAGACCAAGGGCGACCCGGCGCAGATCCGCAAGGCGGTGGCGCTGCTGGCGAATGCCAAGCGGCCGGTGATCTATTCCGGCGGCGGCGTGGTGAATTCCGGTCCCGAGGCGTCGCGGCTGCTGCGCGAGCTGGTCGAGATCACCGACTTCCCGATCACCTCGACGCTGATGGGGCTCGGCGCCTATCCGGCCTCGGGCAAGAACTGGCTCGGCATGCTGGGCATGCACGGCACCTACGAAGCCAACATGACGATGCATGGCTGCGACGTCATGCTGTGCATCGGCGCGCGGTTCGACGACCGCATCACCGGCCGCACCGACGCGTTCGCGCCGAATGCCAAGAAGATCCACATCGACATCGATCCGTCGTCGATCAACAAGAACATCCGCGTCGACGTGCCGATCATCGGCGACGTCGCCACGGTGCTCGAGGATCTGCTCGGCGTGTTCAAGGCCGAGGCCAAGAAGCCCGACATCAAGCAGTGGTGGCAGCAGGTCGCGACCTGGCGGGCGCGCAATTCGCTTGCGTACAAGAAGAGCAGCGACGTCATCATGCCGCAATACGCGATCCAGCGGTTGTACGAGGCGACCCGCGGCCGTGACACCTACATCACGACCGAGGTCGGTCAGCATCAGATGTGGGCGGCGCAGTTCTACGGCTTTGAACAGCCGAAGCGCTGGATGACCTCGGGCGGTCTCGGCACCATGGGCTACGGCCTGCCGGCGGCGCTCGGCGTGCAGGTGGCGCATCGCGACAGTCTCGTCATCGACATCGCCGGCGACGCCTCGGTTCAGATGACGATGCAGGAGATGGCGACGGCCGTGCAGTACGAGCTGCCGATCAAGATCTTCATCCTCAACAACCAGTACATGGGCATGGTCCGGCAGTGGCAGCAGCTCCTGCACGGCAACCGGCTGTCGCATTCCTACACCGAAGCGATGCCCGACTTCGTCAAGCTTGCCGAGGCTTACGGCGCTGTCGGCATGCAGGTGTTCAAGCCGTCGGATCTCGACGGCGCGATCCAGGACATGATCAAGGTGAACAAGCCGGTGCTGTTCGACTGCCGCGTCGCGACGTTGGAAAACTGCTTCCCGATGATTCCGTCGGGCAAGGCTCACAACGAAATGCTGCTGCCGGCAGAAGCCACCGACGAAGCCACCGCAGCCGCCTTCGCCGGCGGCAAGGCGCTGGTGTGAGGTGATTGCTACCAGGCAGCGCCTCTTGCACGGCCGTCATCGCCCGGCTTGACCGGGCGACCCAGTATTCCAGAGCGAGTGCTCGCGACGCGAGGCCCTGGAATACTAGATCCCCCGCCTTCGCGGGGGATGACGGTGAGCGAGTGGGGCGAGGCCGGTCATCAACTAGCTACTCGCCATCGAAACAATCGAACGACAGATCCACAGGCAAACCAATGACCCAGCCCGCATCCGCGTACTTCATGGAAGAGCGTCACGATCCGAATGAGACCCACACGCTGTCGGTGATCGTGCAAAACGAGCCCGGCGTTCTGGCCCGGGTGATCGGGCTGTTCTCGGGCCGCGGCTACAACATCGAGAGCCTGACGGTGTCGGAGACCGAGGCGCAGAAGCACCTGTCCCGGATCACCATCGTCACCACCGGCACCCCGATGGTGATTCAGCAGATCAAGAACCAGCTCGACCGGATGGTGCCGGTGTATCGCGTCGTCGACATGACGCTGAGCGGCCGCTCGATCGAGCGAGAGCTGGCGATGGTCAAGCTTCGGGGGGTCGGCGAACATCGCGTCGAATCGCTTCGACTCGCCGAAGCCTTCCGCGCCCGGGTGATCGACGCCTCGACCGAGAGCTTCGTGTTCGAGATCACCGGCAACTCGTCGAAGATCAATCAGTTCATCGAACTGATGCGCCCGCTCGGGCTGGTCGAAGTCGTCCGCACCGGCGTCGCCGCGATAGGCCGCGGCGCCGAGGGAATGTGACCGCTACGCCGCGATCGCCTCGGCGATCTGATCGAGCGGGTGGTTGGTGAGGTCCTTCGCCAGCGAGCGGATCAGCGAGGCCTCGACGGTTTTGTGCAGGATCGGCCGCATCTGGCCGAGCGTCTGCGGGTCGGCGACCAGCACGAGCTGATCGAACTCGCCGTCGAGCTTCATCTTGTTCAGCGTATTGGTGAGCTGCTTGGCGAAAGTCGCCTCGTCGGTCTGACTTTTGGTCTGATCCTCGGGGCGCGAGCCCGACGGGCCGTCGTCTTCGAGATTGGTCGGCTCGAGTTTGCGTTCGTGGCGCAACGTCACCTCGGTCGGATTGCCGGTGTTGCGCAGCAGAATCGCGCCGCGACCATCAGCGACGACGACGAGGGCGTTGTGCGGGATCAGTGTCATGATGAGAATGAAGCTCCGTTGTTGGTTCACGGCGGCCGTCGTCGGATCGCCGTTCGGAGAGGCAACCAGCTCTGCCGGCGTTTCGTTCCGTGGGTGCGGCATCGTTGCGCGGAACAGCTCCGCGCTCGGCAGGCTAACGCGCGGGCCCTCGATCAGCTAGAAACCGTCAACGGCACGCGGCCCTCGCGGCCGAGCAGGGCGGAAACGAAATGAAGCCAGCCGACACGGCCCTCGCGCTGACGGTCGCGTTGATCTGGGGCCTCGGCTTTGTGTTCACGCGCTACGCGCTGACCGAGATGTCGCCGACGGTGCTGAATCTGCTCCGTTTCGCCATCACCGCATTGCCCTGCCTCCTGCTGCCGCGGCCGAAGCTGGCATGGACGGTGTGGATCGGCATCAGCCTGCTCTTGGTGTGGCAGTATCTCACCCAGAGCTGGGGGATTTCGCAGGGCGTGCCGGCGGGGCTGACCGCGGTGATCGTACAGAGCCAGGCGTTGTTCACGATCGCCTTTGCGGCGGTGCTGCTCGGCGAGCGACCGACCCGGGTGCAACTGATCGGAATCGGTGTCGCAGCCTGCGGCCTGCTGATGATCTGCTTGACTGTTGGTTACGATTTCACCCTGGTGGCCTTCGCCGTCACCATGACGGCGCCGATCGCCTTCGCCTTTTCCAATCTGCTGCTGAGGCAGGCGCGCAACGTACCGATGCTCGATCTGTTCGCCTGGATCAGCCTGGCGTCGCTGCCGCCGCTGGCGCTGGCCGCCTGGGTGACGGACGGCGGGCCGGCGATCTGGCACGAACTGACGCATCTGTCGCCGGGGGTGATGGCGGCGATGCTGTCGCTGTCGATCGGCTCGACCACCATCGGCTATTGGATCTGGGGCCGGCTGCTGCATGCCTACAGCGCCGCCCAGGTTGTGCCGTTTGCGCTGCTGGTGCCGTTCATCGGGGCGGGGGCGTCGAGCCTGGTGTTCGGGGAGACGTTCGGGCCGCTGCGGCTCGCCGGGATGCTGATCGTGGTCGCGGGCCTCGCCATCATGCTGCTGTTCGGCCGCGCCCGGCCGGCGCTGCCGGAGGTGGGCTGAGGGCCGTCAAAAGTCGAAGGCGCCCGGATTTCCGCATCGCGGCAGCCATGCTGTCCTAACCGCCACAATTCGCTGCCGCGGGCTTGTGTCCGGACACCCGGACCCCTAAAAACCAGCGGCAATTCAACGGTCGGCCGGCTTGGCCCGATCATACCAGCACGGGCGGGACGGGCCGCCGAGAAAGAGGAACGAGGATGCGAGTTTACTACGATCGCGACGCCGATCTGAACCTGATCAAGGGCAAGAAGGTCGCCGTCATCGGCTATGGCAGCCAGGGCCATGCCCACGCGCTGAACCTGAAGGATTCGGGCGTCAAGGACGTCGCTATCGCGCTGCGCAAGGGCTCGGCGTCGGCCAAGAAGGCCGAGAACGCCGGCTTCAAGGTGATGGACGTGGCCGAGGCCGCCAAGTGGGCCGACGTGATGATGATGCTGACGCCGGACGAGCTGCAGGCCGACATCTATCGCGAGCATCTGCACGACAACATGAAGCAGGGTGCGGCGCTGCTGTTCGCGCACGGCCTCAATGTGCACTTCAACCTGATCGAGCCGCGCGCCGACCTCGACGTGCTGATGGTCGCGCCGAAGGGCCCGGGCCACACCGTGCGTTCCGAGTATCAGCGCGGCGGCGGCGTGCCGTGCCTGATCGCGATCCACAAGGACGCTTCGGGCAACGCCCACGACCTCGGTCTGTCGTATGCGTCGGCGATCGGCGGTGGCCGCGCTGGCATCATCGAGACTTCGTTCCGCGAGGAATGCGAGACCGACCTGTTCGGCGAGCAGGTGGTGCTGTGCGGCGGTCTGGTCGAACTGATCAAGGCCGGCTTCGAGACGCTGGTGGAAGCCGGCTACGCGCCGGAAATGGCCTATTTCGAGTGCCTGCACGAAGTGAAGCTGATCGTCGACCTGATCTATGAAGGCGGCATCGCCAACATGAACTACTCGATCTCCAACACCGCGGAGTACGGCGAGTACGTCACCGGTCCGCGCATCGTCACCGCCGAGACCAAGGCGGAGATGAAGCGGGTGCTGGAAGACATCCAGAACGGCATCTTCACCCGCAACTGGATGCTCGAGAACAAGGTCAACCAGACCTCGTTCAAGGCCACCCGCGCCAAGCTGGCGCAGCACCCGATCGAGGAAGTCGGCGCGAAACTCCGCGACATGATGCCCTGGATCAAGAAGGGCGCTCTGGTCGACAAGAGCAAGAACTAAGCCTGGTAGTTACCTCGCCCCGCTCTTGCGGGGAGAGGTCGGATTGTGCGGCAATCCGGGTGAGGGGACGCTTCAACGGAGCCGAGACTCCGTGCTCGCATCGCCCCTCACCCCAACCCTCTCCCCGCAAGAGCGGGGCGAGGGAGATCGTTGTGCTCTGCCCTGGGCTTCCAGCTACCCCCAATGCAAACGGGATCGCGGCGACGCGGTCCCGTTTTCGTTGGGGCGCCGGTTCAATCCGCCGCAGGTCGCTTGCCTTGATCTGGTCTGACCAGATTGGTAGGGTCAGATATGTCCACCCCGCTCAATTCCGAGACCTCGCATACGGTCCGCAAGACGCTGGAGTTCGTGCAGCATCACCGGCTGGCGAAGGGCGACCGGCTGCCATCGGAACGGGAACTGTCGGACCGGTTCGGGGTCGCGCGCAGCTCGGTGCGCGAGGCGCTGGCGGTGCTGGATGCGATGCGCATCACCGAGCGTCGGCCAAAATCCGGCATCTATCTGCGCAACGCCGTCGAGGACGGCGGGCTCGACGCGCTGGTGCTGCAAGCAGATCTCGGGCTCACCTTCGATCCGCAAGTGACGCGCGACGTCACCGAGGCGCGGATCATCTGCGAGGAACAGGCGCTGCGGCTGGCCTGCCAGCGGCGGACCCACGCTGATCTCGCCAAGCTCCACCAGACTCTGCAATCCTACGCGGCGACGATCGAGGCCGGCGGCGATATGGCCGAAGCCGATGTTGAATTCCATCTCGCGCTGGTCGCCGCCAGCCAGAACCGCATTCTGGTGCGCACACTGACGCCGTTGATGCTGATGAGCCGGCGCTGGCGGCAGCGCTATTTCGAGTCCGAGGCCATCCGCCACCGTTCGCTCGCGGATCATCGCGCCTTCGTCGCCGCGATCGAAGAGCGCGACGAAACATCCGCTGCGATGTTGGTGCGTCGCCACGTCGAGACTGCCGCCGCCGACGTGCGCGCGCTGGCGGAGCAGGGCGGCGCAGCCACCACCCAAACGAACGACTTGAAACACACGCGTCGCTGACGCGCCACAACAGCCCCGGTCAACGGGAGAGCTTCGCACGGCGCCTGCCGTATCGAGGAAACGCAAGAAGAAGGATCAAAAATGCGTAAGACGACGACATCCGTGGCTGCGCTCGCGGCCGCGATCGCGATGCTGGCCACAGGCCCGGCGCTCGCTCAGAAAAAATACGGCCCCGGCGCCAGCGACACCGAGATCAAGCTCGGCAACACTGTGCCGTACAGCGGCCCGGCCTCGGCCTATGGCATCCTCGGCAAGACCTATGCGGCCTATTTCAAGAAGATCAATGAAGAAGGCGGCATCAACGGCCGCAAGATCAACGTGATCTCCTACGACGACGCCTACTCGCCGCCGAAGACGGTCGAGCAGACCCGCAAGCTGGTCGAGAGCGACGAGGTGCTCGCGGTGTTCGGCAATGTCGGCACGGCTTCGAACGTCGCGATCCAGAAATATCTCAACGCGCGCAAGACGCCGCAACTGTTCCTCGCCACCGGCGCCACACGCTGGAACGACCCGAAGCAGTTCCCGTGGACGATGGGCTGGCTGCCGAGCTATCAGGCCGAAGCTACCGCCTATGCCAAGTATCTCCTGAAGGAGAAGCCGGATGCCAAGATCGGCGTGCTCTATCAGAACGATGATTTCGGCAAGGACTATATCCGTGGTCTGAAGGAAGGGCTGGGTGACAAGGCCGCATCGATGCTCGTCGCCGAGGCCAGCTACGAAGTCGCCGAGCCGACCATCGACTCGCAGATCGTCAAGCTGAAGGCGTCCGGCGCCGACACGCTGTTCTCGTTCGCCACCGGCAAGTTCGCCGCTCAGTCGATCAAGAAGGTCGCCGAACTCGGCTGGAAGCCGCTGCACATCGTGCCCAACGCTTCGTCGTCGCTCGGCACCGTGCTGAAGCCGGCCGGCCTCGAGAACGCGCAGGGTCTGGTGTCCGCGACCTTCGCCAAGGACCCGACCGATCCGCAGTGGAACGACGATCCCGGCATGAAGAAATTCCACGCCTTCGTCGAGAAATACATCCCCGAAGGCAAGGCGATGGAAAGCACGGTGCTGTCCGGCTACAGCATCGCGCAGACCATGGAGCAGGTGCTTCGGATGTGCGGCGACGATCTGTCCCGCGCGAACCTGATGAAGCAGGCGGCCAACATGCAGGGCGTCCAGCTCGACGGTCTGCTGCCTGGCGTTACCGTCAACACCTCGCCGACCGATTTCGCCCCGATCGATCAGTTCCAGACGATGAGCTTCAAGGGCGAACGCTGGCAGCGCTTCGGCGACGTCATCAAGGGCGAAGCGGCCGTCGCCGGCAATTGATTGCACGGCGGCAATCACCTCTCCCCGCGCGCGGGGAGAGGTCGGATTGCGCGGCAATCCGGGGGAGGGGCGCTTCCCCGTGGCGCAGCGCTTGGGCTTGATCTCGAAGGCTCGGCCCCTTGGCGACACGAACGACAACGGGATCGCGGTGACGCGGTCCCGTTTTGCTGTGATAGGATGCGGGCGTTCGAACGGAGCGAGCCATGAAGTCTGTCGTCGTCACCGGCGTGTCCAGCGGGATCGGCCATGCCATTGCACGGATGCTGCTGGAGAAGGGATTCCGCGTGTTCGGCAGTGTGCGCAAGCACAGCGATGCCGAGCGGCTGATCATCGAATTCGGCAGCGGCTTCAAGCCACTGGTGTTCGATGTCACGGATGAAGCCGCGATCCGTGCCGCGGCGGACGAGGTGCGGGCGGCGCTGGACGGCGAGACACTCGCCGGGCTCGTCAACAATGCCGGCATCGCGGTGGCGGGCCCGGTGCTGGATCTGCCGGCCGACGAATTCCGCCGCCAGTTCGAGGTCAATGTGATCGGGCCGATCATCGCGACCCAGGCGTTCGCGCCGCTGCTCGGCACCGACCGGTCGCTGCGCGGCGCGCCGGGACGGATCGTGATGATGTCGTCGATCGCCGGCAAGTTCGGCAATCCACTGATGGCGGCGTACTCCGCCTCCAAGCACGCGCTGAACGGCCTATCGGACGGGCTGCGGCGCGAACTGATGCTGTTCGGCATCGATGTTACGGTGATCATGCCAGGAGCGGTCAAGACGCCGATCTGGGCCAAGGCGGAGCGTGAGGACGTGTCGCGGTTCGCGAACTCGCCGTTCTACCCGGCGCTGCAGAAGGTGCGCGCGCTGCTGCCGCAGATGGACGAAAGCGGTCTGCCGCCGGAGACGATCGCCCAGCACGTCTATGACGCGCTCACCGCGCCGTCGCCCAAGGCACACGACGTCATCACTCCGGGACCGCTGCAGTTCTGGCTCTCGACCAAGCTGCCGCCGCGCTGGATCGACAAGGTCGTGGCGAAACGGCTGGGGTTGAAGCCGAAGACGTAGTTTGTCATCTCGGCTACACCGATCAGTGCCGCTTCACGCGCTCCCAGAGCTCCCGTGCGGATGCGTCCGGCGTTTCGCCCGATCCTGCCTTTAGGTTTGCGGCGCGCATCGCTTCGATGTCGATACGGCCGAGCAGGGGCTGCAGGGCGGTGCGCAGTTTAGTGTCGTTCGCGCGCTTCGGGGCGAGCAGCAGCACCGCGTCGTAGGGTGGGATCGCCTGCTTCGGGTCATCGAGCACGACGAGGTCGTATTTCGCGATCAGCCCGTCCGAGGTGTAGCCGGCGATGAGATCGACTTCGCCGGAGGCGACCGCGGCGTACATGAAGTCCGGCTGCATCTGCCGCTCGGCCTTGAACGCCAGGCCGTAGGCGCTGCGCAAGTTGGCCCATTCCGGCCGCGAGAAGAACTCGTAATCGCCGGCGATCGTCATTGACGGCGCGCGCGCGGCAAGGTCGGCGATCGAGCGGATCTTCAGCGCCTCGGCCTTGGCGCGCGGCATCACCAGCGCATAGGCGTTGGCGAAGCCGAGTTCGCCGAGCAAGGTGACGCCGTCTTTGGCGAGATCCTGTTTCAGGTCGGCGAGCACCTGATCGCGCGCGGCGATGCCGGGGTGTTTGAACTGGTTAGCCCATAGCGTGCCGGAGTAATCCACATAGGCGTCGATGTCGCCGCTTCTGAGCGCGTCGTAGATCACGCTGGAGCCGAGCCCGGCGCGTGTCTTCGCTGCAAGGCCACTGGCATCGAGGCGCTGCTGCAGCAGCGCGGCGAGCACATATTGCTCGGTGAAGGTCTTGGCGCCGATCACATAGGTTGCCTGTGTTGCACCGCCCGGCATCAACGTCGCGATCACGATCGCGGCGCCACCTGCCGCGCCGAGCCCGATGCGCCGACGGCTGCCGCGACGCAGACCGGCTTCGACCAGCGCCAGCAACCGATCGACCACCAGCGCCAGCGCCGCGGCGGCGGCGCAGCCGAACAGCACCAGCACCCAATTCTGGGTCTGCAGGCCGGCGAAGATGTAGTTGCCGAGGCTGGTCTGGCCGATCGGCGTCGACAGCGTCGCGGTGCCGATCACCCACACTGCCGCAGTACGGATACCGGCCATGATCACCGGCATCGCCAGCGGCAGCTCGACCATCGTGAGCACCTGACGCTCGGTCATGCCCACGCCTTGTGCGGCTTCGATCAGCGCCGGATCGATCCCGTCGAGCCCGGTGATGCTGTTGCGCAGCACCGGCAGCATCGAATACAGCGCCAGCGCCAGCACGGCGGGCAGGAAGCCGAAGGCAGAGAAGCTCACGCCGAATGCGCTCATCGACAATGCCGCCAGCGCCAGCAGCAGCGGATAGAACAGCGCCAGCAGGGCGAGACCTGGGATGGTCTGGACGATGCCGGCGAAGCCGAGCAGGGTGCCGCGGAGCACTGGGCGATGCCGGGCGAAGATTGCCAGCGGCAGGCTGACGATCAGCCCGAGCGCGAGCGCCGCGAGGCTGACACGGATATGCGCGCCAAGATAGTCGGGCAGATTGTTGAGCGCGTTATGCCAGCGCGGATCGGCGAACAGGCTCATGTCGCGCCGTCCCGCGGCAGCAACGCGCCGAGCCGCTGCGCCTGCCGGCGCGGCGTCCGCAGCAAGTCGGCGACGTAGGCGTCTCGGCTGCCCGCAAGCTCGCTCGCGGTGCCGAGCGCCAGCAGTCGTCCACGATGCATCACCGCGACCCGATCGGCCAGCAGCAGCGCCTCGGTGATGTCGTGGGTGATCAGCACGGTGGTGAGCTGCAGCCGGTCGTGCAGGGCGCGAAAGTCATCGCCGAGCGCATCGCGGGTCAGCGGATCGAGCGCGCCGAACGGCTCGTCCATCAGCACGATTTCTGGTCTAGCCGCGAGCGAGCGGGCGACGCCGACGCGCTGGCGCTGGCCGCCAGAAAGCTCGTGCGGGAAGCGGCCCCGATGCTGGGCGGGATCGAGCCGCACCAGCTCGAGCAATTCGTCGACGCGCGCGGCGATCTCCGCCTTCGACCAGTTCAGCAGCTTCGGCGTGATGCCGATATTGCCGGCGACGGTGAGGTGGGGGAACAGCCCGCCATTCTGGAACACCATGCCGATGCCGCGCCGGAGCGCGATCGGATCGGCGATTTGGATATCGCGGCCGTCGATCGCAATCGCGCCGGCATCGGCGTCGATCAACCGATTCGTCAGCCGCAGCAGTGTGGTCTTGCCGGAGCCCGAACCGCCGACGATGGCCAGCAGTTCGCCACGCTGCACCGCAAGCGAGACGCCGTCGATCGCCTTGATCCGGCCGCCGCCGAAACTCTTGGCGACACTTTCATAGGCGATCATCGGCGAAGCTGCGCGCGTCATGGGCGCAGCATGGCTGTCGGAGGCGGTGGTGCGCAAGCCGCACTTGCATGTCGGCGCGCAGCGTTGAATGGTCGCGGCAAGAGGCGAGCGGGGAGAGGGCGTGACTCAGACGGACAATGTGGCAGTGGCGCTGCAGGACGCCACGGTGGCGTTTCGGCTCGCCGATGCGCGGACCTATACGGCGGTGGAGCATGCGACGCTGACGGTGGCGGACGGCGAGTTCGTCGCCATCGTTGGGCCGACCGGCTGCGGCAAATCCACATTGCTCAACGTCGCCGCCGGGCTGCTGCGTCCCGCGTCCGGAACGGTGCGGATCTTCGGCGCGCCGCTCGACGACCTCAATCCGCAGGCTGGTTATCTGTTTCAGGCCGATGCGCTGTTTCCGTGGAAGACCGCGATCGACAACGTCGCGATTGGTCTGGAGATCGCCGGCACGCCGCGCAGCGAGGCGCTGGCGCGCGCGCAAGTTTGGCTGGAGACGGTCGGGCTCGGTGCGTTCGCGCAGCGTTATCCGCACATGCTGTCGGGCGGTCAGCGCAAGCGCGTCGGTCTCGCCCAGGTGCTGATCCGCGATCCGAAGATCCTGCTGATGGACGAGCCGTTCGGCCCGCTCGACGCGCAGACGCGGCAGATCATGGGCAATCTGCTGCTCGAGCTGTGGAGCGCGCACAAGAAGGCGGTGCTGTTCGTCACCCACGATCTGGAAGAGGCGATTGCGCTCGCCGACCGGGTGG
This sequence comes from Rhodopseudomonas parapalustris, assembly GCF_053772255.1. NCBI lineage: Bacteria > Pseudomonadati > Pseudomonadota > Alphaproteobacteria > Hyphomicrobiales > Nitrobacteraceae > Rhodopseudomonas > Rhodopseudomonas parapalustris. The sequence goes on along the minus strand of NZ_JAMKBZ010000003.1, from coordinate 137,510 downwards.
TGATCATGTCGGCGGGGCCCTCGGCGCGGATCGTCGGTGATTGGCGGATCGAACTGCCGCGCCCGCGCGACATCTTCGAAATCCGCCTGACCCACGACTTCCACACGCTCCACCGTGAGATCTGGGCCGTGCTGCGCGAGCAGGTGATGAAGGCGTATGGGCAGGTGGCGTGATGGCGTTGATATTGAAGGCCGCTGACTCGCACCACGCACAGCGCGCTCCCTCTCCCGCTTGCTGGGGAGGGTTGGGGTGGGGGCGCCACGCGGATAGCGCCTCGGTTCGGCGAAGCTCCAAGGATAGGCTCCCGCTGTGGCCCCCCACCCCCGACCCCTCCCCGCAAGGGGGAGGGGAGAAGAGGGCGCCTCGCTTCGGTGCTACCTGGTCACTTGGAGGGGCTGCGGCATGTCTCGCGTAAAGCTCCTGACGCTGCAATTTCTCGTCGCGATTGTCGCGCTGACGGTTTGGCAGGTGCTCACCACGGTGCCGATCGCCGGCAAGCTGCTGCTGCCGCCGTTCTTCTTCTCGACGCCGGTGGACGTGGCCAAGCAGGTGTTCGCCTGGTTCGCCTCCGGAATGATCTGGAAGCATCTGCTGATCACGCTGTGGGAATCGCTGCTCGCCTTCGTGATCGGCTCGGTCGCGGGCGTGCTGGTTGGGTTCTGGTTCGCTCGGCAGCCGCGGGTGGCGGCGGTGTTCGATCCCTATGTGAAGATGGTCAACGCGCTGCCGCGCGTAGTGCTGGCGCCGATCTTCACGCTGTGGCTCGGGCTCGGGATCTGGTCCAAGGTCGCGCTCGGCGTGACGCTGGTGTTCTTCGTCGTGTTCTTCAACGTCTATCAGGGCGTCAAGGAGACCAGTTCGACGCTGGTCGACAACGCCCGGATGCTCGGTATGAGCGAGCGTCAGATGATGCGCCACGTGTTCTGGCCGTCGGCTCTGTCGTGGATGTTCTCCTCGCTGCACACGGCGATCGGTTTTGCGGTGGTCGGTGCGGTGGTCGGTGAATATCTCGGCGCCGCCGCCGGGCTCGGCTATTTGATCCAGCAGGCCGAGGGCACCTTCGATGTGGCCGGCGTGTTCGCCGGGATGTTCGTGCTGTCGGTATTCGTCATCCTGATCGACCTGGCGGTCAGCCTGGTGGAGCGGCGCCTGTTGGTATGGCGGCCGCAGCCGAGCGGCGGGCCGCAGGCGGACTAGAGCAGGGCGCGGCTTTGGCATATGGTTCTTACCGTTTCGTCTGGGGGGGACCAACACCATGAAGGTCGGCTTTCGACACGTCATCGCCGCGCTCGCCGCAATCCTGCTCACCGCCGGGACTGCGCAGGCGCAGAGCAAGGTGACGATCGCGATCGGCGGCGGCGCCTGCCTGTGCTATCTGCCGACCGTGCTGGCCAAGCAACTCGGCGAGTACGACAAGGCCGGGCTCAGCGTTGAACTGGTCGATCTCAAGGGCGGCTCGGATGCGCTGAAGGCCGTGCTCGGCGGCAGCGCCGACGTCGTCTCTGGCTATTTCGACCACACCGTCAATCTCGCCGCCAAGAAGCAGGAGATGCAGTCCTTCGTGGTCTACGACCGCTATCCCGGTCTGGTGCTGGTGGTGTCGCCGAACCACACCGCAGAGATCAAATCGGTCAAGGACCTCGCCGGCAAGAAAGTCGGGGTCAGCGCGCCGGGCTCGTCGACCGACTTTTTCCTGAAGTACCTGCTCAAGAAGAACGGCGTCGACCCGAACAACGTTTCGGTGATCGGCGTCGGCCTCGGTGCCACCGCGGTGGCGGCCATGCAGCAGGGCCAGATCGATGCCGCAGTGATGCTCGATCCGGCAGTCACGATCCTGCAGGCTGCACACGCCGATCTGCGCATCCTCAGCGACACCCGCACCGAGCACGACACCCGAGAAGTGTTCGGCGGCGACTATCCGGGTGGCGCGCTGTATGCGACCACGGCGTGGATCAAGGCGCATCCGAAGGAAGCACAGAGCCTGACCAATGCGATCCTGGCGACTCTGAATTGGATCCACGCGCATTCGGCCGAAGAGATCGCCGACAAGATGCCGGCCAACATCGTCGGCAAGGATAAGGCCCAGTACGTCGCCGCGCTGAAGAACACGATCCCGATGTATTCGACCACCGGCCTGATGGACCCGAAGGGCGCGGACGCCGTACTGGCGGTGTTCAGCGCCAGTTCGCCGGATGTAGCGAAGGCGAAGATCGACGTCACCAAGACCTACACCAACGCCTTTGCCGAGCAGGCGGCGAAGGGCTCTGCTGGCTCGAAATGAAGGTGCGTGCGTGATCGATCCTGGGCCCGTCACGATCCATCGGGTGAACAATCTCGATCTGTGGGTCAGCGGCTTTGCCTGGCCGTTTGCCGACAAGCGCCGCGCCGAGATCGATGCGCATTTTGCCGAGCGCCAGGTCGCGCAGCCGAAATTGTGGAACGGCCGCGTGCTGCTCGGCCGCCTGCCGCGGTTCGACGGCGGCAGCTTTAGTGCCGAGTATTTCGAGGTCGACTACGCCAGCTTCCTGTCCTGGCGGGATTGGGACTTTCCCGACCCGTCCGTGTTCAACGGCTTCGGCATGGGGGTGATCCGGGCCGCTGACGGCGCGATCGTGCTGGGCGAGATGGGCGCGCACACCGCCAACGCCGGCAAGGTGTATTTCGCCGGCGGCACGCCCGATTTGTCCGACGTCCGCAACCACCGCCTCGACATCGCCGCCAGCGTGACGCGCGAGGTCAAGGAGGAAACCGGATTGGTGCGGTCCGACTATCGCGCGGCCGATCATTGGCACTGCGTCGAGGCCGGTCCGCTGGTGGCGATGCTGCGGATCCTCGACGTCTATTTGCCCAGCGATGCGCTGAAGGCACGGATCGAGGCGTATCTGGCGCGGGAGGAGGAGCCGGAGTTCAGCCGCGTCCATCTGGTGCGCTCGAAAGACGACTTCCTGCCGACGATGCCGCGCTTCGTCACCACCTACCTGACGATGTTGCTGCGCGGCGATGATTAGTAGCTATCGGCCGGTCATATCCTGACGTCGCTGCACTCATCGCCGAAGTCGCCAATGACAACACGCCGAGATCCGAGGGCGGGGCCGCAGCGGCGGGGATATATCGCGCTGTGTGCAAAATGTCTTGACAATGTCTGGCGCATCGGCAGGGTACGTTCAGGAGACCGCATCATGGCCCCACGCATCAACCGCACCGAAAAGCTCGATCTTCGCCTGACGGCGGAGGCCAAGCATACCCTGACGGCGGCTGCACAAGCGCAGCGCCGCTCCCTGAGTGACTTTGTGCTCGAGAGCGCCCTCGGCCGCGCCGAGGAAGCTCTTGCCGACCGTCGCGTTTTCCAGCTTCCCCCGGAGAAGTGGAAAGCCTTCGTCGCCGCGCTGGATGCGCCACCGCGAGATCTGCCGCGGCTGCGCAAGCTGTTGGAAGAGCCGGGCGTGTTTGTGCACGGCAAGTAGGCGTGACGGGCTTTCACATCGAAAAGTTGCACCGCCGTCACGCCGTCGAGACATTTGATTGCGGCGAGGACGGACTGAATCGTTTTCTGGTTCGCTTCGCACTGCCGAACCAGATGGCGAACGCCTCGCAGACTTATGTCGGCCTTGCGGATGACGATGCCATCGCCGGCTTTTACACGCTTGTTGTCGGAGAGGTTCGCTATGAGGGCGCGCCGGAACGGCTAACCAAGGGTCTGGCCCGGCATCCTGTTCCGGTCATGCTTCTGGCCCGGCTCGGGGTAAGCCGGCAGTGGCAGGGAAAGAGAATTGGCGCGGGGCTGTTGCGCGACGCCGTCCTGCGCACGCTGCAAGTGGCTGACATTGCCGGCGTTCGCGCGCTTGTGGTTCATGCCAAGAACGAGGCCGCACGATCGTTCTATGAGCGGTTCGACTTCCAGCCGTCTCCGACCGATCCGCTGCATCTGTTCGCGCTTATCAAGGATTTGAAGAGCCTCTGAACAAGAAAGACGTCGCCACGTTCCGTGTCGACGGTGCTACCCGCTACTCATCTGGCGAACAGCGAGAACTTTTCGTCGATGAGCAGTTGCGCCACTGCCGCGAACGCGCCGGGTGCAAAGCGCCGTCTCGAACCATGAGGCCATCGACGACGCTCAGCACGATGTCGTGTTCGTGGCGCCTGCCTCTCAGCCGTGCGCGTGGACGCCGAGGTCGTCGCGCGGGGTGATGCCGAGGCGATTGAACAGCATGCGGTCCTTGCTGTCGCCCGGGTTCGGGGTGGTCAGCAGGGTGTCGCCGATGAAGATTGAGTTGGCGCCGGCGAGGAAGCACATCGCCTGCATCTCGTCGCTCATCGCGGTGCGGCCGGCGGCGAGGCGGACATCCGATTTCGGCATCATGATCCGTGCCAGCGCGATGGTGCGGACGAATTCGAAGGGATCGACCGGCGTCGCGGTCTTGGCGATCGGGGTGCCTTCGATCGGGATCAGCATGTTGATCGGCACGCTCTCCGGGTGCTGCGGCAGGTTGGCGAGCGTGCGCAGCATCTCGACACGATCGGTCGGCTTCTCGCCGAGGCCGAGGATGCCGCCGCAGCAAACCTTGATGCCGGCGTCGTGGACCTTCTCCAGCGTATCGAGACGGTCCGAGTAGCTGCGAGTCTTCACCACGGAGGAATAGAATTCCTCGGAGGTGTCGACGTTGTGGTTGTAGTAATCGAGACCGGCGTCGGCGAGCTGCTTGGCCTGATCGTCGCTCAGCATGCCGAGCGTCATGCAGGCTTCCATGCCGAGCGCCTTGACCCCCTTCACCATCTCGATGATCGGAGCCATGTCGCGCTCTTTCGGCGAGCGCCATGCCGCGCCCATGCAGTAGCGCGTCGCGCCGGCGTCGCGCGCCGCCTTGGCGGCCTCGATCACCTTGGCCGGCTCCATCAGCTTGGAGGCGGGCAGGGCGGTGTCGTGATGGGCCGACTGGCTGCAATAGCCGCAATCCTCGGCGCAGCCGCCGGTCTTGACGTTGAGCAGCTGATTGCACTGGACCTGATTGGGATCGAAGCTCTGGCGGTGGATGGTCTGCGCCCGGAACATCAGATCGGCGAAAGGCGCGTTGTAGATCGCCGCCGCTTCCTCGCGGGTCCAGTCGTGGCGGATGGTGGGGCTGGCGGCGGCGAGCGTGGAATGGGCGATCGAGTTCAAAGCAGGTGCTCCGGTCGGGGTCGTTCGGCTGGGGGACAGCCATAAGCGGTTTCGGCGGGTGAAGAAACCCACGGCGGTGCATCGCCAACCCGACCATGGTTTAGGTCAGTGTTTCTGACGCTTTATCGCGGGTTTTGACCATGATTTGGCGTTGCGAAACGGTGGCGAGGTCGTTTACAAGATTAACTGTTCGGTCCGTCGGACACTTGCGTCAACCTTCTCTCAAGAGATGTCGACGACGATCGGGCCATGAAGGTGTCGGGAATGACGATGGGTCGCGCGAGCATCGGGATGGAAGGAACGGCGGTCTTCGCCGCGTCCGCGATTCCGACCGCGCTGATCTCGACCCTCGCGCTCGAAACCCTCGCGCTTGGCGGGCTGCTGCTTCTTAGCCGCCCCTGAGGGCCGTCTGGGCAGCTTTGCCTGGGCACTCAGGGGATCGCACGACAGCCAGCCCCTCATGCGCCCGCGCGGCGCCCCGACCAAAGGACATTTTTCATGACCACCACCACCCAGTCCGAGCAGGACCGCGTCATCATTTTCGACACCACCTTGCGCGACGGCGAGCAGTGCCCCGGCGCCACCATGACGTTCGAGGAGAAGCTGAACGTCGCCCGGATGCTCGACGATATGGGCGTCGACGTCATCGAGGCCGGCTACCCGTTTGCCTCCGATGGTGACTTCGAAGCGGTGCACGAGATCGCCAAGCGCTCGAAGAACTCGGTGATTTGTGGGTTGTCCCGCGCGGCCCACAAGGACATCGACCGCTGCGCCGAGGCGATCAAGCCGGCCGAGCGCGGCCGCATCCATACCTTCCTGTCCACCTCGCCGGTGCACATGAAGTACAAGCTGCAGATGGAGGCCGCGCAGGTGTACGAGATGGTGATCTCGTCGGTCACTCGCGCGCGCAACCACACCGACGACGTCGAGTGGTCGGCGGAGGACGCCACCCGCACCGAATTCGACTTCCTGTGCCGCTGCATCGAGGCGGCGATCAAGGCGGGCGCCACCACCATCAACCTGCCGGATACGGTCGGCTATGCAGTGCCTGAGGAATATCGCGAGCTGTTCCGTAAGGTTCGTGAAACCGTGCCGAACGCCGACAAGGCGCGATTCTCGGTCCACTGCCATAACGACCTCGGCATGGCGGTGGCCAATTCGATGGCCGGTGTCGCCGGCGGCGCACGCCAGATCGAATGCACCATCAACGGCATCGGCGAGCGCGCCGGCAATGCCGCGCTGGAAGAGCTAGTGATGGCGATGCGGGTGCGGCAGGACAAGTTGCCGTATTGGAACCGGATCGAGACCACGATGCTGACCCACGCCTCCAAGACGGTGTCGGCCGCGACCTCGTTCCCGGTGCAGTACAACAAGGCGATCGTCGGCCGGAACGCGTTCGCGCACGAGAGCGGCATCCACCAGGATGGCATGATCAAGAACGCTCAGACCTACGAGATCATGACGCCGGAGACGGTGGGCGTGAAGGGCACCTCCCTGGTGATGGGCAAGCACTCCGGCCGCGCCGGCTTGATCCACAAACTGGAGGACCTCGGCTACAAATTGTCGCGGAACCAGATCGAGGACGTGTTCGTGCGGTTCAAGGCTTTGGCCGACCGCAAGAAGGACGTCTACGACGAGGACATCGAGGCACTGGTCGACGAGCAACTGCTGCACGGTCAGGACCAGATCAAGCTGATGTCGCTGACGGTGATCGCCGGGACCCATGGTCCGCAGCGCGCCACCATGAAGCTGGATGTCGACGGCCAGGTCCGGATCGAAGAGGCTGAAGGTAACGGCCCGGTAGATGCGGTGTTCAACTGCATCAAGGCGCTGGTGCCGCACGACGCCAAGCTGGAGCTGTATCAGGTGCATGCCGTGACTGAAGGCACCGACGCGCAGGCGGAAGTCTCCGTGCGGCTCAGCCACGAGGGCCGTTCGATGACCGCCCGCGCCGCCGATCCGGATACCCTGGTGGCGTCGGCGAAGGCTTATCTGGGCGCGCTCAACAAGATCGTTGCCAAGCGCCAGCGCAGCGTCCGAGAGGACGCGACGACCGTGGCGGTGGCTGGCTGATTGCGCAATTAAGTCGCACAACCGCGGCTGACAGCTACAACTTCTGGAACGACTCGAAAGGGCGATGCCGTTGTGCATCGCCCTTTTTTCGCACTGCGGCAGTTGTTGACGACGCCCCTGCGAAGGGGCAATAGCCTTTCGTAGTGCTTCTCTGTATTGGTGCGGCTGGTAATCGAACGGGGCAGGGACGCGGGTGCGTTCCTCAAAAGGAATCGGGAGAAAACATGCGTAAATCCATTTTCGCACTCGCATCGATCGCCGTGCTCGGGCTGGTAAGCCCGGCCGCCGCGCAGTCGCCGATGGTCATCAAGTTCAGCCATGTGGTGGCGGAACATACCCCGAAGGGTCAGGCCGCGCTCAAGTTCAAGGAGCTGGCCGAGAAGTACACGAACGGCAAGGTCAAGGTCGAAGTCTATCCGAACTCGCAGTTGTTCGGCGACGCCAAGGAGATGGAAGCGGTCGCACTCGGCGACGTGCAATTCATCGCGCCGTCACTGTCGAAGTTCGACAAGTTCACCAAGAAGATCCAGTTGTTCGACCTGCCGTTCCTGTTCAACGACATCGACGCCGTCGACCGCTTCCAGGAAGGCAAGGCCGGGCAGGATCTGCTGAAGTCGATGGAAGCCAAGAACTTCCTCGGTCTCGCCTACTGGCACAACGGCATGAAGCAGATCTCGGCCAACAAGCCGCTGCTGCTGCCGGAAGATGCCAAGGGCCTCAAGTTCCGCATCCAGGCCTCCGATATCCTCGCCGCCCAGTTCCAGCAACTCGGCGCCGTGCCGCAGAAGCTCGCCTTCTCGGAAGTGTATCAGGCGCTGCAGGTCGGCACCGTCGACGGCCAGGAGAACACCTGGTCCAACATCTTCTCCCAGAAGTTCTACGAGGTGCAGAAGGATATCACCGAATCCAACCATGGCGTGATCGACTACATGGTCGTCGTCAATGCCAAGTGGTGGAACGGCCTGCCCAAGGACATTCAGGGTGAGCTGAAGAAGGCGATGGACGAGGCCACCAAGGTCAACAACGACATTGCCAACAAGCTGAACGAAGAGGCCAAGCAGAAGATCCAGGCCGCCGGTACCAGCAAGATTCATCAGCTCACCCCCGAGCAGCGCGCCAAGTGGGTCGAGGCGATGAAGCCGGTCTGGGCCAAGTTCGAAGGCGCGATCGGCAAGGACCTGATCGAAGCCGCAGTTGCATCGAACAAGTCGAACTGATCCAACGCGTCGGCCGCGGTGATCCGCGGCCGACGTCGTCCGGACGGACATAGGGGGGAGTCGTGTCGCTGCGGAAGATGTTCCACCGCGTCGAGGAGGGGCTGATCGCTCTGATCCTCGGCGTGATGACTATATTGACCTTCGTTCAGGTCGTCCTGCGCTACGGCTTCAACTCCGGCTTCATCTGGGCTCTCGAGGCGAATTTCTATCTGTTCGCCTGGCTCGTCATGATCGGCATCGCCTATTGCGTGCGGGTGCGCGCGCATATCGGCGTCGATGCGGTCGTCAATCTGCTGCCGCGCAACGGCCGGCGCGCCGTCGGCCTGCTGGTGGTGGCGCTGGCGCTGCTCTACGCCGGGCTGATGATCTACGGCTCCTACGACTACATCAACCGGCTGATGATCATCGACGTCGAGGCCGAAGACATTCCGATCAAGCGCTGGATCCTGTCGCTCTGCCTGCCGCTCGGCTTCCTTGCGCTCGCCGTCCGGCTGATCGAGATGGGCTGGCGCATCGTCACCGGTCGCTCGAACGGTTACGAGCTCGCCGACGAGGCGCGCGAAGCGGTCCACCACGTCCAACACCATCCCGAACTCGACGCCACGACGGTGCAGCGATGAACACCATTTTCCTGTTCGCTTCGCTGTTCAGTTTTCTGCTGATCGGCATGCCGATCGCGATTTCGCTCGGCCTATCCTCGATCCTCACCATTCTGTTGTTCCAGAACGACAGCCTGGCGTCGCTGTCGCTAAAGTTCTTCCAGACCACCGAGCAGTTCACGCTGCTGGCGATCCCGTTCTTCATCCTGGCCGGTAACTTCCTCACCACCGGCGGCGTCGCCAAGCGGATGATCAATTTCGCGATCGCCGCGGTCGGGCATCTGCCCGGCGGCCTGGCGATCGCATCGGTGCTGGCCTGTATGCTGTTCGCAGCGGTGTCGGGCTCGTCGCCGGCCACCGTGGTGGCGATCGGTTCGATCGTGATCGCCGGCATGGTGCGGGTCGGCTACACCCAGGCGTTCGCCACCGGCGTGATCGTCAACGCCGGCACGCTCGGCATCCTGATTCCGCCGTCCATCGTGATGGTGGTGTACGCGGCGGCGACCGAATCCTCGGTCGGCCGGCTGTTCATCGCCGGCGTGGTCCCGGGATTGCTGCTCGGTCTCGGGCTGATGGTCGCGATCTACGTCGCGGCGCGGATCAAGAAGCTTCCCCGGCAGCCGAAGGTGCCGTGGCGCGAGCGGCTGACCCTGTTCCGTGAGGCACTGTGGGGCCTGCTGCTGATCTTCATCGTGATGGGCGGCATCTACGGCGGCGTGTTCACTCCGACCGAAGCGGCTGCGGTCGCCGCGGTCTACGCCTTCATCGCGGCGGTGTTCATCTATCGTGATCTGAAGATCACCGACGTGCCGCAGGTGCTGCTGGATTCCGGCCGGGTGTCGGTGATGCTGATGTTCATCATCTGCAACGCGTTCCTGTTCGGCCATGTGCTGACCACCGCGCAGATACCGCAGGACATCGCCCGGCTGATCACCGACGCGCAATTGTCGCCCTGGCACTTCCTGCTGATCGTCAACATCATCCTGCTGGTCGCCGGCAACTTCATGGATCCGACGGCGATCGTGCTGATCACCGCGCCGATCCTGTTTCCGACCGCGATGCAGCTCGGGATCGATCCGATCCACCTCGGCATCGTCTATGTCGTGAACATGGAGATCGGGCTGGTGACGCCACCGGTCGGGCTCAACCTGTTCGTGGCATCCGGTATCACCGGCATGCCATTGATGCAGGTGGTGAAGGCGGCGCTGCCCTGGCTGATGGTGCTGCTGAGCTTCCTGATCCTGATCACATACGTGCCGATCATCTCGACCTTCCTGCCAGATCTATTATTCGGCAGCGCGATCAAGTAGCGGCGGGTTTGTTTCGGATGGGAAGCGCTTTGTTTCAACTCGTGAACGAAACGCTTCCTTTCCAAACCTTAAGTTGATTGCGGCGCGGCGTGGACCCATCTTCACGGCTACCCTTCCAGAGGAGGTTGCCATGAAGAAGGTTCTGCTCGCCGGCGTCGCTGCGCTGGTGTTCGCCGGTTCGACGGCGGCTTTTGCCGAGCATCGCGGCTGGTTCGATCATGGCCGGCACGCGTTCGACGCTCAGGATCGTAGCGCGTTCGCCGACGCCAAGATCGCGGCCGTGAAGGCTGGGCTGCGGCTCTCCCCGGATCAGGAAAAGCTGTGGCCGCCGGTCGAGGCCGCGGTGAAGGATCTGGTCAAGCTCCGGATCGACCGCGCCGAGGCGCGGATGAAATCCCGCGACGACGACCGCGATCCGCGCGACGGCGATCCGGTGATGCGGCTGCGCGACCGCGCCGATTCGATGGCTGCGACCGCGGCTGCGATGAAGAGGATCGCCGACGCGGCCGACCCGCTCTACAAGTCGCTCGACGACGGCCAGAAACGCCGGCTGCGCGTGCTGACCCGGATGGAGGGCGGCTTCGGCTGGCGCCACCATCATCACCGTTTCATGCACCGTGATGGCAACCGCGACGATGAGCGCGGCCCGCGTTGGGATCGCGGTGATCGCGGCGACCGCGACCGCGGCCCGATGATGGACCGCGGCGGCCCGATGGACGATGGCGACGGCCCGAGCAGGCTCTGAGGCTCCATTCAGAACAGGCTCCGGCGGGCCTCTATGCTCGCCGGAGCCTCGCTTTGCCGACTTGCCATGCGCCCTCGGCGCAGCACGAGCGGGGCGGTCCAGCGATCCCACCGCCGCGTCCGTCGGTTTCGAGCAAGGGCCGTGCGCATCAGCGCACGTCCAGGCGCGGTCTCGTCGCCTTGAAACACTCTGGACCGGCAGCGGTTTTTACGCGCCGAAGTTTCTCGTCACAGAACTGAAAAAAGTCGCCTGCATTGCTGGACATCACGGGTCGGCTTTGCTAAACGACGCCGTCCCCGCAAGGGACCCAGCCGAAACGGCTGCGGGCGCATAGCTCAGTTGGTAGAGCAGCTGACTCTTAATCAGCGGGTCCCAGGTTCGAGCCCTGGTGCGCCCACCAAAGCCACCCTTGAAGTCGCGAATTTGCATCAAAGGGTCGGCGCCGGTGGTGTCTTCATGCCACATCTGCGTGCATCACTTCCACGATCTCATCGATGTTCAACCGACATCAGGCGGCGCGGGTGACGCATTTGTCCGCGGCCCGTCAGGTCGGCGCGATGTGCTCGGCCGTCTCGGTGATCTTGGGACCGGGCGATTAGCGCGCAGGAGTTCTTCGTCCGCATTGCGACCTCGTAAACTCGCAGCAGAAGCCCATGGGGGTCGAACCAATCCGCCGTGTTCGCCGTTGGCTGTCGCAGCCGACCGCGCGCCATCCGGCGCATCGGCGGTTCGCGTCACCACGCTGTCACACAACGCGGCGACAGAGTGACGGCAACTCAATCGGGCACCCTCATGGACTATTTCAGGCGCTTCACCTTTCTGTTCTCGGCTCCCACCTTCGACGCGGATGATCTCGAAGGGCTTCGGTTCAACCAGATTGTCGCCGAGATCGAGCGCTCCGGCTTCGAGATCGTCAAGGCACGCAAGCTCGAAGATGCCGAGATCGCGGTGCAGACCGACGCCGCGATCGGCTGCATGGTGGTCGATTGGGGCAAGAAGGGGCTCGAGGGCAAGACCGCCGCGCTGATCAACCTGATGCGCCGGCGCGGTCTGGATTTCCCGATCGTGCTGTTGATCCGCCGCAAGCGGTTCGAGGAAGTGCCGGTCGAGGTGCTGGATTTCATCGACGGCTACGTCTTTCTCTCCGAAGAGACGCCGACCTTCATCGCCCGCAATCTGATCAGCCGGCTGAAGCAATATGCCGACACGCTGAAGACGCCGTTCTTCGGCGCGCTGGTCGACTACGCGGAGGAGGGCAACCAGCTCTGGACCTGCCCCGGCCACAACGGCGGCATGTTCTACAGCCGCAGTCCGATCGGCCGGGTGTTCATCGAGCATCTCGGCGAGGCGGTGTTTCGCGACGACCTCGACAATTCGGTGCTCGATCTCGGCGATCTGTTGACCCACGAAGGGCCGGCGCTGCGTGCGCAGAAGGAAGCTGCGCAGATCTTCGGCGCCGAGAAGACTTACTTCGTGCTCAACGGCACCTCGACTTCCAACAAGGTCGCGCTCGGCGCGCTCGTCACCGACGGCGACCTCGTCCTGTTCGATCGCAACAATCACAAGGCGGCGCATCACGGCGCGCTGATGATGGGTGGCGGGATTCCCGTCTACATTCCGACCGTCCGCAATGCCTGGGGGCTGATCGGGCCGATGGCGTGGGACGCACTGGATGAAGAGGCGCTGCGCGAACGCATTCGCAGCCATCCATTGGTCAAGGACCCGGAAGCGTGGCGCAAGCCGCGCCCGTTCCGCGTCGCCGTGGTCGAGCAGTGCACCTATGACGGCACCATTCACAGCGCCGAGATGATCCTGCGCCGCATCGGGCACCTGTGCGACTACATCCTGTTCGACGAAGCCTGGGCCGGCTTCATGAAGTTTCATCCGTTGTATGCGGGCCGCTTCGCGATGGGGCTGGCGAATCTCGGTGACGATGCGCCGGGGATCATCGCGACGCAGTCGACCCACAAGCAGCTCGCCAGCTTCTCGCAGGCGTCGCAGATCCACATCAAGGATCGCCACATCCGTGGCCAGAAGCGGCGGGTGGAGCATCGGCGTTTCAACGAGAGCTTCATGCAGCACGCCTCGACGTCGCCGTTCTATCCGCTGTTCGCCTCGCTCGATGTCGGCGCGCAGATGATGAAGGGCCGCTCCGGCGAAGTGCTGTGGGACGATACTATCCGGCTCGGCATCGAGCTGCGCAAGAAGATCCGCGCCGTGCGGAGGGAGTTCGAGGAGAAGGAAGCGCGGCCGGAACGGCGCTGGTTCTTCGATCCGTTCGTGCCGGATCGGGTGACGATCGCGGACGCCGCGCGCGAGGGCGCGGTGCACGACGTCGCCTGGGAGGCGGTGAGCACCGATCAGCTCGCGACCGATCCGGCGTTCTGGAGGATCGCGCCGGGCGCCGCCTGGCATGGCTTCGCCGACATGGCGCCGGGCTTTGCCATGACCGACCCGAACAAGCTGACGTTGCTGACGCCCGGCTTCGATCGGGCCACCGGCCGCTACGCCGAGCACGGTGTGCCGGCGCCAGTAGTCGCGCAATATCTGCGCGAGAACCGCATCGTGCCAGAGAAGAACGATCTCAACTCGCTGCTGTTTCTGCTGACGCCGGGCGTCGAGGCGAGCAAGGCCGGCACGCTGATCAGCGGGCTGGTCGCGTTCAAGAAGCTGCACGACGACAACGCGCTGCTCGAAGACGTGATACCGGAATTCTGCCGGCGCCGGCCGGCGCGCTATGCCGGCGTGCGGCTGCGCGATTTGTGCGGGCAGATGCATCGGTTTTTCCGAGACGCCGACGTCAGCGCGCTGCAAGCCAAGCAATTCCTGCCCGAACATCTTCCCGAGATCGCGATGTCGCCGCACGCCGCGGCGCGCTTCTTGGTGCGCAACGACGTCGATTATCTGCCGATCAGCCAGATCGCGGGCCGGATCGCCACCACGCCGTTCGTAGTCTATCCGCCCGGAATTGCGACCATCGTGCCCGGCGAGCGGCTGAGCGAGCGGGCCAAGCCGATGCTCGATTACTTGCAGATGTTCGAGCGCAGCTTCAACGAATTCCCCGGCTTCGATGTCGAAATCCAGGGCGTCTATCGTGAGGCCGACGAAGCTGGGCGTGTTCGCCTCTACACCTACGTCGTGGCCGAATAGTCAGCTCGCCTGCATCTGTCGGAGTTGCCGTGGACAGCGTTTTGCCGATCCTGATCCGTCCGTCGCACGACGGCGATGTCGAGGCGATGCTCGACATCTATCGCTACTACATCCGGCGCGGTCTCGACGAAGGGATCGACGACCACGGTACGCCGCAACCCGACGACCTCAAGGAGCGGCGCAAGAACTTGCGCAACCGCCGCTTCCCGCATCTGGTGGCGATCCGCGGCGGGGCCGTGGTGGGCTATGCCTACGTCGTGCTGTTTCGGAAGCGGCCCGCCTATCGCCACACGGTCAAGCATTCGATCTATGTGCATCCGGATCATCTCGGCCGCGGCATCGGCAGGGACCTGATGCGCGAGCTGATCGATGCCTGTGCCGCGGCCGGCTTCCGTCAGATGATCGGCTATATCGACGCCGACAACACCGCGTCCCTCGGTCTTCACCACAGTTTCGGCTTCGCCACCGTTGGGCGGCTCCCCGGCGTCGCTTATCGTTACGGACGCTGGGCCGATACGGTGATGGTGCAGCGCTCGCTCGGCGCAGGCGCGACGATGCCTCCGGTGGTGTGACCGAGCGCAGCGGGTTCCACGGCTGCGACAGATCGATCCGCCGCGATTGTGTTACGTTATTGCGGATCGACATCGATGCGAACTGCGTGTTATCCGCTTGCCTCGACCCATGAGAGACACCGTGCCGCTGTTCGCCCGCATCTTCCGGCATCGCTCGCTGCGCATTTCGCGCCGTGCGATCGCTGTGCTCGTGCTGGCGACGTACCTTGTTGCGGGAGCCTTGCATGGCATTTGCGGTCTCGATCTAACCACTGGTTCCGCAACGGCGATCGTGACAATGGCGTCCTCTGGCGCCGATCATTCCGACAACGTGATCGCGGGCGAGCATCATTGTCACGGCTGCTTCTCGGTGTCGCTGCCGAGCCCGGGCGGTACGGCTGTCGCAGATCTAGTGGCCGGTGAAACGGCCGTACACCAGGATGCCGAGCGCAACAGCATCCTGCGCGTCATCGACCCCCCGCCACCGAAAGCTCTGATCTGAACATGACCGCTGGGCGCCTCGCGCCCTGAATCCGTCGTTCGTCAGGTCTACATCATGCAATTTTCGATCGCCACGCGGCTCGCGTGCGCGGCTGCTGTGCTCGCCAGCTGTGTGCTGGCAGGAGAGGCGCGCGCGCAAACGCTGACCATGGGCAGCGCGCTGCAGCGCGCGCTCAACGCCAGTCCGCGGCTCACGGCCGCCGAGCGCGACATCGGCATCGCGCGGGGGCAACGCATCCAATCCGGCGCGTTGATCAATCCCGCGATCTCTTACGAGCAGGACAATTCGTTCGGCTCCGGCGCCTATCGTGGCACGCGCGCGGCCGAGACCACGCTGCAGATCAGCCAGATGTTCGAATTGTGGGGCAAGCGCGACGCCCGCATCGCCGCCGGGCAGGCCGGGCTCGACGCGGCCTCGATCGGCCGCCAGGCGGTCCGCCTCGAAGTGCTGTCGGAGACCGCGATCGCCTTCGTCACCGTGCTCGGCCTGCAGCGGCGGATTCAAATTCTCGACGAGCAGATCGCCGCGATCGACTCGATTACGCCGCTGCTGCAGCGCCGGGTCGAAGCCGGCGCGTCGTCTGTCGCTGAAACCGGCCGGGCGGAGGTCGCTTCCGCCTTGGTGAAGGCGGATCGCGAGCGCACCAAATCGGCGTTGCACACCGCGCGCCGCGAGCTGGCGATCCTGATGGGAGATTCTTCACCGCGATTTTCGTCCGTGTCCGGCCGCCTCGAGGCGATCGGCAAGCCGCCGTCGTTCCGTTCGGTAATCGCGGCGATCGACGCCAACCCGCAATTGGTTCGCTGGAAGGCCGTGTACGCCCAGCGCAATGCCGAGCTGCTGCTGGCGCGGCTGAAGCCGTATCCGGACGTCACCGTGTCGGCCGGGGTGCGGCGCTACAACGAAACCGGCGACAGCGCCGTGCGGCTTTCCGTATCGGTTCCGATCCCTCTGTTCGATCAGAACCAGGGCAACATCCTGTCGGCGCAGGAAAACCTGGCGAAGATCGCGGCGGAGCGCCAAGCCAATCGCAACACGCTGATCGTCGTCGCCGGTCGCGCCTACGACTCGCTGCAGGGATCGCTGCGCGAACTGGCAATCCTGCGCGATGCCGCGATCCCGAAAGCCAGGGGTGCGGCGACCGCGATTTCCGAAGGCTACGGCCAGGGCCGCTACTCGCTGCTCGAAGTTCTCGATGCGCAAGCCAGCGTCGCCCAGGCGCGGCTGCGCGAGCAGGAGGCGCAGCAGAATTTCCACGTCGCCGTCGCCACCATCGAGGGACTGGTCGGCAATCCGTTCGCCTTGGCGCGGGGAGGCGCACGATGATGAAGCCGCTCCTGATAGTTTGCGGCGGCGCCGCGATGTTCGTCCTCGGTGCGGCGGTTTCCGCCTACGCACCGGTCGGATCGCGCCAGCCGGCGCGGCAGGTTGAGATGAAGACCGAGGGCCATGCCCACGCCGGGGGCGAGAAGGGGCATGATCACGACGGGCACGACGAAGAGGGCAAGGTCGAACTGAGTGACGCCAAGGTGGCGGCGTCGGGCATCGAAATCCGAACCGCCCAGGCCGAGACGCTGCGCGACTCGCTCGTCCTCAACGGCATCCTGCAGCCCAACCAGGAGAAACTGGTTCAAGTCACACCGCGGTTTGCAGGCGTGGTGCGCGAGATCAAGAAGCGGATCGGCGATGCCGTCGAGAAGGGCGAGCTGCTCGCCAGGATCGAGAGCAATCAGAGCCTCAGCGTGTACGAGATGCGCGCGCCGATCTCCGGCATGGTGATCGACCGTCAGATCTCGCTCGGTGAATACGCCTCGGAGCAGAAGCCGGCGTTCATCGTCGCCGACGTCTCCACCGTGTGGGTCGATTTCTCGGTATATCGCCGCGACCTGCCGCGGGTGCGGATCGGCGACAAGGTGCTGATCGATGTCGCCGATGGCGGCAAGCCGATCGAGGCGAGCCTGTCCTACATCTCGCCAGTCGGCAGCAGCGACACCCAGAGCGCGCTCGCCCGTGCCGTGGTGCCCAACGACGGCTTGCGCCTGCGTACCGGGCTGTTCGTATCGGCGCGGCTGATCCTCTCCGCAAAGCAGGTCGCGGTCGCGGTGCGCGCCTCGGCGATCCAGAGCGTCGAGAGCCGCAGCGTAGTGTTCGTTCGCAGCGGTGACGACTTCGAGGTGCGTAACGTGCAGCTCGGCGCACGAGACGCCGAGAACGTCGAAATCGTATCCGGCCTGCAGGCCGGCGAGCGCTATGCGAGCGCCAATAGCTTCGTCGTTAAAGCGGAACTCGGCAAGGGATCGGCGTCGCATGAGCATTGATGTGATCCGGCTGACCGCAGGAGGCTGCGCATGATCGACAAGGTGCTCGCCTTCTCCGTCCGCCAGCGCTGGCTGGTGATGATCGGCGCGCTGATGATGGCCGCATTCGGCGCCTGGAACTTCACCCGACTGCCGATCGATGCGGTGCCGGACATCACCAACGTCCAGGTTCAGATCAACACCAACGCGCCCGGCTATTCGCCGCTCGAAGTCGAGCAGCGGATCACGTTCCCGATCGAGACCGCGATGGGCGGGCTGCCCAGCCTCGTCAACACGCGGTCGCTGTCGCGCTACGGGCTCAGCCAGGTCACCGTGGTGTTCAAGGACGGCACCGACATCTACTTCGCCCGCCAACTGGTCAACGAGCGCATTCAGCGCGCCAAAGACGTGCTGCCGACCGGAATCGACACTGCGATGGGGCCGGTCTCGACCGGTCTCGGCGAAATCTACATGTACACGGTCGAGGCGAAGCAGGGCGCGACGCGCGCCGATGGCAAGCCGTTCACGCCGAGCGATCTGCGCACCGCGCAGGATTGGATCATCAAGCCGCAACTGCGCAACGTCCCCGGCGTCAACGAGGTCAACACGATCGGCGGGTTCGCCAAGCAATTCCACGTCCTGCCGGACCCGGCAAAGCTGATGGCCTACCGCCTCAGCTTTCGCGACGTGATGACGTCGCTTGCAGCCAATAACGCCAATGTCGGCGCCGGCTATATCGAGAAGAACGGCGAGCAGTATCTGGTGCGCACGCCGGGTCAGGTCAGTGACGTCGACGAGATCCGGCAGATCGTGATCGGCTCGCGCAGCGGCGTACCGGTTCGGATCATGGACGTCGCGGAGGTGAAGGAAGGCACCGACCTGCGCACCGGCGCCGCGACGCTGAACGGCGAGGAGGTCGTGCTCGGCACCGCCATGCTGCTGATCGGCGAGAACGGCCGCACCGTGGCGCAGCGGGTCGCCGCCAAGCTGCAGCAGATCGAGAAGTCGCTGCCGGACGGGATGTCGCTGCGCGCAGTCTACGATCGCACCCATCTGATCGACGCCACCATCGCGACGGTCGAGAAGAACCTCGTCGAGGGCGCGCTGCTGGTGATTGCGATCCTGTTCCTGATCCTCGGCAATTTCAAAGCGGCGTTCGCCACCGCACTGGTGATCCCGCTGGCGATGCTGTTCACCGTCACCGGGATGTTCGAGAACAAGGTCAGCGCAAATCTGATGAGCCTTGGCGCGATCGACTTCGGCATCATCATCGACGGGGCGGTGATCATCGTCGAGAACTGCCTGCGGCTACTGGCGCACGAGCAGCATCGGCTCGGCCGGCTGCTCACCCGCCAGGAACGGTTCGACACCATCATCGCCGGCTCGCGCGAGGTGATCAAACCCAGCCTGTTCGGCACGTTGATCATCGCGGTGGTTTATCTGCCGGTGCTGACGCTGACCGGCGTCGAAGGCAAGATGTTCACGCCGATGGCGCTGACCGTGCTGATGGCGCTGCTCGGCGCCAGCCTGCTGTCGATGACCTTCGTGCCGGCCGCGGTCGCGCTGTTGGTCACCGGCAAGGTCTCGGAGAAAGAGAACTGGTTCATGCGGCTGGCGCACCGGGCGTATCTGCCGCTGCTCGATCTCGCGATCCGGCTCCGCTGGGCGGTCGTCGTTGCGGCCGTCGTGCTCGTGGTGGTGAGCGGCACTGCTGCGACGCGGATGGGCGGTGAGTTCATCCCGAGCCTCGACGAGGGCGACGTTGCCGTCCAGGCGATGCGCATTCCCGGGACCAGCCTGACGCAATCGCTCGACATGCAGATCGCGCTGGAGAAGCGCATTCTGGCGATTCCGGAGGTGAAGGACGTGTTCGCGCGCACCGGCACCGCCGAGGTCGCAACCGACCCGATGCCGCCGTCGATTTCCGACGGCTACGTGATGCTGAAGCCGCGCGCGCAGTGGCCGGATCCCAAAAAGCCAAAGGCCGAAGTGGTCGAACAGATCGAGCAGGCGGCCGAACAGGTGGCGGGTAGCCTGTATGAGCTGTCGCAGCCGATTCAGCTGCGCTTCAACGAGCTGATTTCCGGCGTCCGCAGCGACGTCGGCGTCAAGATCTTCGGAGACGATCTCGACGTGCTGACGCAGCTCGCTGGTCAGGTGCAGGCGGTGCTGCAGACCATCAAAGGTGCGGCAGACGTCAAGACCGAGCAGGTAGCGGGGCTGCCGGTACTCACGGTGAAGCTCGATCGCCAAGCGCTGGCGCGGTTCGGGATCAGCGTTGCCGAGGTGCAGAATCTGGTCGAGATCGCGGTTGGCGGCAAGTCGGCCGGGCTGGTGTTCGAAGGCGACCGCCGCTTCGATCTCGTGGTTCGGCTGCCGGATCGGATCCGCACAGATATCGAAGCGATCAAGGCGCTGCCGATCCCGCTGCCGCCGATCGAGGGGCAGGTGAAAGCGACACCGGCCGCGTTCGGCTCGTCGCCTCTGCAACAGATGCGTTACGCTCCGCTCTCCGAGCTCGCCGAGATCGTGGTGGCGCCTGGGCCGAACCAGATCAGCCGGGAAGACGGCAAGCGCCGCATCGTGGTCTCGGCCAATGTGCGTGGCCGCGACCTCGGCTCGTTCGTCGCCGAGGCCCAACAACTGATCGGCGACCAAGTGAAGCCGCCTGCGGGCTATTGGATCGGTTGGGGCGGACAATTCGAACAGCTCGTCTCCGCGACGCAGCGCCTGACCATTGTGGTGCCGATTGCGCTGCTGCTGATCGTCCTGCTGTTGTTCATCAGTCTGGGGTCGGTGGCCGATGCGCTGCTGGTGTTCAGCGGCGTGCCGTTGGCCCTGACTGGCGGCATCTTCGCGCTACTGCTGCGAGACATCCCACTGTCGATCAGCGCCGGCATCGGCTTCATCGCGCTGTCCGGCGTCGCGGTGCTCAACGGCCTCGTAATCATCACCTTCATCGAGCGGTTGCGCGGCGAAGGCCGCAGGATCGTCGAGGCGGTGCGAGAGGGCGCGCTGACGCGGCTGCGCCCGGTGCTGATGACCGCGTTGGTGGCCTCGCTCGGCTTCGTACCGATGGCGCTGGCGACAGGCGCCGGCGCCGAAGTCCAGCGCCCGCTCGCCACCGTGGTGATCGGCGGCATCGTGTCGTCGACCATTCTGACGCTGCTGGTGTTGCCGGCGCTCTACATCCTGTTCCGCCGTGAGCCGAGCGACGAGGCTGTGCGATGACCGGCCGTCTCAGTTCCGTTCGGCCGCCGCAAGTCCCTGGGTTCGCTCGATCCGCTCGATCGCGGCGGTCAGCCGATCGATCGCCGCCGGCAGCATCGGTCCGCCGCAGATGGTGAGCTGATCTGGAACGACGATCCGGCGGTTCGCCGGATAAGCCTGTTGGATCGCGGGATGCAGTAACAATGCCTTGCCCTGGTCCTCGGCGGGGGGCTGGTCTTCGGCGACCAGCAGCAGGTCCGGCCGCGATGCGACGATAGCTTCGAGCGATGCGAAGCCGCCATAATCGAAGCCGAGCGCTGAGGCGCCGTTCGCCAAGCCGACGGTTTGCAGCAACGAGCTGATCAGGCTGTCGCCGCCGCTGACCCAGCCGCGCCGGGACAGCACCAGCACATGCCGATGTCCGTGCGCCGTCGCGAGCTTGGCATGGTCGACGGAACGCTCGATCGTCGCGATCAATGCGTCCGATCGCTCCGGATGTCCGGCGATGTCACCGACCCGCCGGATCTGCGCCTTCACCTCATCGATCGTCCGCGGCACGTCGAACTCTTCGAGCGCAATGTTCTGCGCTTTGAGTATTTCGCGGGTGGCGCGCTTGCCGTAACGGCCGGCCAGAACCACGTCCGGCGCCTTCACCAGCAGATCTTCTGCCTCGCCCGAGAGCGCCGGAAACCTCTCGGCCTCGGTCGCCAGCCACGATAGACGCGGATCCCGCGCGTAAGGGCCGAGGCCGACAATCTGCTCCGGATCGGCCAGCGCGATCAGAAGCTGATCCGTACACATGTTGATCGACGCAATGCGTTTGGTGGCGGCGAGCACCGGCGACGACGCCATCGCCATCAAGCCGAGCGTCACCAGCAGCTTCGCGCAGCGGCGGCGCGCACCGCGCATCCGGCCGGCGGTCGTTCCCTCCGTCGCCGTCATCGCTGCTCCTCCAGCGCGGCGCCGTACAGGATCATGCAGGGGCCGGTCGGCCGGTCGGCGGTGAGGCGAGCGGCAATCTCGCTGACGGTGCCGCGTTCGACATTTGTGGTGTCGGAGCCGAGGCTCTCGACCATCACGGCCGGCGTCGCTGCGTCCAAGCCTCGGGCGATCAGTTGCGCCGCGAGGGCCGGGAAGGTGGCCTTGCCCATATAGACGCAGGTCGTTGCCGTCGCATCCGCCAGCGCTGCGAGATCGAGATCGCGCGGCAGGCGGCCGTCGACATCGTGGCCGGTGACGAACTGCACCCGGCGCGCGACGCCGCGCTTGGTCAGCGATGCTCCGATCGCGGCCGCGGCGGCGGTCGCCGTGGTGATGCCGGGCACGATCTCGACGGCGATGCCGGCCTCGCGCGCGGCCCGCAGCTCCTCGTCGGCGCGCGCGAACAGTGTCGGATCGCCGGCCTTTAGCCGCACCACATGTTTGCCGCGCAGCGCGTAGCTGATCGCGAGACGGCTGACTTCGTCCTGGCGCGGTGAGGGATGACCGGCGCGCTTGCCGACCGCGACGAGCTCGGCGTTGGGATCGAGATACGCCATGAAGTCTTCGCCGGCGAGGTCGTCGTACAGCACGACGTCGGCGGCCTGCAGCCGCTTGATCGCCCGCAGCGTCAGCAGGTCGGCATCGCCCGGGCCGGCGCCGACCAGCGTGATGCGGCCGTTGGCGGCGGCGCTTTCGATTGACTTGGACATCAGGCGATCGCCTCCTCGGCGACATCGATCAGATGGAAGAAGGTGCCGGTGACGTGTCCGCGGCGGCTGCCGGTCTCATCGGTGAGCTGTCCGGCGGGATCGCGGATCTCGGAGAGCGGCTCGTCCGCCACGGTGACGACGCGCGCGTAGTGATATTCGTGGCCGCGCAGCACGCTGCCTGCGGCGTGGCCGGCGGCTGCGGCCTGCAAGGTCGCGAGGCGGTAGCCGAGATGCAGCTTGCGACTGGCGAAGTCGGTTTCGAGGCCGAGCAGTCCGGCCATCGCATGGCGCGTACCGTCGGCGTCGATCAGGCCTGTACCGAGCGTCATGTAGCCGCCGCACTCGCCGTGCACCGGGCGGGTTTCCGCGAAAGCGCCGAGCTCCGTCTTGAACCGCGTGGCGACCGCGAGCCGCCCGGCGTGGAGTTCGGGATAGCCGCCCGGCAACCACGCAGCGTCGCAGGATGGATCGGGGCCTTCATCGTTCAGCGGCGAGAACGGCACGACCTCGGCGCCGGCCGCGCGCCAGCCGGCGACGAGGTGCGGATAGATGAACGAGAACGCATCGTCATGCGCCAGCGCGATGCGCTGGCCGGGCGGCGGCAGCGGACGTATCGTCGATGCGACCGGGCGTGCCGGTTGCGCAGCGCGGATCAGCGCGTCGAGGTCGATACCGCGCGTAGCGCTGTCGGCGAGCTGCTGCAGGCGGGTGTCGAGCTTCGCGGTCTCGCGCGCCTGCACCAGGCCGAGATGACGGTTCTTCAGCGTGAGATCGCGTTGTCGCTCGAAACTCCCGAGCACCGGAATGTCGTGCGCGGCGAAGCCACCGCGGACCAGCGCTTCATGGCGTGCGCTCGCAACGTTGTTGAGGATGACGCCGCCGATGCGGACGTCGTTGCGATAGCGGGCAAAGCCGAGCGCGAGCGCGGCGGCCGACTGCGCCTGACCGGCGACGTCGATCACCAGCACCACCGGCCAGCCGGTGAACGCGGCAATATCGGCGGTCGCGCCATTGCCCCAGGCGCCGATGGCGCTGCCGCCATCGAACAGCCCCATTACGCCCTCGGCGAGACAGAGATCGGCATCCGCCGCGGCATCGAGCAGGGAGGTGATGCGATCCTGGCCGAACGCCCAGGAGTCCAGATTGTAGCACGGGCGGCCGGCGGCGATCTCGTGAAACGCCGGATCGATGTAGTCGGGTCCGCATTTATAGGGCTGCACGGTGAGGCCGCGGCGGCGCAGCGCTGCATGCAGCGCCAGCGTCACCGTGGTCTTGCCGCTGCTCGTCGACGGCGCAGCGATGATCAATCCGGGCGGCCGGCCAATCTTCGCTGTTGCTGGTCCGGGATCAGTCGCGGTCACGGCCGTCCTCCGCCGAGCGGCGATAGCGGCGATCGTAGTCGGGGGCGTACAGCGAGCTCTCGCGGAAATCGTTGGCGGCGAGCGACGGCCCGACCAGGATCAACGCGGTGCGGTCGATGCCTTCGGCGGCGACCTGCGCGGCAATCGAACTCAAGGTGCCGCGGATCACCTGTTGCTCCGGCCAGCTCGCACGTACCACCACCGCGACCGCGCCGTCGTCGCCATAATGCGGGCGCAGCCGTTCGACGACATCGGCAAGGACGTGGATCGACAGATGGATTGCCAGCGTCGCGCCGGTGGCGGCGAAGGCTTCCAGAGTCTCGCGTGGCGGCATCGCCGAGGCGCGGCCCGAGGTCCGGGTCAGCACCACGGTCTGGGCGACTTCCGGCAAGGTGAGTTCGCGGCCGAGCACCGCAGCGGCCGCCGCGAACGACGGCACGCCGGGGGTGACGGTGTAGGGGATGCCGTGCTGCTCCAGCCGGCGGATCTGTTCGCCCATCGCGCTCCACACCGACAGGTCGCCGGAATGCAGCCGGGCGACGTCGTGGCCTGCTTCGGCAGCGGCGACGAACTCCGCGGTGATGGCATCGAGGTCGAGCGGGGCGGTATCGACGACGCGCGCGTCCTTCGGGCATAGCGCGACGATCTCGCGCGGGACTAATGAGCCGGCATAGAGGCACACCGGGCAGCGCATCACCAGGTCGCGGCCGCGCACGGTGATCAGGTCGGGCGCGCCCGGGCCGGCGCCGATGAAGTGGACGGTCATGGCAGCGGCTCCTCGATCGCCACCGCGGCCGTCGCGAGGCGATCCTGTGAGATCAAACGGGACACGATCAGCCGCGCGGTCGGTCCGGCGGCAGCTAGCGCCGCGGCTTCGCAGACGCTGCCGACACTGCGGTGATGCGCGACGACGGCGGACGACGTGGTGATACGCGCAGCGGCTTGATCGAGCGCAGTCGCTTCGATCGGCAACACCGGGAGAGCCGTTGCCGTCGCTGCCTCACGTAAGCCATTGTGAGCGGCCTTGTCGGCAGCGGTTGCCAGCGCGGATGGCTGGTGCGGGGCGGCGGTGCGGCGCGCGCTCTCGATCACGTCGATGATCGACGACGCGGATGCGGCGGAGCGAAAGCCGATGCCGATCACGACCGCGCTCATTTGCGGACGCTCCATTGCACCACCGGCATTGCCGCGCGCCATCCTGTGAGGCCGCCGACCGGGGAGGCGCGCTCGACGCCGAGCCGCAGCAACTCGCCGCCGTGGCGATGATGCCAGTCGATCAGCAGCGCTTCGGTCTCCAACGTCACCGCATTCACCACCAGCCGGCCGCCGGCGGGCAGCGCGTGCCACACCGCATCCATCACGCCCGGACGGCTGGCGCCGCCGCCGATGAACACCGCGTCGGGTGTGGGCAGTCCGGCGAGCGCCTCGGGCGCTGCGCCGAGCCGCAGATCGAGTTGCGGCACGCCGAGCGCCTCGGCATTGGCGCGCGCGGTGGCGAGCCGGTCGGCGCGCGTCTCGATCCCAATCGCGCGATTGCTACGTGCTGCCAGAAGCCATTCGATGCCGATCGAGCCGGCACCGGCGCCGATGTCCCAGAGCAGCTCATGGCCGCGCGGCGCCAGCGTCGACAGCGTCACCGCGCGGATCTCGCGCTTGGTGAGCTGGCCGTCGTGCTGAAACAGCTCGTCCGGTAGGCCGCTGACGCACGGCATGATCACGGCATTCGGCTCCGCGGCTGCGGCGATGCCGAGTGCGACTGGCGCGGTGACGTCGGGGAAAGCGAAGATCGAGGCGGTGGTTCGCCGAACGCGCTCGCGCGGGCCGCCGAGTGCCTCGAGCACGGTCAGTTCGGACGCGCCGAATCCGTTCGCCGCGAGATGCGCGGCGATCTCGCCGACCGCGGCGCCGTCGCGCACCAATACGATCAGCCGCGCCTGCGGGCGGAGATGCGGACGCAGCGTCGCGACCGGCCGCGCGTGCAGGCCGAGCGTCACGGTGTCTTCCAGGCGCCAGCCGAGCCGCGCCGCAGCCCAGGCAAAGGTCGATGGCGCCGGGACGGCGGTCCATTCCTTTGCCGCGAGATGATCGGCCAGCACTGATCCCGCGCCGTGCCAGAACGGATCGCCGGAGCAAAGCACGGCGACGCGGCGGCCACGCTGCGCCAGCACGTCGGCGAGAGAAGCCGCGAACGGCACGCGCCACGGCATTGTGGGCTTGTTCAATGTGGCGACGAGGGAGAGATGGCGATCACCCCCGACGATCAGCTCGGCGGTGTCCAGCAGCGCGCGTGCGCGCGCCGACAACCCGTCGAGGCCGTCCTCACCGATTCCGACGATGGACAGCCAGGGCTGCGTCGTGTCATCGCTGGTGATCATGACGCTCCCTTCATCGCACCGCTCGCGCGTATTGATCCTCGGCGGCACGGCCGATGCCTCGGCGCTCGCCAGGACGATCGCCGCCGAGCCCAACATTGACGCGGTGCTGTCGTTCGCCGGCCGTACCGATCAGCCGAAGCCGCCGCCGATTCCGTTTCGGGTCGGTGGTTTCGGCGGCGTCGGCGGTCTGGTCGATTACTTGCGCGCCGAGCGGATCGAGCGCGTCGTCGACGCGACGCACCCGTTCGCGGCGCAGATGAGCCGCCATGCGGTGATCGCCTGTGCCGAAGCGGGCGTGCCGCTGTTGGCGTTGGAGCGGCCGGCGTGGCAGGCGGTCGCCGGTGATCGCTGGGTCGACGTCGAAGATCTCGCTCAGGCGGTGAGCGCGCTCGGCGCAGTGCCGCGACGGGTGTTTCTCGGCATCGGCCGGCAGAACCTCGAGCTGTTCGCCGCGCAGCCGCAGCACGCCTATCTGGTGCGGCTGGTCGATCCGCCGCGCGGACCGTTGCCGCTGCCGAATGTCGAGGTGGTCGTGGCGCGCGGACCGTTCGATCTCGCCGGCGACCTTGCGCTGCTGCAGGCGCACCGCACCGAAATCGTCGTCGCCAAGAACGCCGGCGGCGAGGCTGCCGTAGCCAAGATCACCGCGGCGCGTGAACTCGGGCTGCTGGTGATCATGGTGAAGCGGCCCGCGGTGCCGGATCGGCGCAGTGTCGCCGCGGTCGCCGACGTGATGGCCTGGCTCGCTCACGACACCGCTCCGGCGAACCGCGGAGTGTAGACGAAAGCGGCGGCGCTGCGACGCGGAATGATCCGGGTCTGCGACGAGCCGATCATCACCAGCGTTCGCATGTCGGCGCGTTGCGGCACCGCCTCGCCGAGCGGCGCCACGTCGATGCGCTCGCGCGGATCGCTGATTGCGGTCGCAAAGATCACAGGCACGGACGCGGGATGGATGCTGCGCAGCAGCTCGAAGGCGCGGCCGAGCTGCCAGGGCCGGGCTCTCGAGATCGGGTTGTACAGCGCGATGACGAAATCGGCTTCGGCCGCGGCGCGCAGCCGCTTCTCGACGGTCTCCCACGGCTTCAGATTGTCCGACAGGTTGATCGCGCAGAAATCGTGGCCGAGCGGCGCGCCGATCCGCGCTGCAGCGGCGAACATCGCGCTGATGCCGGGCAGGATGCGGATGTCGAGCTCGCGCCACGACGGATCGCCGGCCTCGATCGCCTCGAACAGCGCCGCCGCCATCGCGAACACGCCCGGATCGCCGGAGGAGACGATCACGACATGCCGGCCCTCGGTCGCCAGCCGTAGCGCGAAGCCGGCGCGATCGAGTTCTTCGCGGTTGTCGGAAGCGTGCCGCTGCAAGCCGTCGCGTTCGGCGACGCGAGCGACATAAGGTGCGTAGCCGACGATATCGGTCGCATGCGCCAGCGCGGCGCTGACTTCCGGTGTGATCAGTTCCTGCGCGCCGGGCCCGAGGCCCGCGACAACGACAGATCCGGTCATGGCCGTCGCCCCTGTCCGTGGACCAGCACGATCGAGAAGTAGGGCGCGTCGTCGGTGGTCTTGTCGGCGAGCGGCATCACCACCTGATCGGCCATCGCGCCGCGCTCGACATAGATCGCCCGGTCGAGCAGGCCGGCGTCGTCGAGCGCGCGGCGCACCTTCGGCAGATTGCGGCCGAGCTTCATGATCACGATCGCATCGCCGGTGGCGAACGCCGCCTTCAGCCGGTCCGGCCCGAGGGTCGCCGGTACCACGCAGAGCACGTCGTCACCGTAAGTGATCGGCGTGCCGCTGGCGGTCCAGCACGCCGCCATACCGGAGATGCCGGGCACGACTTCGACACGCATGCGCGGCGCCAGCCGGCTGTGCAGATGCATGAACGAGCCGTACAGAAACGGGTCGCCTTCGCACAACACGACGACGTCGCGGCCTTGTGCGATGTGCTCGGAAAGCCGCGCGACGCATTGTTCGTAGAAGCTGCGCAGCGTCGCCGCATAGGCTGGATCGTCGAGCGCGATCTCGGTCGTCACCGGATAGTCCATCGGCTCTTCGATGACGCCCTCCGGCAGCAGGCCGTCGGCGATGCGGCGCGCGTGGCCGGGGCGTCCGGCTTTGCGGAAATACGCCACCACCTTGGCTGCACCGATTAGTCGCGCGGCGCGGACGCTCATCAGGTCCGGCGCGCCGGGGCCGACTCCGACACCGTAGACGGTCGGTGCGCTCATTCACGTTCACTCGCCAGCGCGTTGATTGCGGCTGCGGTCATCGCGCTGCCGCCGCGACGGCCGCGCACGATCACGCAAGGCGAGGGCGAGTCCGCCAACAGCGCCTCCTTGGACTCGGCCGCGCCGACGAAACCGACCGGGATGCCGATAATCGCCGCGGGGCGCGGTGCGCCGGGCTCGGCAAGGATTTCGAGCAGTCGGAACAGCGCGGTCGGCGCGTTGCCGATCGCGACCACCGCGCCCTGCATCCGGTCGCGCCACAGATCGACCGCGGCGGCCGACCGGGTGGTGCCGAGCTTTGCGGCGAGGGCCGGGACATCGGGATGGTTCAGCGTGCAGATCACTTCGTTGTCGGCCGGCAGCCGCTTGCGGGTGACGCCGTTGGCGACCATCTGCGCGTCGCACAAAATCGGTGCGCCGGCCTGCAGCGCGGCGCGGCCGGCCGATACAAAGCCGGGCGTGAACGCGATGTCGCCGGCGACTTCGACCATGCCGCTGGCGTGGATGATACGCACCGCGATCTTCTCCTCGACGGCGGTGAATCGATCGAGCGCAGCTTCGGAGCGGATGATCGAAAACGACTGACGATAGATCGCGTCGCCGTCTCGTTCGTAGGCGTAGGTCATCGGGCGGCGTCCTCGATCAGCTCGGGGAGAATGGAGGGATGCTGGTTGGCTTCGGCGGTCGCGCTCTCGCTCGGCGCGTCCATGGCAGAGATGCTGAGGCCCGCGGCGAGCGCGAGCTGCATCAGGATGGCGCGTGCGGCATCGCCAGCGCGCTGAATGTACAGCCTGTTCAGGCGACGGAGCGTCGTGGGGGGCAGGTTGGTAATCAGTTCGCTCGGAACGTTGGGCTGCTCGCGGGCAGAGAGGACCGCGAAGGCAATGCGTCGGCTGCCGGCGAATGCGGCGATTGCTTCGACGGCTTCACGGCAAGGATGCGCCTGATCCGGCAGCGCGATCAGAATCGCGCGTAGCGGCGACGCGTCGAGGGAGCGATCACATGCCTGCGCAGCAAAGCTTGCGAGATCGCTGGTGTGCAATCGGTTGACGTTGCCGGGCCATGCCTGGGCGAAGGCCGCCAGCGTTTGGGCGCCGGGCGACAGCACCGCGATCTCGGCGGCGTCCAGCGTAAGCGACGGCTGAGAACCGGTAAAGACACCGGGATGGAGCGCAGTGGGCGGCATCGCGCCGAATCTCGTCGGTTGGCCATCGCGAGCGATGGCTCAAAACCGGCGAACGGACCTGCACTCCGGACCGCCGAAAGACATCCCGGGGCACCCCGCCCGAAACGACGTCAACATAGCAGGCGACGGCAGGTCTCCTGGCTCACGGGTCGTCGCCGATGCAGCCTTCCCGGAGGTTATCCAGTGGCGTGTTGCGTCGGCTCACCGTTTACAGTTGCGGGGGCAGCTTCGGCTCGATCGCTGCGGGCAGCGACCTTCCGATATTCCCTCTTCGTCCTGTCCGAGGACAGGACACCGTCGGCGCGCGATGTTTGGGACGGAAACGGCGAACTGTCAATCGACCTTGATGGTCGGGCGGTTGCCAGCAAAACATCATCAATTTCGCGCCAGCTTGATCGGGATCAAGGCGAGTCGCTGGCTGCATCAGGAGCGCGCCCCGAAGCGCTGCGCTGGCTGTCGATCGCGGCCCGCAGCAGCGCAGCCGCCCGGAACGGCGCGTGCAGCGCCTTGCTGAACGGCAGCGCGGCGAACAGGCCGAACACCAGTCCGAGATGGGTAGCGAGCAGCAGCCCCATCGCCGGCGTGCTGCGGAAGCCGAGCACCGCGAGCCCGCTGGCACCGACCAGGGCCAGCAGAATCAGAAACGCGACGTTCAGCCGGGTCTCGCCGCGATCACTCGGCGCGCGATCGGCCCACGCTTCCAGTCCCAGCAGCCCGACAGCGCCGATGGTCATCGTCACGCCGCCGCCGAGCCCGAGCATCACCGGCAGGCTGGCGACAGGGTAGGGCGCCATCACGCCCAGCAGGTGATGATAAGCCGAGGCTACGATCGTCGACAGGCCGCTGAGCACGAAGCCGCCGGCGGTGAGGTGATGCAAGATCCGTCGCCGCTGTGAGGTTCGCTCATCATGGTCGTGGCAGCCGGGGCCGCCGCCGCCGAGGTGGCGCAGCGTGACGATGTCGGACAACGCGATCGGCAGCGCGCGCACGATTTCGCTGATCGTCGTCTTTGGCGCGATCGTGCGCCAGTATCGCAGGGTCGCCAGCGTGACCGCGATGACTGCCCATCCGAAGGTGGCGGCCGCGAGCCCGGCCATCGCCGGCCACGGTAGCACGCGATAGAACGCGCCTTCGCTTGCATCGGCGGCGAGGAAGGTCGCTGGCGAACCGGCGCTGAGCACGAGAGCGAAGGTGATCAGCAGCGCGAGCGCGACAGTGCCTGGCACCGCAAGCGATGATGCACGAAAGGCGCGCCCGAGCACCGGCGGCCACAGATGGTCAGCGTAGGAGCGCTGCCGCAGGCCGGCGAATGTCGCCGGCAGGTTGACGGCGAACGGATGCGGCGGCGCGTACTGACAATCGTGCCAGCAGCCCTGGCAGTTGTGGCACAGGTTCGACAGGTAGCTGACCTCGCTCAGGCTGAAGCCGTGCTTGCCGTCGATCGCCGGAAACACCGGGCAAAGTCCGTCGCAATACATGCAGGCGCTGCAGATCCGCAGCACGCGCTCGGCTTCTAACATCGGATCAGCCGCGGACATGGCGCGCCGCCTCGTCGCCGGCGATCTGGCCGAACGCCGCCGACAGGGTGATGCCGAGCCCGGCGAGATAGCCGCGGCGCAGCACGTTCGCAGCCATGATCATGCCGGCTGCGAACAGGCCGTCGTGTCGGCTTCCGTCAGCCTGCACCACCCGCATCGTCGCATCGACCTTGATGCCGTAGTGTACGAACGTCAGCCCCGGCCGCATTGGATAGGCGGCGAATGGTGGCTCCGCGATGGTCCGCGCGGCGTTGGCCGGCGTGGCATTGAAGTGATCGATGCTCCGTGAAAAGGCCGTGGGATCGATCTGCAGCGCAGCAGCCAATTCGCCGAGTTTAGGTGCAGTGATCGGTGCCAGCGCGGACGGCGCCGCGCGGGCTAGACCCGCTGCATCGAGTATCAGATGAGCGAGTTGGCCGGGGCAGGCGGCGATCCTTGGTCCCCATTTGGCGTAGTGCGTCGGCTGCGATCCTGCCCCTGCGACGTCGATGCGCGCGCCGGATCGGTCGACCACGAGGCCGAGCGGAATGGATGTGATTCGAGTGACGATGCCGCCGTCGAACTGCGGCCCGCGCGCATCGACCGGAACGACATGGCATGTAGTCGGATCGCCGATCGCACAGCCGCCGGCCCCGATCAGCAGATCGAGCAGGCGACCGTCCGAATAAGGCGTACCGCGGACCATCCATCCTTCGGCGGCGCTGCCGAAATTTTCGTGCAACCAGGCGGGGTCGGCCCCGGGGCCACCGGCACAGGCCACGACGCTGCGCGTGCGGATGGCGGCGTCCGCCCCAGCGGATCGAACGTTGATCGTCCAGCCTTCGTCTTCGGCACGCCGCAGCGACCGTGCCTCGCTGTCGTAGCTGATCGCGACGCCCATCCGGTTGGCGGTGGCGTACAACGCATTGATCATCGCCTTGCCGCCACCGAGCGGAAATGCGGTGCGTCGGGAATACGGCATCACTCCGGTGCTTGGTGGCTGCAGGTGCACGCCGTGGTCGATCAGCCAGCCGGCGATACTGTGCGCGCGTTCAATCAGTAGCTCCGTCAGCGCCCGGTCGGTGTCGTCGCCCGTCACGCTGCGCAGCTCGGCGCGCAATTCTTCCGCCGTGTAGCGATCGGGGACGTAGTCGAGTGGCGTCTCGTGTGTCAGCCGGAAATTGCGACCGTGGCGCGCATTGCCGCCGCGAAGGGGGCGCGGTGCCGCTTCGAGCAAGCGGACCGCGGCGTCGCCGCGGCGCGCGGCGATCGCCGCGCAAAGACCGGCGATTCCGCCGCCTATCACTGTCACGTCCCACAGCAAGATGCGGTCAATCCGGTCGAGATGATGCGCCTAAGCCGCTCGATAGCGGCCAAGAAAAGCGCGGCCTGGTGGACCTTCGTCTTAGAGGGCGGCTCCGGGGCGTTGTCAATCTTGCGCCCGAGGCATCGGCGTGCTGTGGTGCCGCTCGCTTCGGTGCCCTTCGTTCGAAGGGTGAAACGGGAATGCGGTGCGGCGAGCAATCGCCAAGTCCGCGGCTGCCCCCGCAACTGTAAGCGGACCGCTTCCGGTCACACCGCCACTGAGCACGGCGCAACAGCCGCTCGGGAAGGCGACCGGGACAATGTCCGCGAGCCAGGAGACCGGCCGAAGTCCGAAAACCATGCCATTCGACGGTGGGTCGAAGAAGGACACAGACATGCTGCACCGACCGCCGACCTGACGCGCGCCTCCGCTTCTCGCGGAGACATCCTGCCGTCGCCCGAACGAATCCGCGCGATCAGCTTCGCTGTCGTCGCCGCTATTTTGTTCGATCGTTCTCACTGCCCCGCAGAAGCGGCGGCAGCGCATTGCTATTGCCGAGCTTCCGAATGCACGCGCCCTTGCTTGATCCCCGTATCGTTTCCGTTCCGCCGATCGATCCTGCTCCTGAGCTTGAGCTGCGATCCCGGCTCGACGGCAAGGCGAAGCCGCCGGGCTCGCTGGGCCGGCTCGAAGATATCGCTGTGCAGCTCGGGCTGATCTGGCATCCCGCGCCGCCGCGCGCTGAGCGGGCGGCGGTGTTCATCTTCGCAGGCGATCACGGCCTCGCCGCCGATCGGGTGTCGCCGTATCCGGCGAGCGTCACGCGTGCGATGGTCGAGGCGTATCTAGCGGGTCGCGCCGGCGTCAACGTTTTGGCGAATGCGGTGACGACCGAGGTGCGGATCGTCGACGGCGGCATCGATGCCGACATGCCGCCGCACCCCAAGCTGATTGATCGCAAGATCCGCCGCGGCACCCGCAACGCCCGCCACGAACCGGCAATGACTCACCAGGAGGCCGCGCGTGCCATCACCGCGGCGGCCGATCTGGTGCGCGAGGATATCGCCGGCGGGCTCGACATCGTCGCGATTGGCGAGATGGGAATCGGGAACACCACTTCGGCCGCACTGATCACCCACGCGCTGACGGCGGCGCCGATCTTCGATTGCGTCGGCCGCGGCGCCGGGATGGACGATGCCGGGGTCGCGCACAAGCGCGCCATCGTCGAACAGGCGGCGGCGCGGGCGCAGCCGACGGCGCCGCTCGACGTGCTCGCCGAATTCGGCGGCTTCGACATTGCGATGATGGCCGGCGCAGTGCTCGGCGCCGCGGCCTCGCGGCGGCCGGTGGTGATCGACGGCTTCATTGCCAGCGCTGCGGCGCTGCTCGCGGTGCGGCTGCAGCCCGCGGCGCGCGGTTACTGCGTATTCTCGCATCGCTCGGCCGAGCGTGGCCACCGTGTGCTGCTCGAAGCGATGCAGGCGGTGCCGTATCTCGATCTCGGCTTGCGGCTGGGCGAGGGCACTGGCGCATTGATGACCGTGCCGTTGTTGCGCGCTGCCGCCGGCATTCTCAACGACCTCGCCGCGCTCTCGGACGTGCTGGCGGGCCGGCTCGGATCGCGCTCGTGAGCCGGCAGATCCAATCCCTGCTCAATGCCGTGCAGTTCATGACGTTGGTGCCGACGCCGCGCACCGCGCAGTTCGACGACGACTGGCTGCTGAGCGCATCGAAGTACTTTCCGCTGGTCGGCGCTGGGATCGGTCTGGTCTGTGGTGGCGTGCTGCTCG
Source organism: Rhodopseudomonas parapalustris (assembly GCF_053772255.1). NCBI lineage: Bacteria > Pseudomonadati > Pseudomonadota > Alphaproteobacteria > Hyphomicrobiales > Nitrobacteraceae > Rhodopseudomonas > Rhodopseudomonas parapalustris. The sequence goes on along the minus strand of NZ_JAMKBZ010000003.1, from coordinate 103,238 downwards.
CGGGCTCGCTGATCTGGTCGGGCATGGTGCCGGCGATGATGGCGGTGGCTGCTGGCGCCGCGCTCTCCGGCGCGCTGCACGAAGACGGCATCGCCGACACCGCCGATGGGTTGTTCGGCGGCCGCACCCGCGAGCGGCGCCTGGCGCTGATCAAGGACAGCCGCCTCGGCCTGTATGGCGCGGTGGCGCTGGTCCTCAGTTTCGCGATCCGCGTTGCAGCGCTTGCGAGCCTCCCACCGTGGCTCGGCGTCGCCACTCTGGTGGCCGGCTATAGTCTGGGGCGGACCGGCATCGTCGCGGCGATGTCCGCGCTGCCTTATGCCGGCGACGCCGCCACCGGCAAGCTGAGCTATCCGACGCGCACGATCAGCACTGCAGGCTGGTTCGGGCTGGCTGCGTTCAGCGTGCTGGGCGCGCTGTGGCTGATCATGCTCAATCCGCTGGCGGCCATCGTCGGGCTGCTGGTCGCGGGTGTGTTCGCCCTTGCGGCGCCGTGGATCGCGCTCCGGCTGATCGGCGGCTATCGCGGCGACGTGCTTGGCGCCACTGAACAGATGATCCAGATCGGCCTGTTGCTCGGCGTCGTCGCGATGGCCGGTCCTGGCTGAGTGATGCCGCTGCTGCCGATCACCGTCAACCGCAGGCGCCGGCGCCTGCGGTGTTTCCTCTCAACTGCATGCCATCGAGTAGTTTCATGACCGACGCCCATGTCGAGGAGCTCATCTCCCGAATCCAATTTACGCCGCGCACGAGCAACGGCTCGCGCCGCGCCCGCTCGCTGATGATCCAGGGCACCAGCTCGGATGTCGGCAAGAGCATGGTGGTCGCGGGACTGTGCCGCGCCTTCACCCGGCGCGGGCTGGTGGTGCGTCCGTTCAAGGCGCAGAACATGAGCAACAATGCCGCGGTCGCATCCGACTCCGATCTGCCTCTCGGTCCGAACGGTGAACTGGTCCGCGGTGAGATCGGCCGCGCCCAGGCGCTGCAGGCGCGCGCGTGTCGGGTCGCGCCGTCGATCCACATGAACCCGGTGCTGCTGAAACCGCAGTCTGAAATCGGCGCCCAGGTGGTGCTGCGCGGACGCGTGCTCGGCAACTGCCCGGCGCGGATCTATCACCACATGCGGCAGCGGCTGATCCCGGCGGTGGTCGACAGCTTCGAGCGGCTCACCGCCGAGGCCGATCTGGTGCTTGTCGAAGGCGCCGGTAGCGGCGCCGAGGTTTATCTGCGCGCCTCCGACATCACCAATATGCGGTTTGCGGAAGCGGCCGATCTCCCGGTCGTGTTCCTGTCCGACATCGATCGCGGCGGCACCATGGCGGCACTGGTCGGCAGCTATGTTCTGCTCAACGAGGGCGATCGCGCCCGCGTCGTCGGCTATCTGATCAACAAATTCCGCGGCGACTTCTCGCTGTTCGAACCCGGCTGCAAAACGATCACGGCCGAGACTGGCTGGCCGTTCCTCGGCGTGCTGCGCTGGTTTCCAGGCGCCGACCGGCTGCCGGCCGAAGACTCGCTGGCGCTGGAACGGGCCGCGGCGGCGAGCCGGGGACAGCTCAAGATCGCGGTGCCGCGGCTGCAGCGCGTCGCCAATTTCGACGACCTCGATCCCCTGGTGGCCGAGCCCGACATCGATCTGCAGTGGATTCAGCCGGGCTCGCCGATCCCGGCGGATGTCGACGTCGTGGTGCTTCCGGGCTCAAAAGCGACCCGCACCGAGCTGGACCTGATCCGGCGCGAGGGCTGGGACATCGACATTCATGCTCACGTCCGCCGCGGCGGACGCGTCGTCGGACTGTGCGCCGGCTTCCAGATGCTCGGCCGCGTGGTGCGCGATCCGCAAGGCATCGAGGGGCCTGCCGGCGAGACCGCGGGGCTTGGCCTGCTCGACATCGAGACCGAGATTTCCGGCGATAAGCGCTTGGTCGAGATCGATGCGCTCGATCGGGTCAGCGGATGCCGGGTCGTCGGCTACGAGATGCATATGGGCCGCACCACCGGCGCAGGATTGTCGCGGCCATGGCTGAGGCTGGAGGAGGGTGGCAGCGAACGGGCCGAAGGCGCAGTGTCGGCTGACGGCCGGGTCAGCGGCGGCTATCTGCACGGCATCTTCGGCGGCGATGCGTTCCGCTCCGCCTGGCTGGCGCAGATCGGTGCGGCGTCGTCCGGGCTCGATTTCGAGCGCCGGGTCGAAGAGACGCTGGACGCGCTCGCGGATCATTGCGAAAGCAATCTCGATCTCGACGCTTTGCTGGCGCTGGCGCGGTGACGCGGCGTTTGCGCGCAGGAATAGGACGACGATGCGGAAGATCTTGTTGATCGGAATTGGGCCGGGCGGTCCGAACTACCTGACCCTTCAGGCGGTCGAGGCGTTGAACCGCGCCACCGTGTTCTTCATTCCCGACAAGGGCGAGGAAAAGGCCGAGCTGCGGCTGGCGCGCGAACAGATTTGCGAGCGCTTCATCAAGTCGCCGGACTATCGTTTCGTCACCATCGACATTCCGAAGCGCGAGGCGCAGCCGCAGGACTATCGCGCCACGGTGAACGATTGGCATGCCGAGATCGCGGGCCGGTTTCAGCAGGCGATGATCGAGCACCTGCCGGAGGACGGCTGCGGCGCATTTCTGGTGTGGGGTGATCCGTCGCTGTACGACAGCACGATCCGTATTCTCGACCGGCTGCGCACGCGCGGCATGGCGCTCGACTACGAGATCATTCCCGGCATCACCGCGGTGCAGGCGCTGACGGCGCGTCATGGCATCGCGCTCAATGGCATCGGCGAACCCGTCACGGTCACGACAGGGCGGAAGCTCGCTGCCGCCGGTCGCTGGTCGGGCGAGACCATGGTGGTCATGCTCGACGGCGAGGAGACCTTCGCCAAGATCGCCGCCGAGGGCGCCGAGATTTTCTGGGGCGCCAATCTCGGGATGGACGACGAAGTGCTGGTAGCGGGGAAGCTCCCGGAGATCGTGCCGGAAATTCAGCGTGTCCGCCGGCAGGTCCGCGCCGCCAAAGGCTGGGTGATGGATATCTATCTGCTGCGCAAGGCGGACGGCGACGCGGAGACCTGACACCCCGTTGTCAGGCGTCCGTCATCGGCGTCGAGTTCGCCACTTACGCCTGTCCTCGCGGCGAGGCGATGCCGAGCGCCTTGATCCGGGATGCCAGCGTGGTCGGCTTCATGTCGAGCATCGCCGCGGCGCCGTCGTCGCCGAACACCTTCCCTTTGCACGCGCGCAGGGCCGCGACGATGTTGGCGCGTTCCAGGTTGCGAAGGTCGGCGGTGGTCATCACGGCAGGCTGCGCGTCCGGTTTTTGGCGGCCGGCACTCGCCGCGGCGTGGCTGCTCGCTGATTCCGGCAGGTCGATGCGGAGCCGGCCATTCTGCGCCAGGATGGTGGCGCGTTCGATGACGTTCTGCAGCTCGCGGACGTTGCCGGGCCAGTCGTAGCGCATCAAACGCCGCACGTCGCCCTGCGACAGCCGCAACTCGGCTTTCATCTCGCGGGCTTCGTTGGCGAGGAAGTGCTGAGCCAGCAAGGGAATGTCCTCGCGGCGGTCGCGCAGCGGCACCGACTCGATCGGAAACACGCTGAGCCGGAAGTACAAATCCTCGCGGAAGTGCCCGCGCTGCACTTCGCGTTTCAGGTCGCGGTTGGTGGCGGCGATCAGGCGGACGTCGACGTTGCGGGTGCGCTCCTCGCCGACGCGCTCGAAATTGCCCTCCTGCAGCACGCGCAGCAGCTTGCTCTGCAGCTCCAGCGGAATTTCGCCGACCTCGTCGAGAAACAGCGTGCCGCCGTCGGCGAGCTCGAAACGGCCGATGCGATCACGCACTGCGCCGGTGAAGGCGCCGCGGGCGTGGCCGAAGAATTCGCTCTCGAACAGCTCCCGCGGGATCGCCGCGCAGTTGACCCTGATCAGCGGACGGTCGCGGCGCGTGCTGGCTTCGTGGATCGCGCGCGCGATCAGCTCCTTGCCGGTGCCGGATTCGCCGGTGATCAGCACCGTCGCGGCGGTCGGCGCGACCAGCTTGACCTGGCGCAGCGTGGTCTGGATGGCTTCGCTTTGCCCGATGATGCCGCGCGGATTGGTCTCGATCCGGATTTCTTCCTGCAGGTAATCGTTTTCGAGCTGCAGCCGCTCGCGGAGGCGGTCGACTTCGGCGAGCGCGGCGTGCAGCTTCTCGTCGGCTTCGTGGCGCTGGCTGACGTCGCGAAACACCACCACCGCGCCGACCACCACGCCGCTGCGGTCGTGGATCGGCGTCGAGGTGTACTCGACCCAGACCGGCTTGCCGTCCTTGTGCCAGAACACTTCGCTGTCGACGGTGTGCACCGCGCCGTCGCGGAACGCCGCATAAATCGGGCACTCCTGGCCTGGATAGTGCCGGCCGTCGTGATGGCTGTGATGCACCATGGCGTGCATCTCCTTGCCCACCAATTCATCGGCGGACCAGCCCAGGATCAGCTCTGCGGCCGGATTGACGAAGGTGGTCTTGCCCTCGGCGTTGACGCCGTAGATGCCTTCGCCGGCGGCGCGCAGGATCAGCTGGTTCTCGCGTTCGATGTTCTGAAATACGCGCTCGACGCGCTGCCAGGCCGGCAGACCGTCGCGCATGTAGTCGTCGGCGACGGCATCGACATAGCGTCGCCGGCGCTGCTCCAGATCGCTCATCGTCAGCAGCAGCAGCGACCGATCGCGGTAGGACAGGTGTTTGCCGGCGTATTCCAGCCGAAGCTGCGCGCCGTCGGCGTGGGTCGGCGTCAGCGCGTGGCTCCAGTAGGTGCTCTTGGCAAACACCGCCTGGGTGAACACCACGAGGGCCGGCAGTTGCGAGCCGTGCAGCGCGCTGAACTTGGTCCGCAGCAGGGTGTCGTAGTCGAAGCCGAGCAGATCGCAGGCCGCGCGATTGGCGTCGACGATCTGGTCCGATGCCGGGTCGATCAGCAGAACCGCCTCGATCGCGCCGTCGAACACGGAGGCCCGCAGCGACGGATCAATTGAGGGCGTCAGCGCGGAAGGCGACGAGAGGTCCATTGGACGCTCCGAGATTTCGTAACTCGACTACGAAATTCCGTATATTACGAGATTTCGTATCCGGCAATCACTGGAAAGCACCCATATCGTCGCATCCGGCGATGATCCTGCGGTTGGCACGCTCCTTGCGAACTTGGTCCCGACGTCAGCGCAGGAGGTCCCATGTCAACATTCGACAATCCGTTCGATCCCAATCGCCGGCTGCATACCACAGGTTGTAGTTGCGGTCGTCATGCGACCGAAGCCGAGCACGCCGCCGAACAGGCGTCGTTGCAGCTCGCCGTGACGCAGGGTGAGGAGAAGCGGTTCGAAGGCGTCGTCGCCTCGGCGGTGATGCGGGCGATGTTTCCGCAGGATGCGTCGCGCCGCGCGTTCCTGAAGTCGGTCGGGGCGGCCACGGCGCTGGCCGCGGTGTCGCAGTTCTTCCCGCTGCAGACCGCCACCGAGGTGTTCGCCGCGGGCGGCCCGCTGGAGAAGACCGACCTCAAGGTCGGTTTCATTCCGATCACCTGCGCCACGCCGATCATCATGGCGCATCCGATGGGCTTCTATGCGAAGTACGGCCTCAATGTCGAAGTGATCAAGACCGCCGGATGGGCGGTGATTCGCGACAAGACGCTCAACAAGGAATACGACGCCGCACACATGCTGTCGCCGATGCCGCTCGCGATCACCATGGGGGTCGGATCGAATCCGATTCCGTACACCATGCCGGCGGTGGAGAACATCAACGGCCAGGCCATCACCCTGGCCATGAAGCACAAGGACCGGCGAAACCCGAAGGACTGGAAGGGGTTCAAGTTCGCCGTCCCGTTCGACTACTCGATGCACAATTATCTGCTGCGCTATTATCTCGCAGAGCACGGCATCGATCCCGATGTCGACGTCCAGATCCGCGCCGTGCCGCCGCCGGAGATGGTCGCCAACCTGCGCGCCGACAACATAGACGGCTATCTGGCACCAGATCCGATGAACCAGCGTGCCGTCTATGACGGCGTCGGCTTCATCCACATTCTCACCAAGGACATCTGGGAAGGCCATCCGTGCTGCGCGTTCGCCGCCTCGAAGGAGTTCGTTACCACGATGCCGAACACCTACGGTGCGCTGCTCAAATCGATCATCGAAGCGACCGCCTACGCGCACAAGCCGGAGAACCGCAAGGAGATCGCGCAGGCGATCGCGCCGGCCAACTACCTGAACCAGCCGGCAATCGTGCTGGAGCAGATCCTCACCGGCACCTACGCCGACGGTCTCGGCAACGTCGTCAAGCAGCCGAACCGGATCGATTTCGATCCGTTCCCGTGGCAGTCTTTCGCCGTCTGGATCATGACGCAGATGAAGCGCTGGGGCCAGGTCAAAGGCGACATGGACTACAAGAGCATTGCCGAGCAGGTCTATCTGGCGACCGACACCGCCAAGCTGATGAAGGAGGCCGGACTGACCCCACCGGACAAGACCACGCGGTCGTTCTCGGTGATGGGCAAGTCGTTCGACGGCTCCAACCCTGAAGAGTATCTCGCCAGCTTCAAGATCAAGAAGGCATCCTAGCGGGGCTCGCGTCGTGCTCCGGACGCGCCGGGGTACGACGCTCGCCCGCGACAGCGTTCGACGTTGCAGCGCCGTGGACAGGACGCTGCAGCGCCGGACCACAGTGGATCGGTGAACGTCATGACAAAATCCCTTCGTCTCCGTGCTGCGATGGTCTCCATCCTGCTGTTCTGCGGCTTCATCGCTGCCTGGCATCTGGCGACGCGCGGCAGCGGCGAGGTCGCCAAGATGAGTCCGGAATATGCGGCGCTGATGGGCGCCACCGCGACCCAGGGCAAATCGGCAATGCCAGGGCCGTTCGACGTCGGCGCCAAGCTGTGGGAGCACATTCAGCGACCGTTCTACGACAACGGACCCAACGACAAAGGGCTCGGTATTCAGCTCGGCTATTCGATCGCACGGGTGATGATCGGCTATTTACTGGCGGTGGCCGTCGCAATCCCGCTCGGCTTTCTGATCGGAATGTCGCCGCTGATGAACAAGGCGCTCGATCCGTTCATCCAGGTGCTGAAGCCGATCTCGCCGCTCGCCTGGATGCCACTGGCGCTCTACACCATCAAGGATTCCAGCCTGTCGGCGATCTTCGTGATCTTCATATGCTCGGTGTGGCCGATGCTGCTCAACACCGCGTTCGGCGTCGCCTCGGTCCGCAAGGAGTGGATCAACGTCGCGCGCACGCTCGAGGTCGGCACCGTGCGCCGCGCCTTCACGGTGATCCTGCCGGCCGCCGCGCCGACCATTCTCACCGGCATGCGCATCTCGATCGGCATCGCCTGGCTGGTGATCGTCGCCGCCGAGATGCTCGTCGGCGGCACCGGCATCGGTTACTTCGTCTGGAACGAGTGGAACAATCTGTCGATTACCAATGTCATCATTGCGATCTTGACCATTGGTATCGTCGGCATGCTGCTCGATCAGGTGCTGGCGCGGTTCACCCGCATGGTCACGTTTCCGGAGTGAGCCAGATGACGAACGAAAAGTTCATTTCCGTCGAAGCCATCGCCAAGCGCTACCCCGCCGCGGGCGGGGGGCAGACCACGATCTTCGAGAATCTGTGGCTGTCGTTGCCGCGCGGCGAGTTCGGCTGCGTGATCGGCCACTCCGGCTGCGGCAAGACCACCGTGCTCAACATCCTCGCCGGCCTCGATCAGCCGACCGACGGCGCGGTGATCGTCGACGGCCAGGCGATCGAGGGCACCAGCCTCGACCGCGCGGTGATCTTCCAGAGCCACGCGCTGCTGCCGTGGCGCACCGTGATGGGCAACGTCGCTTACGCGGTGTCGTCGAAGTGGCGCGGCTGGGACAAGGCCAAGGTCCGTGCCCATGCGCAGCGCTTCATCGATCTGGTCGGGCTCACCGGTTCGGAGAACAAGCGGCCGTCGGAGCTGTCCGGCGGCATGAAGCAGCGCGTCGGCATCGCTCGGGCGCTGTCGATCACGCCGAAGATCATGCTGATGGACGAGCCGTTCTCAGCGCTCGACGCGCTGACCCGCGGCTCGCTGCAGGACGAGGTGCGGCGGATTTGCCTGGAGACCGGGCAGACCACCTTCATGATCACCCACGATGTCGACGAAGCGATGTATCTCGCCGACAAGATTTACCTCATGACCAACGGCCCCGGCGCGGTGATCGCCGAGATCGTCGAGAACCCGCTGCCGAAGGATCGCGCTCGGATCGATCTGCACCGGCATCCCTATTACTACGGCCTGCGCAACCACATCGTCGACTTCCTGGTGACGCGCAGCAAGACCTTCACCAGCAGCAATCCGAACCACGATCCGCTGCATGTGCCGATCGTGCGTCCCGGCATCGAGGACGCCTCGGTCGTGCCGCTGCAGGCGAACGCCCGCTGATCCCCACCACCCACCGATCCCCCACCTCACAAGGAGACCGACCATGAAACGAGCCGACCTGACCGAGAAGCTTCTCGACATCAAGCGCGAGAAGGGCTGGACCTGGAAATACATCTGCGAGACCATCGGCGGCCATTCCGAAGTGCTGGTCGTCGGCGCGATCCTCGGCCAGATGAAGCTGACCAAGCAGCAGGCGGCGAAGGCGGCTGAGCTGTTCGGGCTGTCGGCGGTGGAGACCGCGATGCTCAACGAGGTGCCGATGCGCGGCGAGGGCCTCACCATGCCGCCGACCGACCCGTTGATCTACCGTTTCTACGAACTGGTGATGATCAACGGCCCGGCCTGGAAGGCGCTGATCGAGGAAGAGTTCGGCGACGGCATCATGTCGGCGATCGACTTCGACATGGTGATGGAACGGCTGCCGAACCCGAAGGGCGACCGCGTCAAGCTGTCGATGTCCGGCAAGTTCCTGCCGTACAAATACTACGGCGCCACCGGCAACCACGCCGAATACGGCTTCAAGGAGGAGTGAGGCGCGAACCTCGCGAACAGCACCTGACGCCAATCGTCGTCGTCCCCCGCGCAGGCGGGGGACACAGTATGGCAGAGAGTTGGTAGAGGGCTCACGACGGATCAACCAGCGCTCTGAGATACTGGATCGCCCGCCTGCGCGGGCGATGACGTGAGGGGTGGGAGCGACGCCTCCCATCACGGATAGCGTTTGCGGACTAGGGGCCGTGCAGGCACATGGTCGAGCGGCGATCCAGCGCTGCCGACCGTCAGTGAATCAGCACCGGCTCGTTCGGCGCCACGGTGTGGGTCGGCTCGGCGACCGGATCGACTACATCGCCGCCGCTGCGGGCGAGGAAGCGGTGGCACTGCAGTTCGCGGTCGTAGCCGAGCAGGATGCCGAGCATGAAGTCGTGCTCGGCCGACAGATTACACAGCGGCCCGGTCATGAAGCCCTGCACCGTGCGCACCGCCGAAGCGACGCCGAACACCACGTTGATGCGGTGCTGGCAGGCTTCGTGGACGTGATGGGCGATGCCCGCGGTGCGCAGCCGTGCCACGATCGCGGTGGCGTCGACCGCCGGCAGCGTCATCATCGCGAGCGGGCGCATGCCCTTCGACAGCTCGTAGAGGTGATGCTGGAAGATCTGCAAGGTGGCGGCGCTCATGTGAGACGACTGATCCATTCGGTGATCCTTTTTTCGGTCTTGGATGACTGTCCGTCCTCGTCGAGGGCGAGGCCGACGAAGCGGCCGTCGCGCTCGGCTTTGGACGCCGTGTAGTCGTAGCCCGCGGTGTCGGTGAATCCGACGACGTCGGCGCCGAGATCGACGACGTGGTCGTAGAGCAGCCCCATCGCATCGACGAAGCTGTCCGGGTAGTTGGTCTGATCGCCGGTGCCGAACAGCGCCACCTTCTTCCCCGTCAGATTGGCGGAGGTGAGCTTGTCGATGTTGGCTTCCCAGTCGGTCTGCAGATCGCCGAATCCGTAGGTCGGCGCACCGAGGATCAGCAGACTGCACGTTTCGAAATCGGCGGTGGTGGCGGATTTGATATCGACGGCGCGCCCCTGCATCCGTTTGGCGATGCGCGAGGCGATCGAGCGGGTTACGCCGGAATCGGAGCCGAATATCACGTTGACGCTCATAGGCTGTTGGACTTTCGCTGCGAACGATGAAAAGTGATTTCTGGTGGTAATCGTTGTCGCGGCGATAGATTGGTAACGCCGCGCCCGAACAAGCTAAGCGGCGGGGCGCGAACCAACAAATTGAACTGGTCCAAAACCGGACCGATTGGGGCCGCGACGATTTAGAATGTGTGTCAGGTGGTAGGCGGAGGCGGTGTGGCGCGCTGTCAGGCGTGCGTAGCGCTGCGGCGAGCGTCCGCCAGTTCCGGCAGCACGAAGGGCTGGCCGGCGCGGTCGGTGTTGACGGTGAGCGCCACGTCGAACACCTCTGCGATCAGCTCGTGACGCAGCACGGCAGCCGGAGCGCCATCGGCGGCGATCCGGCCGCCGCTCAGCACGATGATGCGATCGGCGAAGCGGGCGGCGAGGTTGAGGTCGTGCAGGATCGCGATCACGGTGGTGCCGCGGTGGGCGCAGCGCCGCGCGGTCTCGGCGAGATCGAGCTGGTGGCGGATGTCGAGGCTGGAGGTCGGCTCGTCGAGCAGCAGCAGTCCGGGGCCGGTGTCTGCTTCGCCGCTCCACAATTGCACCAGGATGCGGGCGAAATGCGCGCGCTGCTGCTCGCCGCCCGACAGCGTGGTGATGTTGCGGTGGCGGAACTGGTCGAGGCCGACGTCGCGTAGAGCGGCGTCGAACAGCGGCGCCGCCTTGCGCGGATCGATGTCGGCGCCCATCGCCACGATCTCTTCGACCGAAAACGGGAACGAGACGGTGGTGTGCTGCGCCAGCATTGCGCGCCGGGCGGCGAGCGCGCGCGGCGAGTAATCCGCGAGCGCGCGTCCGTCCAGCGACACGGTGCCGGAGGTCGGGCGCAGATCACCCGACAGCATCCGCAGCAGCGTCGACTTGCCGGCGCCGTTGGGGCCGACGATCGCCACCAGTTCGCCTTGCGCGATGCTGAGATCGACGCGGTCGACCAGCACGGCTCCCGGCAGCGCGAACGAGGCGGCCTCGGCTTTCAGCACGCCGCTCATGGGCCGACCAGCTTGCGCTGCCGCAGCAGGATGGCGAGGAAGAACGGCGCACCGATCGCGGCGGTGAGAATGCCGATCGGCATTTCGGCAGGCGCCACGATGGTCCGCGCGACGGTGTCGGCGATCAGCAGCATGACTGCGCCGAGGCAGGCCGAGGCCGGCAGCAGCAACCGATGCGACGGGCCGATCACCAGCCTGAGCAGATGCGGCACCACGATGCCGACGAAGCCGACGACACCGGCAACCGCGACCGCGACGCCGGCCATTGCCGACACCAGCACGATCGTGACCCGCTTCAGGCGCTCGACATCGACGCCGCTGTGATAGGCTTCGGTCTCGCCGAGCACCAACAGATCGAGCCGCCCGGCGAGGCGCTGCAGCACCAGCAGCGCGATCAGCAGCACGGAGGCGGTGGAGGCGGCCTTGGGCCAGTTGGCGCCGCTGAGCGAGCCGAGCATCCAGAAGGTGATGTCGCGGAGCTGTCGATCGTCGGCGACGAACACCAGGACGCCGAGCCCGGCATTGGCGATCGCCGCGATCGCCAGGCCGGCGAGCAGGAACAGTGCGATCGAGGTGCGGCCAGATCGGCTCGCGATCCGGTACAGCAGGATGGTGGTCACCAGCGAGCCGGCGAAGGCGGCAAACGCCAGCAGATATTCCTGCAGGCCGCGCAGATGCGGGCCGAGCACGTGCTCGAGGAACACGATCGAGGCGGCCGCACCGAAGGCGCCGCCGCTCGAGACTCCGACCAGCGCCGGATCGGCCAGCGGATTGCGAAACAGACCCTGCATCAGCGCGCCGGCGGCGGCGAGCAGGCTGCCGACGATCGCGGCGGTGAGGATGCGCGGCATCCGGATCGACCACAGCACGAGCTGATCGCGGGTGGTGGTGGGATCGGCCGCGGCGCCGGACAGGCCGAGCGCGGCGGGCAGCCGTGATAGTGGAATGCCGGCGGCGCCGACCGTCAGCGCCAGCGCAATCGCGGCGATCAGCACCATGCCGAGTACTGCCAAAGCCAGCCCCGCAGGCGGGCGCGGCGCGCCGGTGCGACCGCGGCGATGCAGTGCGAGCACGCTCATGAGCGGCAATCGACCGTGGTGGCCTTCGGCTTGAAGCCGGCGGCCTCTGCTGCGAGCTGCGGATACAGTTTCGACGCGACTTCGATCGCGGCGGCCGGTGTGCGCGGCCCGAAGCCGAGCAGATACAGCCCGTCCATCGCCAGGAAGGCGCGGTGCTGGCCGGCCGGCGTCAGCGCGAACGCCGGATGGGCGTAGAACGCATCGGCCTCGAACGAATCCCTGCCGCGCTTGATCGTCAGCACCATGTCGGGCCGGGCTGCGACAATCGCTTCGTCGTTGATCGCCTTGTAGCCGTCGTAGCCGTCGATCGCGTTGACGCCGCCGGCGAGCGCGATGACCGCGTCGGCCGCAGTGTTGCGACCTGCGGCCATCGCCTGGCCGTTGACCAGCGACATCACAAACATCACCCGTACCGGCTTGGTGATCGCGGCGCGCAGCTTGCGCAGCGTGGCGAAATCGTCGCCGACCGCGGAGGCGAGGCAGGTGGCGGCCTTGTCCGCCTGCATCGCGTGGCCGATCAGCGCGATCTTGTCGAGCAACCCCTTCTCGGAATACGTCTCCGGCACCGACACCATCGGAATGCCGGCCGAATTGATCGCATCGATGGTCTGCTTCGGCCCGGCGTAGTCCATCGCCAGGATCAGGGTCGGATTGAGACCGATCACGCCTTCCGACGACAGCTGGCGCAAGTACCCGACATTGGGTTTCCCGGCGACGGCTTCGGGCGGATACACGCTGGTGGAGTCGACGCCGGCGATCCGCTTCTCCAGCCCGAGATCAGCCAGCACTTCGGTGATCGCGCCGCCGATCGACAGCGTGCGCGAGGAATCGGCGACCACGACGTCGTGGCCATGCGCGTCGGTGACCTTGACGGGCTCGGCGCCGTGCACCGGCAGCGCGGTTGCGCAGGCAAGGAGCATGGCGGCGAGCAGGGCGCGGCGGCGCGCAAAAGTACTCAGCACGATCATTTGGTCAGGATCAGTTTGTTCTGCGAGGTGAGGCGGAGGCGGTAGCGGTCGTCGCCGTGCGCGATCACGATTTCCCGATCCATCGTGAACAGGTCGCGGCTGTCGATCTGGTTGCCGACGATGCTGACGGCGCGCGCGCCACCCGGGCTCGCGACGGACTGCGTAGGATCTGCGCCCAATCGATCGGATGTTGTCATCATACCGCTTCTGGTTGTTCTGAGTTCGACGTGAGCGATTGGTTATAAGCGGTGATCCGAAAATGTGTCTTATAATTACTATAAACGGCGTGATCGGCGCTTGAGCGATCGCTGCGGTGCATCGTAACGTTCAAGGAACGCGAGGCCGAATTGTGCCTTGTGGTGCGCCAGCCAGCTCCCTGCGTTTCGCAGCGCCCGCCAGCAACTTCTGCAAACTACGAGTGTGATCGGATGGTCGGGCCGGCCAGCTACTCGCACGCGCATGCGTCGGCTGACCGTGCGTCGCGCGCGGCTGGCGCTGCTGCCCGTTGGACGATGGAGCGCGGGCGGTGAGAATGGCTGAGGCGAAGCAGGGCGATCGGATCGCTGTGCCGGCACATGGCGGGCACGGCAGTCACCCAGGGCATGGCAGCCTACGGGGGCATGGCGCCGGCCATCCGGCGGCTCTCAAGCCTGTATCGATTGGGGATTACTTGGTGCGGGTCGGCTGCGATCCGCTCACCGAGGCGTTCGGAAAGCGGGCGTTCTCGCCGCCGTGGCGCGGCAGCCGGCCGATCGATGCCGACAATGCCGACGTGGTGATCGAGCGGGTATTCGCGACGCCGCGCAGCGAGACGGCGGTGGCTTATTTGCACGTCCCGTATTGCCAGAACCATTGTCTGTTCTGTGGCTTCTTCGAAAACGTCTGGCGGCCCGAGGCCGGCCCGGCCTATGTCGATGATCTGATCGCGGAGCTGGCGGCGAAATCTCATTCCCCGCTGATCGCGAGCGCGCCGATCGATGCGATCTATATCGGTGGCGGCACGCCGTCGGCGCTTGATGCGGACGATTTGTCGCGGCTGATCGAGGCGCTGCATCGCTACCTGCCGCTCAGCGCCGATTGCGAGATCACGCTGGAGGGGCGTTCCTACGGTTTCGATATCGCCAAGGCGGCAAAGCTCGCCGATGCCGGCGTCAACCGGCTGTCGATCGGCGTGCAGAGCTTCTCCACTGACGTGCGGCGGCGGCTCGGCCGCAAACGCACGGGTGAGGAGGTTGCGGCGTTCCTCTCCGAGCTGATGGCGCTCGGCCGCACCTCGGTGGTGTGCGACCTGATCTATGGGCTGCCGGGGCAGAGCGACGCCGACTGGCGGCGCGACATCGACACCGTGGGCCGAATCGGCCTCGACGGTGTCACGCTGTATGCGCTCAACATGTTTCCCGGCGGGCCGATGGCGCGTGCGGTGGAGAACGGCAAATTGCCGCGGCCGGCGACTCCGGCCGCACAGGCCCGGCTCTACGCCGAAGGCGTCGAGCGGTTGACCGAGAACGGCTGGCTGCAGGTGTCGCAGTCGCATCTGGTCAGGTCGCTGCGCGAGCGCAACCGCTACAACGCGTCGATCAAGCGCGGCGTCGCCTGCCTGCCGTTCGGCGCAGGAGCCGGCGGTCAGGCGCACGGCCATCGCTGGCGCAACGTCATCGACATCGCGCAGCGCCGCGACATGATCGCGCAAAACCGTGCGCCGATCGAGGGATTGGCGCTGGTGCCGCCTGATCATGCCGCGCATGCGATGATCGCCGCGGGGCTGGAGACCGGGCGGCTCGATCTGGCCGCGGTCGAAGCGCTGCGGCCGGGATTCCGCGTCGCTGTCACGCCGCTGCTGGCGAATTGGACGGCGGCCGGCTTGGGCGAATTGCAGGGCGACGGATTTTCGCCGAGCCTTGCCGGATCGTTCTGGATCAGCAATCTGACCAGCGGGCTGACGGCCGGCCTGTCGACCGCGGCGACGATGTGAGAGGACAGATGCGTGTTGTGATCTTCGGCGCCACCGGGCGTACCGGGCGGCATCTTGTCACGCAAGGTGCGGGGCGCGGCTGGACGGTGTTCGCCGCGGGGCGGGACGAGGTGCGGCTCAACGAGCTGAACGGCATTGCCGGTGTTGCCAGCGTCGATCTGGCTGATAGCAGCTCGGTCGCGGCGGTGCTGAACGGGTTGAAGCCGCAGGCGATCATCTCGACCATCGGCGGCGCCGGACCGGAGGCGCTGCTGATCGACGAGATCGGCAACAACGCGATCACCGACGCTGCGGTGAGTTGCGGTGTGCGGCGCGTGCTGCAGGTGTCGTCGCTGGCCTGCGGCGACAGTCGCGCCTATGCGTCGGAGCGAATCGTCGCGGCGATCGGGCCGGTGCTCGACGCCAAGACCCGTGCCGAAGATCATTTGCGGCACAGCGCGCTCGACTGGACGATCGTACGGCCGGGCGGGCTCACGGAGGGGGAGCCGACCGGGCAGGGGGCGCTGTACGACGACCCGCGCGTGCACGGCCGGATCGCACGGGCCGACCTCGCGACGCTGCTGCTCGACGCGCTGGCGACGCCGGCCAGCATCGGCCGCGTGCTGTCGGCGGTCGATCGCCCCACCTTGCCGGCAGAGCCGGCGGACATCGCCGAATTCGATCTCACCGTCGCAGCGTAGTGGGCGGCGCGCCATAGCGTCCCGCCGACGCGTGTCCGGCGCCGCCTCCACAGATTGGTTATAATTGCTTTAATCAGCGCCTCGGTCCGATTGACCGGGAACCGTCGCTCGGTTACCAAAAATGAGAGCCGTTAGCAGTTGTGCCGACGGCAAATTGCCAGCCAGCCGCCTCGTGCGAGCCCGCCAGCCAGAGTCAACTAACAACACTGGGGCTGTCATGGTGGGGCTGAATTCGCGCGCCTGCGCGCTATTGCTATCCGTATCCGTCGTCGCGTTGGCGACTGCACCGGCTGTCGCGCAGACCGCGACCGGGCAGGGTTCGTCCCGATCGCAGACAGAGGCGAAGCGAGACCGTGCCGTGCCTGCCGCGCAACCTGCTGCTCCGGCCGCCAATCCGCGTGACGCCTATGCCCAGGCGGCCGGATCGACGCAGTCGCTCGACGCCATCACCGTGGTGGCGACCAAGAACGAGGAGAAGGCGATCGATGCGCTGGCGCCGGCCAGCGCCATCACGCTGCAGCAGATCCAGCAATTCCCGCCGAACCGGCTGCAGGACGTGTTCGTCGCCACGCCCGGCGTGTCGTTCCAGGACCGCGGCGACGAGCCGTCGACCTCGATCAACATCCGCGGTCTGCAGGATTTCGGCCGGGTTGCGGTGGTGGTCGACGGTGCGCGGCAGAACTATCAGCGCTCCGGCCACGGCGCGCAGGGCTCGTTCTTCCTCGACCCCGAACTGATCGGTGGCATCGACGTGGTTCGTGGGCCGAGCGCCAAC
Source organism: Rhodopseudomonas parapalustris (assembly GCF_053772255.1). NCBI lineage: Bacteria > Pseudomonadati > Pseudomonadota > Alphaproteobacteria > Hyphomicrobiales > Nitrobacteraceae > Rhodopseudomonas > Rhodopseudomonas parapalustris. The sequence continues at coordinate 86,653 of NZ_JAMKBZ010000003.1, read as the reverse complement.
ATCTACGGCTCGGGCGCGATCGGCGGCGTGGTGTCGTTCCGCACCAAGGACATCGACGACGTTGTGCGCGCTGGCGAGCGCTGGGGCGTCGATCTCAGTGGCTCCTACGGCAGCAACAATGCACGCGGACTCGGCTCGGTGTTCGGCGGCGTGCGGGTGGATCCCAGCGTCGATGTGTTCGGCGGCGCGGTGTACCGTACCCAAGGCAACTACAAGGATGGCGCCGGCACCGAGATCGGTAACACCGGCAACGATCTGGCGGCCGGGTTGCTGAAATTCACGGTGCGCCCAGCCGACGGCCACGAGGTCAAGATCGGCGGCATCTTCCAGGACTTCAACTACGACGTCGGCCAATTCAATCGCGGCCCGGTCCTGACCGCGGCGCAGCGCGCGCTGTATCAGGGCTCCTCGGTGTACGGCACCAATCTGCGGAACTACACCGGAACCCTGAGCTGGAAATATTCGCAGCCGGACGACACCTGGTTCGACTGGAATATCAATCTGTACGGCAACCGCACCACCAGCGACCAGACCAAGACCTATCACTATTCGACCAGCGGCTCGGGCTATTGCGGCGCCGGCAATTACGGCAACAATATCTCCGGCTGCATCGGCGACCAGCGCGGCTACAATCTCGACACCGTCGGGATCGACGCCCACAACACCTCGCGGTTCGAATACGGCAATTGGCGCACCGCAGTGACCTACGGCGTCGACGCATTCAACGACAAGGTGACGACCTGGGATGGCCGCGGCAATTCCAATGTCACCACGCCGGGCGGCGAGCGCACGGTGTCGGGCGGCTTCATCCAGGTGAAGAACAATTACGCGCAGTGGCTCGAAGTGATCGGCGCGGCGCGCTACGACCATTATGAGCTGAATTCGCAGTCGACCACCGCGAGCGGCAGCCGGCTGTCACCGAAGGTGACACTCGGCCTGACGCCGATCGCGGGCTTCACCCCTTACGTCGCCTACGCCGAAGGCTATCGCGCGCCGTCGATCACCGAGACGCTGATCTCCGGCGCTCACGTCACCGGCGGAGGCCCAGCGCTGTTCACCTGCGGCGACGGCTCCACCGGCCTTTTCTGCCTGATCCCGAACGCCGGGCTGCGTCCGGAAGTCGGCAAGAACAAGGAGGTCGGCATCAACCTGAAGTACGACGGCATTTTTACGGCGTCCGACAGCTTCCGCGGCAAGATCAACGCCTTCCGCAACGACGTCGACAATTACATCGAGCTGGTCGGCTCCACCCCGCAGGTGTCGCAGCTCGGCCCGGCGTTTGGCCTGTACAGCAAATACTATCAGTACCAGAACATCCCGCGCGCCCGGATCGAGGGCGTCGAGGTCGAGACCAATTACGATGCGGGGATCTGGTTCGTCGGCGTCAACGCGGCAGTGATCCGTGGCACCAATCCGGACACCGGCCTCGGTCTGGCCTCGGTGCCGGCGCGCAAGGTCGTCACCACCGGCGGGCTGCGGCTGCTCGATCGGCAGTTGACGATCGCGGCGCAATGGGCGTCGTATGCGGCCAACACCAATCTGCCGACGGGCTATCTGCCGGGAACCTCCTACGACCTCGTCAATCTCAACATCGCATATCGGCCGACGCCGGACGTCACGCTGAACTTCTCGATCGATAATCTGCTCAACAACTATTATCGTCCGTATGCGATCCCCGGATCGTCGACCGACGGCACGTCGCAGAACGACATTCTGTTCAGCAGTCCGGGGCCGGGCGTGGTGTATAAGGGCGGCATCAAGGTTCACTTCGGGGGAGCGTGAACCGCCGGTTCCATCGGGCCGGAGCGCGGCGAGCTAAAACAACAAGCCAGCAAGCAACAAGCCAGCAAGGAGAGAAAATGTTCATCGCGATGAATCGGTTTCAAGTGAAGCGCGGCGCCGAGCAGACCTTCGAGGACATCTGGGCCGCGCGCGAATCCTATCTCAGCGAGATGGATGGCTTCGTCGAATTCCATCTGCTCAAGGGGCCGGTGGCGGAGGATCACACGCTGTATGCGACCCACACCACCTGGGCCAGCAAGTCGGCGTTCGAAGCATGGACGACATCCGAACAGTTTCGGCGCTCGCATGCCCGCGCCGGCAACGACACCGGGCAGAGCATCTATCTCGGCCATCCGCGGTTCGAGGGGTTCGAGGTGATCCGCAGCGAGCGCAACGCCGCGGCGGCGTAAGACGGAAGGAGAGTGTGATGGCGACTGCAGCGGCATCGGTGGTGACGTCCGAGACCGGGGATCTTCGTGCTTTCATGGCGGCCAACCCGGCCGCCGTGATCGAGGAGGTCGCCAAGCAGTGGAGTGTGTCGCCGCTCGCGGTGATTGAGGCGCTGCCGGACGGCATGGTCCGGCTCGGGCCAGGCGACGGCTTCGTCGCGGCGATGAACGACATTGCGGCCTGGGGCGAGGTGACGCTGATCGTCCACACCGAGGATGCGATCTTCGAATTCACCGGCGAAGTGCCGCGCGGCGAAGTCAGTCGCGGTTATTTCAACCTGATGCAGCCGAAGGGGCTGCACGGCCATCTGCGTCACGACAACTGCGGCGCGATGGCGTTCGTCGAGCGCCCGTTCATGGGTAAGGCCAGCGCCTTCGTGGCGTTCCTCAACCGCGACGGCGGCATCATGTTCAAGGTGTTCGTCGGCCGCGACGCCAATCGCGAGCTGCGCGGCGATCAGCTTGCACGATTTCATGCGCTCGCTGAGCAGTTCAGCGAGGCGCGCAATGCGTAAACCCCAAGGCGCCGCGGCTCGATCGGCCGGTGCTGCGATTGCGGCACTGGCGGTCGTCGCAGCGGCGCTGCCGGGGGAGGCTTGCGCCGCAGCGGCCGATCTGGCGACGCTGCCGCGCGACCTGTCGCCGTGGGGCATGTTCCTCGGCGCCGACGTGGTGGTGAAGACCGTGATGGTCGGTCTGGTCGCGGCGTCGCTGGCGGCGTGGACGGTGTGGCTGGCGAAGTCGATCGAACTGCGCCGCAACGTTGCGGTCGCCCGGCGTGGTCTCGACCGGCTGGAAAGCGACACCACGCTGCAGCAAGCCGCAGCCGAAACCGCCGATCAGCGCGACGCGGTGGCGCAGATGATTCACACTGTCGATCGCGAGGCCAGTCTGTCCGGCGGCGCTCACGACGACGGCTTTCGCGAGCGCGTGGCGCTGCGGCTGGAGCGGGTCGAGGCGGCGGAAGCGCGGCGCGCGGCGATCGGCACCGGGCTGCTTGCCAGCATCGGCGCGGTGGCGCCTTTCGTCGGCCTGTTCGGCACGGTGTGGGGGATCATGAATGCGTTCATCGGCATCTCCAAGGCCAACACCACCAATCTAGCGGTCGTCGCGCCAGGTATCGCCGAAGCGCTGCTAGCGACCGCGCTCGGCCTCGTCGCGGCGATCCCGGCGGTGGTGATCTACAATCATCTGACGCGGCGGGTGTCGGCGTATCGGGCGCTGCTCGGCGACGCATCCGCGCAGCTCTTGTTGATGATCAGCCGCGAGGCGGCGCGACCGCCGATGCGGGCGCGTGCGGTGAGGTGAGAGCGATGGCTGCCAAGATAGCGGGCCGCCGCGGCGGTGGCGACGACGACATGGTCGAGGCGCACGAGATCAACGTCACGCCGTTCATCGACGTGATGCTGGTGCTGCTGATCATTTTCATGGTCGCTGCGCCGCTCGCCACGGTCGATGTCGGCGTCGATCTTCCGGCCAGCACCGCCGAGCCGCAGCAGCGGCCGGACAAACCGGTGTTTGTTTCGTTGAAGCCGGATCTGTCCTTGGCACTCGGCGAGAACATCGTGCCGCGCGACGCGCTGGTTTCGGCGTTGGATGCCGCGACCGGTGGCAACAAGGACGAGCGGATCTTCCTGCGCGCCGACAAGGCGGTGAGCTACGGTGATCTGATGGCGGCGATGAATCTGCTGCGCGATGCCGGCTATCTGAAGGTGGCGCTGGTCGGTCTGGACGGCCACGCCGCGCAGCCATGAACGCCCGCGCGCTGCACGACACCGCGGCGGCGCCGGGGGCGTCGCGCTGGCTGCTGTCGGCCGCGGTGATCGTCGGGGTCCACGCCGTGGCGGTCGCGGCGGCGCTGGCGTACTACACGCAGACGCCGCCGCCCGGCGAGCCGCTGGCCGCGATCATGGTCGACATGGCGCCCGTCACGGCGTCGCCGCAGCCGAGTTCGCTCGATCTCGCGCCGGGTCCGGAGATGCAGGAGGCCGAGGCGCCGCAACCGGAGCCCGAGCCGACGCCGCAGGCAACGACGGTACCGGAGATCGCGCCGACTCCGCCACAGCCGAAGCCCGAGGTGGCGCTGCCGCCGGAAGCCAAAGCGGCGCCGGAGCCGAACAAGCCCCAGCCGGTGAAGATCGAGCAGCCGAAACCGGTCGAGCCGAAGCGCGAGCCACCGAAGCGGCGCGAGCGCACGGCCAAACAGCATCCGTCCGAACGACCGCCGGCACCGCGGACGACCGCGCCGCAGCGGGCAGAACGCCGCGCCGCCGACGCGATGGCGTCGCTCGCCGGTGCGCGCGCCGCCGCTGTGCTGCCGAGCTATCGTCAGCGTCTGGCGGCGCATCTGCAGCGGTTCAAGCGCTATCCGTCCGAGGCCCGCGCATCCGGCGTGCAGGGCACTGCGACGCTCAGCTTCACGGTCGGGCGCGGCGGGCAGGTGCTCGGCGCGCGATTAGTACGGTCGTCGGGCAGCGCCGCGCTCGATGCCGAAACCCTGGCGATGGTACACAGGGCCCAGCCGTTGCCGGCATTCCCGCCCGAGATCACTCAGGCTTCGCTGAATTTCAGCGTGCCGGTGAATTTCTCGGTGAGGTAATTCGCGGTCACAGCGCTGCTACGCATCGTCGTCTTCCGCACCATCGATCGCCACGCGTCGTTAGTTTGGAACGATTCAGGGTGGCGATGCACAGAAACTACCGCCGCCAGCAGACCAAATCATGCATGTAGTTGCGTGCACGGCGCGCGACGCGAGACAGCGTGCGGCCGGAGCCGAACAGCCATGCGGAGGGAATGATGGCGAACGTCGATGCCGAGCAGCAATCGAAACACAACGAACCGTTCGACAGCGCGCGCAGTGAGGCCGAGCGGCCCGGTCTGGCGATGCGGGTCTGGGCGCGGCATCGGCTGCGTGAGCTCGCCGAGAGCGGTCGCCTCGGCATCGGCGTGGTGGCGGAACGCCGACGCGGCTGATCAGCCCGCACCGCGCCGCGCGTGAGCAGCGGTGCGGTGCCTCGTCGGTGAGGCGTTGCCGCGACGGATTACGCGCGCAGCGCTTCGGAGCGAGGGGGATCGATCCGAATCGCCGACGACGCATCGCTGGCGCAGCGCGAGGCGGCGGTCTGAGCGGCAAGCAGCGAATCGAACGATTGACGCTCCAGCGCGTGGAAGTCGCGATGAGCGGCGAAGAAGCAATAATTGTCTCCCTCGCGAACCACGATACCCGCAGTGCGGGCGCGAACTTCGATGACGCAGGCGTCGGGCATTGCATCTCACCGGAGGTTCCGGTGCCTTCTTGGCTGCATCGAACGCAGGGGCATGATGCCGATCGTTCGACACGAGCGTGAGTGGTCGATCTAGACGCTTCGCAACGCTTAGGGTGACCGAACGTTCCGGCAGTTTCGATGTGTTCTACGGTCGCATTCGTCTTTGGTCGAAGCCCTGCGGCTACATCAGCAGCCCTTTGAGTCCGGCGGCGAACAAAACCACCGCCAGCGCGATCTGCAGCCCGCGGCCGGGCAGCCGGCCGGCCGACAGACCGCCGAGGATCACCGCGGGAATCGAACCGATCAGCAGGCTGACGAGCATTCCCCAATCCACCATGCCGACGATCAGATAGCCGGCGCCGGCGACGGTCGCGAGCGGGATGGCGTGGGCGAGGTCGGTCGCCACCAGCCGATGCGGCAAGAGCCGGCGCGGATACAGATAAAGCAGCGCCACTGTGCCCAGCGCGCCGGCTCCGATCGAAGTGAGCGCCACCAATCCACCGAGTGTCGCGCCGGTCAGCACCGTCAGCACGGTGCGATCCTGGGATGGCGATGTATCCTCGGTGTGTGACGCCGGATACAGCGACGCGAGCAGGGCGGGTGCGAGCACGATGCCGAGGGCGGTGAGGATCACCACCACGCCGATGAGCCTGGTCAGCCACTCGGTCCGTCCGACTGGATCGGCGAGGGCGACGATCGCGACCATCAGTGCGGCGGCTGGAAGGCTTCCGGCCCACAGCCGGGTGACGATCCGCCAGTCGATGTTGCCCTTGCGATTGTGCACTGTCGCACCGACCAGCTTGGTGATCGCGGCGAACCACAGATCGGTGGCGATCGCCACATGGGGCGCGATGCCGAACACCAGCAGCAGAATCGGCGTCATCAGCGCGCCGCCGCCGACGCCGGTGAGGCCGACGACGAATCCAGTGGCTGCGCCTGCAAGCGCATAGCTCGGATCGATTGCGATGCCGTGGAAACCCGTCAGTTGATCGCCTCCCCATGGACGACGCGCGTCGGCGCGACTCGGCCCGTCAGGTTGTACGCGGCGACGGCACGCCGCGGCAACGCAGGATCGTGGTTTCGGGGGGCGGCGATGATGCTGCGATCGCGGCGGGAAGGGGATGGTAGTTCTACTTGGGTGTTGATTTCGAACTAATTCGCTCGATTCGATCGAAGATGATTGGTTAGTGCTGCTGGAACCACGCCAATCGATGTCGCTTTCGTTCGCTGCGCAGTGCGTGCAGAGTTCGCGCAGACAGGACGCTCACCGTAGGTCAGCCCTTGGCCCGGAGATCCTGCTGTCAGCGCCGAGACCTCCCCGGTAGGCGATGACTGGCCCCGGGGCTACCCCCGCCAGCCCTGGGGCCACCCTGTCTTCTCCGATGCAAGCGCGGCCCGTTCCCAGCGGGTTACGGACGTGGGAGCCTGCCTGGAAGCCCCGTCTCGTCCTGGAAGGTACCGTCGAGGACGAAGAACTCCTCACCGCCGGGATGACCATGATGGGGAAAACGGCTCACCGGTGCATAGCGCACGATCGCCGTCGCGCGGGCCTCCTCGCCGCCAGTGCGGAACAGTATTCGCCAATCCACGCCCGGCGTGGGGCTAGCGACCAGTCCTGCCTTGCCGCATGGGCATCCGCCGGCAAGCTCAGATCGTCGTTGAGAAGCATCGTCAGATCTCCCCAAGCCCGCCATCGACGGCGATCTCGGCGCCGAGCACGTAGCTGGAGTTGTCGCTTGCAAGAAACGCAACAGCCGCAGCGATCTCCTCGGGGCGGCCCATGCGCCCGGCGGGCACTCTCTTGCCGACCTTCTCCGCATATGCCCTGAATTCCTCTTCGGTCTGACCCGGCGAGCGGTGGATCGGCGTCTCGATCGGGCCGGGGCTGACCGCATTGACGCGGATCTTCCGATCGACAAGCTCGGCGGCCAGCACCCGCGTGAACGAGCGAACGGCAGCCTTGGACGCCGACAGCGCCGCGCGGCCCGGCGTGCCGACCTGGCCCAGCCACGAGGTGTTGAGGATAATCGAGCCGCCGTCCGCCATGATCGGCAGAACAGACTGGACGGTGAAGAACACGCCCTTGACGTTGATGTCCATCAACCGGTCGAAGCTCTCTTCGTCGGTTGTGCCGATCGGGGTGCCGTAAGCGGCCCCGGCATTCGCGAAGAGGATGTCGAGTTTGCCGAATGTCGCGCCTACGGTCTCGGCCATCGCCTTCAGGTCGGCGACCGAGCGCACATCAGCGCGTATTACCAGCGTGTCGTCGCCAATCTCCTGACGTGCGGATTCCAGCTTACCCACGTCGGTACCAGTGATCGCGACACGGGCACCCTCGGTGCGCAGGCGCTTCGCCGTGGCAAGGCCGATCCCGCTACTGCCGCCCGAGATCAGCGCGGTCTTTCTACTCAGCATGTCGCGGTCTCCTTCGCATCAACGAGTCGGGTTCTGATCTCGGCGACGGCGCGCTTTGCGGCATCGACAGCACCGGCGAGATAGCCGGGCTCGTGAGCGCTGGTTTCGCTGCCGCCAAGCGACAGCCGATCGGCCCAGGCGCCGGTTATCCATGGCATCTGACTGGGTGCCGGGTGAGCCCCGCCGACCCGATCGGCTTCGGTCGCTGTCAGTGGATCGGCAGCCCAGTCTTTGAACAAGGTGGCTCGAGGCCTTGCCGCCTCGGGTCCGAACAGTCGACCAAGCTGAGCGAGGCACGAATGCGCCAGCGCATCTTCGCCGATGGAACTGCGCTGATCGACGCCGACGCCGAGAAAGCCGAACAGCGCGGCCGTAGCCGAGGCCGTCGTGGCGTCGTGAATTTCGACGAGCGGCCCTACCATGCTCTGCGCCGTTCCGGAGAGCCCCGCATCGCGCCAGAATGGCCGATCGTAGATCGCGAAGAATTTCGCATGGGGGGCCATCCAAGTCGCGGTGCCCTGCCAAAGCGAGACTGTTGACGGCTCTATCGGCGGATCGAATGCAATCGTTCGCGCCAGGAGTCTTGGCGGCAGCGCAAGGATCAGATGACCGGCAATCAGGTCTTCAACCGAAGCATCCGTTCTGCTGACGGTCAGGGCCATGCCATCATGCATGAGCGTCAACTTGGTCACAGGCGCGCCGAGATGGAGTCGCTCCGGCGGAAGCGCTGTGACGAGTGCGTCGATCAGCGCTCCAGTCCCGCCGGCAAACCGCATCGAATCGGGCTCCTGCCGCATGGGTCGGAAGCGGTGGATGGGTTCCCTCGACATGCGTTCGAACAGGACGTCGCCTTCACTGTGTTGCGGGAACACTGCGAGCCGAAGCTCGCGGGCCAGAGCAGCCATAGCCGGCTGCATGCCGGGCCAGAACCAGGACGGGCCAAGATCGAAGCCGTCGGCGGAAGGCCTGCCGGCGCTATTGAGCGAGAGAATGCGTCCGCCGAAGCGATCCCTCGCTTCGAGCAACTGGAAGTCGATTCCGGCGGCGTGAAGCAAGCGCGCGGCATAGAGACCTGAGAGGCCGCCTCCGACAATGGCGACAGTGGTGCGCATGAGGCGCCTCCTGGAAAGATCGGGTAGGTACGTTGACCCGCGGTTCGGATGGCTGATGCCGGACCGGCCAAGCCGATCCGGCATCACCGTGGATAGTTACATTTGGGGCAGTGCGTCGATAGTGTCGAAGACGCGCGCGGTGTAAGTGAGCGCCGCGCCCGCATTCAGCGCAATTGCGACGCCGAGCGCTTCGGCGATCTCCTCGCGCGCTGCGCCGAGTTGCACCGCCTTCTTCGCATGGATCGATATGCAGCCGTCGCAACGGGTCGTCACGGCGACCGCCAGCGCGATCAGCTCGTGCATCTTCGGCTCGAGCTTGCCGGTCTTGGCGGCGCTGCCTTCGATCGTATTCAGGCCACGCAGCACGTCGGGGCTGAGATTGGCGAAGTCGCCGACGCGCCCCAGAAGCGCGTTGCGATAGGCGTTCCAGTCCTGCATATGGCTCATGATCTGGCTCTTTGTTCTGCTTACTGGCGTCCGGCGGTTACGCCGCCATCGACCGGAAGGACTGTGCCAGTGATCCACGACGCCAGATCCGAAGCGAGGAATAGGATCGCCTCGGCGACGTCGCGCGGTTGTCCGTTGCGACCGAGCGGATGAAAGGCGTCGAAGGTCGGGAGAACCTCCCGTACCTGATCGTCGGACATGAAGGTGTTGTACACCGGAGTTTCGACGACGGCGGGGGCCACCGCGTTGATGCGGATCTTGTATGGCGCGAGCTCGATGGCGAGGTTACGCACCATCGCGTGGACGCCGGCATTCGCGGCCGAATAGGCGGCCGACGGCGTAGCACCGATCGCCTGGATCGCCCACATGGAGCCGGTTTGGACGATCGCGCCGCCGCGGTCCCCGTTGTGCTCCTTCATCGCCTTGGCGGCAGCCTGTGCGGTGAAGAACTTCCCCTTGAGGATCGTGTCGAGATACCAATCGTAGTCAGCCTCGGTCAGGTCGAGGAACGGCTTGGGATTGAACACGCCCGCATTGTTCACCAGCACGTCGAGCTTTCCGAACCGGGAAACGGCCATATCGACCAGAGCCGCGCCCGTAGCCGGATCGGCGATGTCGCCTGCCGAAACGGCGACCTTTTGGCCGTTGGGATCGATCTCGTGCGCGGCTGCTTCGAGCTTGGCCTGATTACGGCCGTTGATCACGACCATGGCACCTTCCGCCACGAAACGCGCCGCCGTTTCCTTGCCAATGCCGGAGCCAGCGCCGGTAAGCGCCACGACCTTGCCTTCAAATCTCGTCATTTTCACTCTCCTTACCTGTCGGTAGATAGATTGACGGCGCGTGCTTACGTCTTGCCAGGCGCGTTTGCAAGAACTATCTACCGATAGGTAGGTAAATCGTTTTTGATGGATGAGATCGTATGAGCGAAACAGTGGAAGCGATCATGGATGCGACTGAGCGCCGTATCAGGGAGGCCGGCTATAGCGGCTTCAGCTTCCGCGAGATCGCCGCAGAGGTGGGCGTGAAAAGCGCCAGCATTCACTATCATTTCCCGACCAAGAGCGCGCTCGCTGCCGCCGTTGCCCGTCGCTACAATGCCCGCATCATCGCCGCAGTCGATGCTTCAGTCGCAGCCGGACACAATGTCGTGCAGGCTTGGAGAGCCGTCTTCCGGAGCGCGCTCGATGAGGGGGCAAAAATGTGCCTGTGCGGCTCGCTTGGCGTTACGGTAGGGGATCTTACGCCAGATGTGGGCCACGAAGTGCGGCAGTTCTTCGAGGCGGGTATCGCCAGTCTGGTCGCCGGCGGGCTGACGCAGGAGCGCGCGACCCAAGTACTCGCGACACTTGAAGGCGCAATCCTGATGGCCAGCGCGCAAAGCGATCCAGTCATCTTCGATCGAGCGACCGTGGATCTCGGCTGAGGCCGCTCCACATTCGTAGAAATGAATCAGCGAAGCGCACGGCAATTCAGCAAGTTGCGCGGCGCTTTCAGGCGTTAACTTGACGCCCTTAGCTTAGGCGAAGCCATCATCTTCAATCGGTCCGACGCGCCGCAAATCCTGCGACTGCCGAAGCGTGAGAGAATTTTGCAATTGATTTGCAATTGCAAAATTATCAGAATGTTCCCTGCTTGAATTTTGCGGCGCTCTCGCGCGGTTGTGGTGCACTATCGATGCACGTCGGATGCGGGACTGCGAATGGGGCTTTCCGGGCCGGTGTTGGCGGCCCTTTCGGGGATCGGGATGGCGGACGGACAATCGGGATTGGCGGGCGCCAGGGGACGGCAGGGGCTCGCCCAAGCTGGGACGCGTCGCGGCGGCTTCTACGCCGCCCGGTCTCTGGTTGCTCTGCTGGCGGGCGCCGTGCCCGCGGTAGGCGAGGAGGCGCCAGACTGGCGCGGCGCTGCGCGGTCTCCGCAGCTTGCGGCGCCGCACGTCGCCGCCGACAAGCCGGAGACGGTGCCGGGCAGCCACCATGCCGAGGGCATCGACACCGAGCACATCTTCGGCTTCAGCATGGGCTCCGATATCGGGCGGCCGGGCGAGATCGAGGTCGAGCTGGAGAACGTCGCCGGTTTCGGTAAGCGCAGCGGCAGCTACGCGGCGCTCACAACCCTGACCCAGGTCAAATACACCCTGACCGATCGCCTCCGGATCGCTCCGGGCTTCGCGATCGGTGCGCAGCGGATCGATGCCGTTCCCGGCTACGACGACCGCCGACATCTGTCGTTCAACGGCGCTGGGTTCGAGGTCCGTTACAAGCTGATCGACCGCGAGGTCGCGCCGTTCGGACTGACGCTGCACGTTCAGCCGGGCTGGAGTCGCGTCGACGAGGGCAGCGGCGTGCGGATCGAGCAGTACGGTGCCGAATTCGCCGCCTTGTTCGACCGCGAACTGATCAAGGACCGGCTGTTTGCCGCTTTCAACGTCTGGTTCGGCACCGCGGCGACCCGCGAGCACGGCACCGGCCTCTGGGGGCACGATTCCGAGCTGCAGCTTCATGGCGCGCTGTCCTATGCGTTCGCGCCGACCTTCGTCGCCGGCGTCGGGCTGCGCTATCTGCGTGCCTATGACGGCGGCGGGCTCGACCGGTTCGGTGGCGACGCGGTGTTCGTCGGTCCGACCCTCTCCTACGCGATCACCCCGACGCTCGGCGTCTCCGGCACCTGGCAAGTGCAGGTCGCCGGCCGGGCGCTCGGCGATCCGCAGCGGCTCGATCTCGATCACTTCGAACGTCACCAGGCGATGCTGCGGCTCAACGCGCATTTCTGAACCGGCGCAATATGCCAATGCGGCAGCGCTGCGGCGTCACCATAATCTGGTCCAACTCCACAACTAACAGTCGCATCTGAACGCGGGGGCGTTGGTCGTGCGCAAGCTGCGCACCAGTTGGATGTCCAGATGCCCGAAGCCGTTTCTCCGGCCGCCAGTTCGTCGTCACAGTCTCCGTCGTCCGTCGCTCCGACTATGGTGCCGCCGTCGCTGCTGTTGTCGCGCGGCGTTGTGCGGCTCGAAGTGATGCTGAAACTGACTACCGCGATTCTGGCGCTGGCGGCCGGCGTCTACACCTATCTCGGCGTGCGCGACCTGCTCAACGGCAGCGCCACCACGGTGTTCTTCGCCGCCTTGATCTACTCGGTCGCGGTGTCGGTCGGCATCTACGCGTTCTGGGTGTTCCTCATGCAGTTCATGCCGCATGTCGTCGATCGCGCCGGCCGCGGGCTGATGTTCGGCTGCATGCTGCTCGGCTCGCTGATGATCGTGGCGATGTCGTCCTGGCTGAACGCCTCGGCGCTGGCCGGCGCGGCGGCGATCCGGCAGCACCTGGCGATCACCGTGCAGGACTACACCCGCGATCTCGACGCCGCCAACACCAACGCGATCGCCGCGCAGGGGCTGCTGCCGGACATCCAGATCGCCGCATCGCGGTTCGCCAAACTCGCCGAAGCCGAACGCACCGGCTCGCTCACCGGCACCGCCGGATCGGGCACGGTGGTGCAACTCCTGACCCAGATGTCGAGTCAGCTCGACAGCCTCGCCAAGGAGGTCGAAGCCTCCGGCAAACGCGTCTCGACGCTGTTCGAAGAGGGAGGCAAGCATCTCGCCAAGATGCGCGAGCTGGTGTCCGACCGCGGCCCGATCGGCGAGCGCAGCGACGGCTTCGCCACCGAGTCCCTGGCGCTGATGGGGGTGATCGCCAATCTGCAGCAGACCTCGGTGGCGCCGGCGGTGAAACGCGCCGCGACCTCGCTGTCGTCCTCGTTCATCGCACCGGCCGCGAGCGGACGCAGCGTCGATCTCGCCGACCGGCAGACCGCGGTGGTCGGCAAGGTCGAAGGGGCTGTGGCCGCCCAGGCGGCCTCGCTCGCTGCGGCGGCCGATGCGATCCTCGATCGTCCGAAGATCGAGCCGGCGCGGTTCCAGGCGATGTCGCCGGCCGAGGCGGTGCTGCGCTATGCCGGCGACTTCATCCCGAGCTGGGCCGGGGCGATCTCGATCGACCTGATGCCGGCGGTGCTGGTGTTGATCCTGTGCGTCGTCCACGCCGCGATCCGCCGCGAGGGACTGCCGGCCTCACATGCATCGACCATGACCGCGGCGGAGCTGATGGCGGCGCTGCAGATGGCACGCGAGGTCGAGCAGGCCAGCCGTCATGTGGCTGAGCCGGTCGCGCCGTTGGCGCCCGATCAGCCGGCCCCGACGGCCGAGACCGCAGCCGCAGCCGACGAGAACGTCACCGCGCTGGTCTCGGCGCGCCACGTCAAGTAACCGCATGACGACTTTGTCGCAGCGCGTCCATGTCTGGCTCTCCGGCAATCCGGAGGATGCGGTCTTGCGCCTGATCTTCCGGCTGCTGATCGTCGGCACCATCGTGGCACTCGGCTACGATCTTGCCGGCGCGCCGGCCGATCGTGACGGCGGCACGCAGCCGGACACGGCGCCGTTCAGCCTGCCGGCATTGCCTGCGGTGCTGTCGCCGTGGTTGCCGGACGGCGACCGCTTGACGCCGCTGCCTCAGCCCGGCGGCACGCTGGGCGAGGCGATGACGTTCGAACTGGTCGGCGGCGGACGGTTGATGGCGACCGGGACGATCACGCCGGGCAGTGCGGAGGCTTTCGGCAAAGAGCTCGCGCGCCACGCCGAATACATCAAGACGGTGGTGCTGAATTCGCCGGGCGGTTCGGTGTCGGACGCGCTGTCGATGGGGCGGATGATCCGCGACCACAAGCTGGCCACCGAAGTCGAACCCGGCAAGTACTGCGCCTCGTCCTGTCCGCTTGTGCTGTTCGGCGGCACCGAGCGGCGTGTCGGCGCCAAAGCAGCGGTCGGGGTGCATCAGGTGTTCGCGCTCAAGAGCGCCGAGAAAGGCGCATCGCGCGACCAGATGAGCGACGCGCAGCGGATCTCGGCGCGCTGTCAGCGCTATCTGCGCGACATGGGAATCGACCTCGAAGTCTGGATCCGGGCGATGGAGACGCCGAAAGACCGGCTGTTCGTGTTCAAGCCCGAGGAGCTGACCAAATACGGCATCGTCACCGCACCGGTCTCAGCGGTGAAGTCGTGATCCTCCGGCGTCTGCTGCCGGGTGCGACAACGGGCTTGGTTCCGTCTTTCGCTCCCTGACGTACACAAATTTTACGCATGAATTCCAATCGCGCGCTCAGGATCCCGCAACTTTTGCCGGGAACTGCAGTTTAATCGACCACATCAACGCTCACAGGATGTGCTCCATGAGGAAAACTGCTCTGGTTCTCGGAACTGTCGCCACCCTTGCGGTTGCTACCGTTGCGGCTCCGGCCCCGGCCGAAGCCCGGAACGGGATTGGTCCGTTCATCGGTGGTCTCGCTGCTGGCGCGCTGATCGCCGGTGTGGCCTCGTCGGCTTACGCCTACGGTCCCGGCTACGGCTATTACGGCGGCGGTCCTTACTACGGTGGTTACGGTTATGCGCCGCGTGTCGTGACCTATTACGGCGGTCCGGCGTATTATGGCGGCGGATGGGGGTGGGGCGGTCCGCGCTACTACTATCGCCCCCGTCCGGTGTATTACGGCTACCGCTCTTATTACCGGCCGTATCGCGCCTACGGCTATTACGGCGCGCCGGTGATCCGCGCCGGCTATGGCCCGGGCTGGCACCGCCGGCACTGGCATCATCATCGCCATCGCCACTGGTAACACCGATCCCCCGCGGAGCAATGGCTCCGCTTGGGACGGTCGCGCGATCAGGCCGTTGGCCTGATCGCTGCGCGTTGCATCGCCTGTGTCAGCGCGGTGCGCATCGTTTCCAATGTGTAGGGCTTCTGCAGTAACGGGAATCCTTCGCTCAGCGCCGAAGCCGAACGGTCGCTGTAGCCCGACGCCAGGATCACCGGCGTTTCTGGATGGTGCTCGCGGATCAGCCGCGCCAGCTCCAGGCCGCTCATGCCCGGCATCACGATGTCGCTGAACACCAGATCGATGTCGCGGCGGCGGTTGAGAACCTCGATCGCGGCTTCGGCGCAGTTGGCCGGGACCACCGTGAAGCCGCATTGCGCCGCGTAGTCCGCCGCAACCGCGGCGACGTCCGGGTGATCCTCCACAAGCAGCAGCGTCTTGGGCGTTTCGGCGCCGCGCACCTCCATCTGGGGGGCGGATTCGTCGCGCGCCGGCGCTTCCGAACTCAGCGGCAGGAACAGATCGAACCGGGTGCCGCGGCCGACTTCGCTGTCGACCGTGATGGCGCCGCTCGATTGCTGGACGAAACCGTAGATCTGGCTGAGGCCGAGACCGGTGCCGCGATCGACCGGCTTGGTCGTGAAGAACGGTTCGAACACCCGCTCGCGGATGTCGTCCGGAATGCCGACGCCGGTGTCGGCGAACGACAGGATGGCGTAGCGGCCGGTGAGTCGGCGCGGGCCGAAATTCTTCAGCGTCTCGGTGTGGATCGAGATGGTGATGCGCCCGCCCTCAGGCATCGCGTCGCGGGCGTTGAGCGCGAGGTTGAGCAGCGCGATCTCGAATTCGTTGGGGTCGATCATCACCACCACCGGTCCGGCCGGCGGCTCGATCGTGATGCCGATGTCGCTGCGCACCGACTGCCGCAGCACGTCCGCGAACTTGTGCAGCGCTTCGCCGAGATCGATCGCCTTGGCGGCAACGTTGTGACGGCGCGAGAACGACAGCAACTGCCGGGTCAGCGCCGTGCCCTTGGCGACTGCGGAATCGATCATGTCGAAGCTGCGGATGTCCTGCAGGTCGCCGTGACGACGCCGGAGTTTCTGCACCGAGCCGCCGACCACCATCAGCAGATTGTTGAAGTCGTGCGCGACGCCGCCGGTGAGGCGGCCCAGCGACTCCAGCCGCTGTGACTGCTTCAGCGCGTTTTCCGCGGCGTGGCGACGGTCGGCCTCCTCGTACAGCTTCTGCGTTCGCCGCATCGCCAGCAGTACGATCGCGATCAGCGCTGCGGTCGCCGGCAGGCCGACCAGCAGATAGGCGCCGATCTGCGACAGCCACATCGAGTGGATCGCGCGCGTCTCCAGTCCGGCGAACACATAGACCGGCAGGTTGGGCAGCTTGCGGAACGCGACGCGGCGCTCGATACCGTCGAGCGACGACACCGTGGTCATCCGCCCTTCGCTGTGGCCCTCGCGGATCGCCTGGCCGACGATTCCGTCGGGCTTGACTGCGACATCGGTGCGATCGATCTCGGGCATCCGGGCGAGGATCGTGCCGTCTTCGCGCACCAGCGCGACGAAACCGCCGTCCTCGCGGCCGACCTTGGCGTAGAAGCCTTCGAAGTAGTCCGGCAGAACCGAGGCCTGGATCACGCCGGCGAAGCTGCCATCCGGCGCGGAGCGGCGCCGGCTGACGCTGAAGAACGGTGCTCCATCGAACGGCGGGCGCGGCTCCAGCACACGGCCGACATACAGGCCGACGTCCTTGCCGAGATGCACCCTGAAGTAATCACGGTCGGACAGATCGGGGCGCGCCGATGGAACTTGCATGGTGGAAACCAGCGGCCGACCGGTCTTGTCGAAGATCCACATCGACTTGATCTGCTCGGAGCCGCCGACCAGGCGTGTCAGCCGGGCGTGCAGGGCGGGCTCGGCGGCGCGAATCTGGTCGTCCGACATGTCGCGGACGATCTCGGCGGTTTCCGCGATCGAACGCTGCACCGACTCGAAGATCTTCAGCGCGTGCTCGGTGACAACGTCGCGGGTCTTGTCGATCTGACGGTCGGCATTAGCGTCGTTGGTGCGATACGACAGCCACGAGGCATAGCTGAACAGCGCGATCGGCAGCACCACGGATGCGACCAGGATCGCGCGGAGCAGCCGCAGCGAATCACGCTGTGCGGCCAGCATGGGGCGGGAGCTTCCAAAGCGGGGCCATGAGCGGATCGATGGTGCACCTTTCAGGATCGAGCAACGCTGTTGCAACTCGGTGGCGGCAAAAGCAGGACGGGAACCGCGAGGCGACCCCCGCCGATCGACCATCTATCGCCCCGGCGCAGGTTGAAGTAAACAGCGGAACTTGCAGTGATTTGCCCGGCGGCGGTCGCCGTCTGACGAACACGGGGAGCCGTCGATGCGTGCTTTGACCCTCGGCCTGTCGCTCGTGCTGATTGCCGGCACCGGCCCCTCGCTTGCCGCCGATGCGCAGAACGGTGAGACGCTGGCCACGCGCTGGTGCACCGGTTGCCACGTCGTCTCCGACGAGCAGCGCAAGGGCAGCGACATGGCGCCGTCGTTCGCAGCGATCGCCTCGCAGCCGAATTTCAACGAAGAGAGGCTGGCGTTCTTCCTGCTCGAACCGCATCCGAAGATGGCCAACATGGCGCTGAGCCGAAGCGACACCAAGGATCTGGCGGCCTATATCGCGGGGCAGAAGCACCGCTGACGCGAGTAACGGCCGCGCCAGGAGCCAGCGCCTCGACGCAAGGCGGTTCCGGTCTTTCCCGGCATCCTCGCCGCCGTCATGAGCTGACCGCGGGTGCGAGGATTGAGCAACTCACCATTCTACAATGCGGACCACATCGCATTTCGCGACGTGGTGCGGCGTTTCGTCCAGAATGAAATCGAGCCGTTCGCCACCGAGTGGGACGAAGCCGGCGGCTTCCCGCGCGAGCTGTACGAGAAGGCCGCGGCGATCGGGCTGCTCGGACTCGGCTTCCCGGAAGAATACGGCGGTACGCCGTGCGATCAGTTCATGTGGATCGTCGCCACACAGGAACTCGCGCGGGCGGCGGCCGGCGGCGTCAGCGCCAGCCTCAACAGCCATTCGATCGGCGCGCCGCCGATCGCGCGTGCCGGCTCGGCCGAACTGAAGGCGCGGGTGCTGCCGGAGATTTTAGCGGGCAAGAAGATCTCGGCACTGGCGATCACCGAACCCTCGGGGGGCTCCGACGTCGCGAATTTGCGCACCCGCGCGGTGCGCGACGGTGACCATTACGTCGTCAACGGTGAGAAGACCTTCATCACCTCCGGCATGCGCGCCGACTACATCACCACCGCGGTCCGCACCGGCGGCGACGGGCCGGGCGGCGTTAGTCTTCTTTTGATCCCTGGCGATACGCCAGGGCTGACACGGACGCCGCTGAAGAAGATGGGGTGGTGGGCCTCCGACACCGCGACGCTGCATTTCGACAATTGCCGCGTCCCGGTCGCCAATTTGCTCGGCACCGAGGGCGCCGGCTTCATGATCATCATGATGAACTTCAACAGCGAGCGACTGACCATGGCGGCCGGCTGCATCGCAGCTTCGAAGGTCTGCCTCGACGAGGCAACGGAATACGCCAAGCAGCGCGTCACCTTCGGCAAGCCGCTGGTGAAGCATCAGGTGATCCGCCACAAGCTGGTCGACATGGCGCAGAAGATCGCCGCCTCGCAGGCGATGCTGGAACTGCTCGCCTGGCGGGTCGATCAGGGGGAAAGCCCGATCGCGGAAATCTGCATGCTGAAGAACCAGGCGACGCAGACGATGGCGTTCTGCGCCTCCGAAGCGGTGCAGATCTTCGGGGGCGCCGGCTACATGCGCGGCGTCAAGGTCGAGCGGATCTATCGCGACGTCAAGGTCAACGCCATCGGCGGCGGCACCGAAGAAATCATGAAGGACCTCGCTAGCCGGCAGATGGGGCTTTAGCCTCACACCGTCATTCCGGGGCGCGCGCAGCGCGAACCCGGAATCCCGAGGTGATAACGACGAACGATAATAACAAGCGAGATTCCGGGTTCGCCCGCCTGCGGCGTGCGCCCCGGAATGACCAGGGAAGAAGCCAGATGCTGTTCAGCCAAGACCATGACGAACCGCGCCGCATTCTGCAGAAGTTCATTCAGAGCGACATCAATCCGCACGTCGACGAGTGGGAAAACGCCGGCATCTTCCCGGCCCACGAACTGTTCAAGAAGCTCGGGGACCTCGGCTTCCTCGGGCTCAACAAGCCGGTGGAATATGGCGGACAGGGGCTCGATTACTCCTACGCGCTGATGATGGCGGAAGAACTTGGCGCGATCAATTGCGGCGCGGTGCCGATGGCGATCGGCGTGCAGACCGATATGGCGACGCCTGCGCTGGCGCGGTTCGGCTCCGACGAGTTGCGCAAGGAGTTTCTGGCGCCGTCGATCGCGGGCGACTACGTCGCCTGCATCGGCGTGTCCGAGCCCGGCGCCGGCTCCGACGTTGCCTCGATCAAGACCACGGCGAAATCTGACGGTGACGACTACGTGATCTCCGGCGGCAAGATGTGGATCACCAACGGCACCCAGGCCGACTGGATCTGCCTGCTCTGCAACACCGGCGAGGGGCCGGTGCATCGCAACAAGTCGCTGATCTGCGTGCCGATGAAGAGCAAGGGCGTCACCATCGCGCGTAAGCTCGACAAGCTCGGGATGCGCTCATCCGACACCGCGCAGATTTACTTCGACGAGGTGCGCGTGCCGAAGCGCAACCGGATCGGCGAGGAGGGCAAGGGCTTCACCTATCAGATGGTGCAGTTCCAGGAGGAGCGATTGTGGGGCGCGGCGGCGTGCCTCAAGGCGCACGAGAGGACGATCCAGAACACCATCGACTACACCCGCGGCCGCAAGGCGTTCGGCAAGCCGCTGCTCGACAATCAGGTGATCCACTTCCGGCTCGCCGAGCTGCAGACCGAGGTCGAGCTGCTCCGCTCGCTGGTGTATCGTGCCGCCGAAGCGCTGGTTGCCGGCGAGGACGTTACTCAGCTCGCCACCATGGCCAAGCTCAAGGCCGGCCGTCTGGGCCGCGAATTGCCCGACGCCTGCTTGCAGTTCTGGGGCGGCATGGGTTTCATGAACGAAACGCTGGTGAGCCGCTCCTATCGCGACAGCCGTCTCACCGCGATCGGCGGCGGCGCCGATGAGGTGATGCTCGGCATTCTGTGCAAGATGAACGGCACGCTGCCGGGGAAGGCGTGAGCGTGTGACCGCAGCCGCGGCTCACCTCTCCCCGCGCGCGGGGAGAGGTCGGATTGCGCAGCAATCCGGGTGAGGGGGCGTATTCGCGAGGCCGAGAGTCAGTGCTTGCGTCGCCCCTCACCCCAGCCCTCTCCCCGCAAGGGCGGGGCGAGGGAGCGCGCTGTGCGATTGGCTGTGGCGATGCTAACAAACAATGACAGGGAGAACGCATACCATGATCACGCTGTATCACTGCCATGGCGCGCGGTCGTTTCGGCCGCTGTGGATGCTGGAGGAAATGGGTCTCGATTACGAGCTGAAGATGTTGCCGTTTCCGCCGCGGGTGCTCGCCAAGGAGTATCTGGCGATCAATCCGCTCGGCACCATTCCGTTCATGATCGACGGCGAGACCAAGATGACGGAGTCGTCCGGGATCTGTCAGTATCTCGGCACGCGCCACGGCCCGACGCCGCTGGTGGTCGGGGTCGATGATCCGGCCTACGGCTCGTACCTCAATTGGATGTTCTTCTCCGACGCGACGCTGACCTTCCCGCAAACCCTGGTGCTGCGCTACGGCACGCTGGAGCCGGCGGAACGGCGTCAGCCGCAGGTGGTGGAGGACTACGGCAAGTGGTTCCTCGGCCGGCTCCGCGCGGTCGAGGCGGCGGCCGGGCAGGGCGATTACCTCTGCGCCGGCCGGTTCACTGCGGCCGAT
This sequence comes from Rhodopseudomonas parapalustris, assembly GCF_053772255.1. Lineage (NCBI taxonomy): Bacteria > Pseudomonadati > Pseudomonadota > Alphaproteobacteria > Hyphomicrobiales > Nitrobacteraceae > Rhodopseudomonas > Rhodopseudomonas parapalustris. Next base: position 65,569 of record NZ_JAMKBZ010000003.1, on the reverse strand, counting down.
GTGGTAAACGGCTACGCGCTGCGGCTGGCGAGCAATCTCGGCCTCGCCAAGGATTTTGGCCCGAACGTGACAGCCTACTGGGCCCGGCTGCAGCAGCGAGACGGCTATCAGCGGGCGCTGGAAGCTGAAACCCGTGCCGGCGAAGAGCAAAAGGTGCCGAAACGGGCCTGAATTCCGACGTCGCGTCCCCGGCGAAAGGCTCCGCCGGGGACGGAACTTCCGCGTCATCTCGCCCGGTGACAACGCCGGGCGTTGCTGTATTGTCCGTGATGCTCCGCGAAGAGGGCACCGCAGAACAATGCGGCAACGGGCGACAACCCGCCCCGGGAGGACCGATGACGAACGACGACTGTCCGGATTCCGGCCATCTGATGCTGATCAGCCCGGAACGGGTGTTTTACGCCGGCCTGCTTGGCCGTCCGCGACGCCGCACCAGCGGCGGCTACGCGATTTACGTCTCGATGCAGGGCAGCTTGCGGGTGACGATCGAGGGACGGCCCGAACAGGTCGGCGCGGTCGCGTTCGTGCCGCCTTATCTGCCGCACAACGTCGAATCGGATTCGCGCTGCATCATCAGTCTGGTGATCGAGCCCGAAACGGTGCTGCCGGCGCCAATGGCGGCGCTCGGAGCGCGGATTGCCGGGGCCACTGCGCCGGCACTCGCGAGCCGGATCCGCCAGGCTTATCGGGCTCTGGTCGAGACCGGGCGCCGCGACGGCTTCACAACGTCCGAATTCGACGATTTGTTCTTCGGCGAACCGCTGCCGGCGCGCGCGATTGATCGGCGTGTCGCCCGTGCGATCGCCCGCATCAACGACGTCGGCACGGACACCGTCAGCGCCGAGGATTGCGCCAGCGCGGCCAACCTGTCGCAGTCGCGCTTCCTGCATCTGTTCAAGGACGAGACCGGCGTCTCGTTCCGCGCCTTCCGCGCCTGGAAGCGGGCGCGGCATCTGCTGCACTTCGTCAACTCCGATATCAACCTCGCGCATCTGGCGCAGGACATCGGCTATCCGGACTCGACGCACTTCAGCCATTCGATCCGGCGCTTCTACGGCCTGCAGCCGCGCGCGATCTTCTCCGGCTCGCGCGATCTGGCGATCTGGCGCAGCGATCCGCACAGCATGCGTGTCGCCGAACTGCGGCACGGCCGCACCTAGCCTCTGCACTCAGCGCGTCGGCGCAAGATACGCCGGCGCGTGCTCAGCATCATTCTGCCCAACATGGTTCGCGTCGCAATCCCAGGCGGCGCTACAGCAACCTGAAAGGGCTGGAAGCGAATGAGCGACAAGGCGGTGATCACCTGCTCGCTGAACGGCGTGCTGACCGATCCGAAGCAGCACCACGTCCCGGTGACGCCGGAACAGATGGCCCGCGAGGCCAAGGCGGCCTACGATGCCGGTGCCGCCATCGTTCATATCCATCTGCGCGATCAGCGCCCCGACAAGGGCCATCTGCCGAGCTGGGACGTCAACGTCTCGCGCGAGATCCAGCAGGCGATCCGCGACGCCTGCCCGGGCATCATCATCAACCACACCTCCGGCACCTCGGGCCCGAACTACCAGGGCCCGCTCGCGTGCATCCGCGAGACCAAACCGGAGATCGCGGCCTGCAACGCCGGTTCGCTGAACTACCTCAAGGTCAAGGCCGACAACACCTGGGCCTGGCCGCCGATGATGTTCGACAATTCGGTCGAAAAGATCGCGGACTTCCTCGGCGCGATGAAGGACGCCGGGACCATCCCCGAATTCGAGTGCTTCGACGTCGGCATCGTGCGCTGTGTCGGCATGTATGTGCAGACCGGGATGTATGCCGGCCCGCTCGAATACAACTTCGTGATGGGCGTCGCCTCGGGCATGCCGGCCGATCCCGAATTGCTGCCGATCCTCTTGAAGCTCAAGCGCCCCGAAGCGCATTGGCAGGTCACCGCGATCGGCCGCGCCGAGATCTGGCCGCTGCATCAGGCCTGCGCCGACCTCGGCGGCCATCTGCGCACTGGTCTCGAAGACACGTTCTATCTGGCCAATGGCGAGAAGGTGACCTCGAACGGGCAGTTGATCGAAGAGATCGCCGGCTGCGCCCGCCGGGCCGGGCGTGAGATCGCTTCGCCCGAAGAGGCGCGCAAGATCTTTGGTGTGCTGCACTAATCACGAGTCATTCCGGGGCGCGCGTAAGCGCGAACCCGGAATCCCGAGATGTTCTGCCACCGTCGAGATTCCGGGTTCGCCGCTGCGCGGCGCCCCGGAATGACAACCGATAAGCATCGCACATCAAGCAGCCGGAAGAGCTGCCTCACCTCGAGGGAGTGAACCATGACCAGTCTTGAAGCGACCGGCGGCGTGCCGGGACCGGGGCGGATCGGCCGCGTGGCGATCGGCGACATTTTGCGTAAATCGGCGAAGCGGTTTCCGAACCGCATCGCACTGACCGACGGCGCCCGTCAGGTCAGCTATGGTGAACTCGAACGCGACGCCAACCGCTTCGCCAATGCGCTGGTCGCGCGCGGGCTGCAGCCGGGCGCCAAGATCTCGACCATCTGCAACAACTCGGTCGAGTTCGTCAAAGCGCTGTTCGGCATTCATCGTGCGGGGCTGGTCTGGGTGCCGATCAACACCATGCTCGGTCCGGACGACATGAGCTACATCCTCGACCACGCCGGCGTGAAGGTCGCGGTGATCGACGACAATCTGTTCGGCCAGCCGGAGCGCCGCGCTGCGCTGGAAGCGCGCGGCATCGATCTGATCGCTGTCAATCTGGCCGGCAAGGCCGCCGAAACCGGACTGCCGACCTTCGATCAACTGCTCGACGGCCAATCCGAGATCGAGCCGGACGTGGCGTTCGACGATCGCGATCTGGCGATGATCATCTACACCTCGGGCACCACCTCGCGGCCGAAGGGAGCGATGCACGGCCACCTTGCGGTGACGATGGCGGCGATGAGCAATGCGATCGAGATGCAGCTCTCGCGCACTGACGGCATCACCGGGCAGTTTCCGCTGTTCCACTGTGCCGCCCACGTCGTGCTGCTGTCCTATCTCATCGTCGGCGGCAAGATGGCGCTGATGCGCGGCTTCGATCCGGTCGCCTGCATGGAGGCGATCCAGCGCGACAAGCTCACGGTCTTCATCGGCCTGCCGCTGATGTATCAGGTGATCCTCGACCATCCGCGGCGCAAGGAGTTCGATCTCTCGACCCTGCGCTGCTGCATCTACACCATGGCGCCGATGCCGCGGCCGCTGCTGGAGCGCGCGATCGCCGAGCTCTGCCCGACCTTTGTCCAGCCTTCGGGGCAGACCGAGATGTATCCGGCGACGACGATGTCGCAGCCGGACCGTCAGCTCGCTCGCTTCGGCAATTACTGGGGCGAGTCGACGCTGGTCAACGAGACCGCGATCATGGACGACGCCGGCAACCTTCTCGGCGTCGGTCAGGTGGGGGAGATCGTGCATCGCGGCCCCAACGTGATGCTCGGTTATTACAAGGATCCCGAAGCCACGGAGGCCGCGCGAAAATTCGGCTGGCACCACACCGGCGACCTGGCGCTGATCGACGAGCACGGCGAGGTGCTGTTCCTCGACCGCAAGAAGGACATGATCAAATCCGGCGGCGAGAACGTCGCCTCGGTCAAGATCGAGGAGACGCTGCTGGCGCATCCGGCGGTGATGAACGCCGCGGTTGTCGGCCTGCCGCATCCGCAATGGGGCGAGGCGGTGTCGGCCTTCGTTAAGCTGAAGCCAGGCGCCTCCGCGGCCGAGACCGAGATCATCGAGCACTGCAAGAAGCACCTCGGCGGCTTTCAGGTGCCGAAGCTTCTGAAGATCGTCGACGACATGCCGATGACCGCCACCGGCAAACTGCGCAAGGTCGAACTGCGCAGCGCCTTCACCGATCACTTCATGCTCGGGCAGACGGGGTGATTCACCGTCATTCCGGGGCACGCCGCGACGCGGCGTGAACCCGGAATCCCGAGGTTCAGAACACATCGAGATTCCGGGCGCGCGACCTGCGGTCGCGCCCGGAATGACGGAAACGACTAAGGGAAGCGTGAATGGGAATCATCGAATCCACCGTGGCGCCGGGGAGTGAGGGCTTCAGGGCCAATCGCGACGGCATGCTGGCGCTGATCGAGCGGATGCGGATGCTGGAGGCGCGGGCGCGGACGCTGTCGGCAGGCTCCGCCGAGCGCTTCCATAAGCGCGGGCAGCTCTTGCCGCGCGAGCGCGTCGCGCTGGTGCTCGATCCCGGCACGCCGTTCCTCGAACTGTCGACGCTCGCCGGCTACATGTTCGACACCGCCAACGCCGACAAGAGCGTGCCCGGCGGCGGTGTGATCGGTGGCATCGGCTATGTTTCCGGCATCCGCTGCATGATCAGCGCCAACGATTCCGGCATCGACGCTGGAGCGCTGCAGCCGTTCGGGCTCGACAAGACGCTGCGGATTCAGGAGCTGGCGCTGGAGAACAGGCTGCCGTTCGTGCAGCTGGTCGAAAGCGCGGGCGCCAATCTGCTGCGCTACCGCGTCGAGGACTTCGTCCGCGGCGGCAACATCTTCCGTAATCTGGCGCGAATGTCCGCCGCCGGACTGCCGGTGGTGACGGTGACGCATGGCTCGTCCACCGCGGGCGGCGCGTATCAGACCGGCCTGTCCGACTATATCGTGATGGTGCGCGGCCGGACCCGGGCGTTTCTCGCAGGCCCACCATTGCTCAAGGCGGCCACCGGCGAGATCGCCACCGAGGAAGAACTCGGCGGCGCCGAGATGCACACCTCGATTTCCGGTCTCGGCGATTACCTCGCCGAAGACGATCGCGACGCGCTGCGGATCGCGCGCGACATCATGGCCGGGCTGCCATGGGACCGCTCCGGTCCGGGGCCGGATCCCGCGACCTATCACCCGCCGCTGTACGATCCGGAGGAACTGCTCGGCATCATGCCGATGGATCACAAGCGTCCAGTCGACATGCGCCAGGTGATCGCGCGGATCGTCGACGACTCCGACTTCACCGAGATGTCGCCGAACTACGGCCCCGCCACGGTGGTCGGCCAGGCGCGGATCGCCGGCATGGCGATCGGCATCATCACCAACAACGGTCCGCTCGATCCGGCCGGCGCCAACAAGGCGACGCATTTCATCCAGGCCTGCTGCCAGTCGCGCACCCCGATCCTGTATCTCAACAACACCACCGGCTACATCGTCGGCCGCGCCTATGAGGAAGCCGGCATGATCAAGCACGGCTCCAAGATGATCCAGGCGGTGACCTCGGCCACCGTGCCGCAGATCACGATCTATTGCGGCGCTTCGTTCGGCGCCGGCAATTACGGCATGTGTGGCCGCGGCTTCCATCCGCGGTTCTGCTTCTCCTGGCCCAACGCCAAGACCGCGGTGATGGGCGGCGAGCAGGCCGCCGAAACCATGGCGATCGTCGCCGAAGCCGGCGCGGCGCGGAAGGGCGTGCCGGTCGACCGCGAAAAGCTCGATCAGATGAAGGCCGGTATCACCGCGGTGTTCAACGGCCAGATGGACGTGTTCGCGACCTCGGCGCGGATGCTCGACGACGGTGTGATCGACCCCCGCGACACTCGCGCCGTGCTCTCCGAAGTATTGGCGATCTGTCGTGAGAGCGAAGCGCGCGAGCCGCAGCGCATGCAGTTCGCGGTGTCCCGGCCATGAGTGTGACCCGTATGTTGAAGCTGACGCCGTTCTCCAAGATCCTGATCGCCAACCGCGGCGAGATCGCGCTGCGGGTGATGCGCAGTGCCTGCCGGCTCGGTTATGGTGTGGTCGCCGTGTATTCCGACGCGGATCGCGACGCCGCCCACGTTCGCGCCGCGGACGAGGCGGTGGCGATCGGCGGCGCGCAGCCGTCGCAATCTTACCTGAACATCCCGGCAATTATTCAGGCAGCGAAGACTGCCGGCGCCGACGCGGTGCATCCCGGCTACGGATTCCTCGCCGAGAACGAAGACTTCGCCGCTGCCTGCCGCGATGCGGGGCTGGTCTTTATCGGACCGTCGCCCGAGTCGATCGCCGCGATGGGCAACAAGGCCGGCGCCAAAGCGATCATGCTGAAGGCCGGCGTGCCGTGCGTGCCGGGCTATCAGGGCGAAGACCAGAGCGACGCCGCGATGATCCGCGAAGCCGAGCGGATCGGCTTTCCGATCATGATCAAGGCGGTGGCCGGCGGCGGCGGACGCGGCATGCGGCTGGTGGCAGACGCCGCGGCGCTGCCCGACGCGCTGCGCAGCGCCCGTTCGGAGGCGCAGAGCGCGTTCGGCGATCCCACCGTGATTTTGGAGCGGGCGATCCTCGAGCCCCGCCACATCGAGATTCAGGTGTTCGGTGATCGCTATGGCGCCGCCATCCATCTCGGCGAACGCGACTGCTCGGTACAGCGCCGCCATCAGAAGCTGATCGAGGAGGCCCCATCGCCGGCGGTGTCGGAAGCCCTGCGTGAGCAGATGGGCACCGTGGCGGTGAATGCCGTCAAGGCGATCGGCTACGAAGGCGCCGGCACGCTGGAGTTCCTGCTCGACACCGAAGGCAACTTTTACTTCATGGAGATGAACACCCGGCTGCAGGTCGAGCATCCGGTGACCGAAGCGATCACCGGGCTCGATCTGGTCGAGCTGCAGCTTCGGATCGCCGCCGGCGAACCGCTGCCGCTGCGCCAGGACGATGTGACCTTCAAGGGTCACGCCATTGAAGTGCGGCTGTGCTCGGAGGATGCCGACCACGACTTCATGCCGCAATCGGGGCGGATGGCGCTGTGGCGGATGCCGGGCGAGCTGCGGGTCGAGCACGCGCTGCAATCGGGTGCGGAGATCCCGCCGTATTACGACTCGATGATCGCCAAGGTGATCGCGGTCGGTGCCAGCCGGGATGAGGCGCGGCGCAAGCTGATCCATGGTCTCGACGGCACCATTGCCTTCGGTGTCACCACCAATCGCGGCTTCCTCGCCGCCTGTCTGCGCCACCAGGTATTCGCCGCCGGGGAGGCGACCACGGCCTTCATCGGGCAGCATCGCGACGCATTAGTGCGGTCGCTGCCGGACGATGCGGTGCCGGCACCCGCGGTCGCGGCGCTGCTGCTCTACGTCACCGACCGCCACGCGCCGCCGCATCGGCCGGGCCGTTCGCTCGCGACGGTGTTTCCGACCCGGCTCAAGTTCGAACTCGACGGCGCGGAGCAGGCTTGCGAAGTGGTGCGTGAGCGCGACGGTAGCTACGTCGTGAGCCAGGAGGGGCAATCGATCAGCTTTGTGATCGAGGAACTGTCCGCTGGCGGCATCCGCTTCCAGGCCAAAGATCTCGGCGAGTCCGCGGTCTTCCACCGCGACGGCGACCGGTTGTTCGTGCAGCGGCTGGGCGTGCAGAACAGCATCGTCGACCTGACCCGGGCGGCGCCGCAAAGCGCGGCGCGTGGCGGCGGCGACGGCAAGCTGCGCGCGGCGCTCAACGGCCGCGTCGTCGCGGTGCTGGTCAAAGCCGGCGACCGCGTCGAGGCCGGCCAACCGGTGCTGACGCTGGAAGCGATGAAGATGGAGCACGTGCACACGGCGCCTGGCTCTGGCATCATCACCATCGATGTCGCCGAAGGCGAGCAGGTCACCGCCGGCCGCATCGTCGCCGAGATCGAAGCGGCGACGTAGAGTTCTGGAGCACTGATTATCCCCGTCATTGCGAGCGAAGCGAAGCAATCCAGAGCGCAGTGCACGGAGCTGGATTGCTTCGTCGCTCCGCTCCTCGCAATGACGAAGACGAAGGGTATTTGACATGAGCAACGACGCCGTGATCATCGAGAAGCGCGAAAGCGCGCTGTGGATCACCATCAACCGTCCCGACAAACGCAACGCCATTAATGCCGGCGTGGTCGAGGGCATCACAAGCGGCTGGAAGCAGGCGCATGAAGACGCCGAGGTGCGGGTGATCGTGCTCACCGGCGCCGGTGACAAGGCATTTTGCGCCGGCGCCGATCTGCAGTCGACCGGGGCGGCGTTCTCGTTCGATTTCTCCAAGCCGAATGTCGACTACGCCGATCTGTTGCGCTTGGCGCAGAACGCGACCAAGCCGTCGATCGCCCGCGTCAACGGCACCTGCATGGCCGGCGGCATGGGGCTGTTGTGCATGACCGACATGGCGGTCGCGGCCGACAACGTTGTGTTCGGGCTGCCGGAGGTGAAGGTCGGCGTGTTCCCGATGCAGGTGATGAGCCTGCTCCAGGACATCGCGCCCCGGCGGCTGATCGCCGAATGGGCGCTGACCGGCGAGCCGTTCGATACGCAAGCGGCGCTGGCGGCTGGCCTCCTCAACTACGCCGTGCCGGCGGCCGAGCTCGACGCCAAGGTCGAGTGGCTGGCGAAGCGGCTGACCGACAAATCGCCGACCGCGATCCGCCGCGGCAAATACGCGATGCGCGCGATTTCATCGATGTCGTTCGACGAGAGCATCGCCTACACCGAAAGCCAGATCGCCCTGTTGGCTATGACCGAGGATGCCAAGGAAGGCCTGAAAGCCTTCGCCGAAAAGCGCAAGCCGGTGTGGCCGGGGAAGTGACCGCCGCAGGCGGTCATTCCGGGGCGCGCGGAGCGCGAACCCGGAATCCCGAGGTTGTGGCGGCGAGATTCCGGGTTCGCTCACTTCGTGAGCGCCCCGGAATGACTCGTTGAGCGGACGAAGACCTAACAGCCACGCCGCAGCAAGGGGCGGGCGCAGACAGGGAGGAACCACGATGCTGGCATCCGAGATGATCCGGCGCGGCGCGGTGTATCACGGCCCGAGGACGGCGGTGATGTTCGGCGATCAGCGCATGACGTTCACTGAAGTCGATCTGCTGTCGAACCGGATCGCCAACGTTTTCATCGACACGTTCAGGCTCGAGGTCGGCAGCCGCGTCGGGATGCTGCTGAACAATTCGATCTACACGCTGCCGATCGACTTCGGCTTCGTCAAATCGCGGCTGTCGCGGGTGCCGCTGAATTCCCGTCTGTCGCTGGTCGAACAGCAGCAGATGCTGGAAGGCGCCGGCGTCGACATCCTGATCCACGGTACCGATCTCACCGAGCGGGCGCGCGAGCTGGCGCAAGTAATGCAGGGCCTGAAGCTGATCAGCATCGGCAGTGCGGATGCCGACGATCTGCTGCAGCTCGCTCACGCGCGGCCGGATACGCCCCCGGCGCGGCGCTGTGAGCCCGACGACATTGTCATCACCATCTTCACCTCCGGTACCACTGGCAAGCTCAAGGCGGTCGAGCACACCCAGGCGAGCTGGGCGGCGATGGCCACCAACGTGCTGATCAATATGGAGGTCGGCGAGGGCGACGTGATGCTGCACGCCGCCTCGATGATCCACGCATCGGGCTGTTTCATCGTGCCGTATTGGCTGCGCGGCGGCGTCGCCGCGGTGCTGCCGGGCTTCACGCCGGCGAGCTATCTCGACGCGGTCGAGCGCTGGAAGCCGACCGCGCTCAATCTGGTGCCGACCATGATCGGCATGCTGCTCGATCATCCGGGCATCGAGCAGGCGGACTTCTCCAGTGTGAAGAGCATCATCTACGGTGCCTCGCCGATGCCGCGACCGGTGATGCAGCGCGCGCTGATGCTGTGGGGGCCTCGTTTCGCGCAATACTACGGCCAATCCGAAGCGCCGATCTTCATCACCCATCTGACCAAACAGGATCACGTCGGGCCGAACGCCGAGCAGCGGCTCGGCTCCTGCGGCCGGCCGTCGATTGATTGCGAGGTAAAACTGGTCAACGAAGCGGGCGAGGAGGTCGCGCCCGGCGAGGCCGGCGAGATCGCGCTGCGCACGCCGTTCGCGATGAAGGGCTATTACAACGCGCCAGAACTGAACGCGCAGATGTTCCTGCCGGACGGTTGGTTGCGCACCCGCGACGTCGGACGGTTCGACGAGGACGGCTATCTGTATCTGGTCGACCGTACCTCGGACATGATCGTGTCCGGCGGCTACAATGTCTATCCGCGCGAGGTCGAGGACGCGCTGGCCGCGCATCCGGCGGTCCGCGAAGTGGTGGTGGTCGGTCTGCCGGACGATAAATGGGGTGAGAGCGTCGCGGCTTTCGTCGCATTGCGTGCCGGAGCCAGCGCTGAGGAAGCCGAACTGATCGCCTTCGCGCGCGACAAGGTGGCGAGCTACAAGGTGCCGAAGCAGGTGCGCTTCATCGAAGAGGTGCCGAAGAGTCCGGTCGGCAAGCTGCTCCGCCGCGCGGTGCGCGATCCGTTCTGGCAGGGGCGCGAGCGCAAGATTTGATTGATTAACAAAGTCTGAACACCGAGGCCTGCGGCTTTACCGGATATTATCGGCGGACGTGGTTCGATTCCCGTATCGATGTTCCCGGTCGGAAAGAGCTCCTCCTTGACCGCTCCGGCGATCCATTCGGCCGAGACCGCCGGCGCGCGCAGCTTCGTGCTGCCGCTGCTGGTTGGCACCGGCGTGTTGGTGTATCTGCTGCTGGCCGGTGACAGCCTACTCCAGGATTCCGACAGCTACTGGCAGATCGAAACCGGGCGCTGGATCCTGGCGCACGGCACTGTGCCGACGGTCGACAGCTTCTCGTTCACCAGGGCTGGCGAGCCCTGGCAATCGAGCTCGTGGTTGGCGCAGGTGGTTTTTGCGCTGGCGATGAAGGCCGGCTGGGCTGGACCGGTGATCGTCACCGCGCTTGCGGTCGCGGCGGCGCTGGCGCTGTTCACCGCCTATCTCGAACGCTACGCCTCAGCGCTGGTGACGTCGGCGCTCGCACTCGCCGCGATGGTGCTGATCATGCCGCATGTGCTGGCGCGGCCGCATATGCTGGCGCTACCGGTGATGGTGGCGTGGTTCATTGGCCTGATCGATGCCGCCGACCGGAACGCCGCGCCGCCCTGGGCGCTACTGCTGGTAATGGCGCTGTGGGCCAATCTGCACGGCGGCTTCGTGTTTGGACTGATGCTGATCGGCGCGGTGGGAGTGGAAGCGCTGCGCCAAGCCGAACCGCAACGGCGATTGTCGCTGGCGCTGCGCTGGGCTGCGTTCGGCATCGCCGCCGTCGCCGCCTGCTGCGCTACGCCGTACGGCTGGGGCACGCCGCTGGCGGCCACCAAGATCCTCAGCCTCGGCGAAGTGCTGTCGACGCTCGGCGAGTGGGCACCATCGAATTTCTCGAAGTTCGGCACGTTCGAGGCCAGCCTGCTGGCGCTGCTCGGCATCGCCCTTTCGCGCGGGCTGACGGTGCCGTGGCCGCGGCTGCTCTTGGTGCTCGGTCTGGTGCACATGGCACTGGCGCATGTCCGCAGCATCGAACACTACGCGCTGCTGGTCCCGATGATCCTGGCGCGGCCATGGGCGCTGCAGCTTGGGCTTGGGCGCAAGTCAGCCGAAGCAAAGCCTGATCTCGCCCCCCCGGCCTGGGCCGGGGTCGTCGCCGTGATCGCAATCATCGCCGCCACGATCGCCGCGGCGCCGCGGCTGCATTATCGCTTCGACGAGCCTCAGGTGCCGGAGCGGGCACTGGCCGCCGTGCAGGCACACGGCGCCAAGCGGATTCTCAACGCTTACATCTTCGGCGGCTATCTGATCTCACGCCACGTGCCGGTGTTCATCGACGGCCGCGCCGAGCTCTACGGCGAGGCGCGGGTGATGGATATGATGCGCGCCACCGCGGGGCGGGATCCCGCCGCGCTCGACCGCATGCTGACCGGCTACGGTATCGATGCGACGATGCTGCCGCCGAGCGCTGCCGCCGTTCGCGAGATGGACCAACGCCCGGGCTGGCGCCGCCTCTATGCCGACGATATCGCCGTGGTGCACGTGCGCGATTAGCTCAGTCATTGCCCGCGAAGCAATCCAGTTTCGAGTCCAGAGCTGGATTGCTTCGTCGCTTCGCTCCTCGCAATGACGAGTGGGTAGGTCGAGGCCTTATAGATTACTCTCCGTGATCGCGCTGTACACTAGGGTACGGAGTTCGCGGCGGATCGGATAGACGCTGGAGGGGATGAGCTGGGTCATGAAGATCGTGATCAGCTCTTCGGCCGGATCGATCCAGAACGCGGTCGAGGCCGCGCCGCCCCAATAGAATTCGCCGGCCGAGCCCGGCAACAGCGTCAGCGCCGGGTTCATGTTGACGGCGAAGCCGAGCCCGAAGCCGATGCCGGCATTGGTGGCTTCGGAGAACATCGACAGCGACATCTGGGTGAGGTCGCGGTTGCCGGGCAAATGATTGCTGGTCATCAGCTTCAGCGTCTTCGGCCCGAGCAGGCGGACGCCGTCGAGTTCGCCGCCATTCAGAAGCGCGCGGCAGAAGGTGAGATAATCGGCGGTGGTCGACACCAGCCCGCCGCCGCCGGAGATCAGCGCTGGCGGGCTCAGGAAGCTCGAGGTCTGCGGATCGTCCGACAGCGTCATGCCGCCTTTGCCGTCGGCGGTGTAGCAGGCGGCGAGCCGCTGCGCTTTCGCGGGCGGCACGTAGAAGTCGGTGTCGGTCATGCCGAGCGGATCGAGAATGCGCTGCTTGACGAATTGCTCGAACGGCATGCCGCTGATCTTCTGCACGATGTAGCCGACGATGTCGGTCGACACCGAGTAATTCCACGCCTCTCCGGGCGAGAATTCCAGCGGGATCTGCGCCAGATCGGCGATCCAGGAATCCAGCGTGCCTGCCTTTTCGAACGCGCCGATGCCCTTGTCGCGATAGGCGGCGTCGACATTGGTGCGGTTCTGGAAGCCGTAAGTCAGGCCGGAGGTGTGGCGCAGCAGGTCGACCACCTGCATCGGCCGCGCCGGCGGCTTGGTCAGGAAATAGGGCGGAATGCCGGCCTGGAACACGCCGAGACCCGCCCATTGCGGAATGTACTTCGCCACAGGGTCGTCGAGCTGGACCCGGCCTTCCTCGAACAGCATCATCAGCGCCACCGAGGTGATTGGCTTGGTCATCGAATAGATGCGGAAGATGGTGTCGTCGCGCACCGCGACCTTGCGTTCGACATCGGCGAAGCCGAGCGACGAGTGGTAGACAATCTGGCCGCGACGAAACACCAGCGTTTGGGTGCCGGGCAGCTTGCCGGGATCGAGATAGAGCCGCTGCAGATGATCGTCGATGCGGCGCAGCGCGGTCTCCGACATCCCGGCACTGGTGGCCGAACCGATCGCCGGCGGTGCGGATTGGGCTGGTGCGGTCTGGCTGGGCATCGCTTCGCTCCTGAACTTTCGCGGATCGTCCGGTTGACGGTCCCGGATTCGTGTCGTCTCGCTCGGGCGCCTGTGATATCGGAAAATCGCAAGGTGTTCTATCGGCGTGGCGCGGAGATGTGGTCGTTTCGCCTCTCGCGCATAGCGGACTTCCGCGTCCGCGCTTACCATGGCGGGAAGCATGGTGTACCGTCGCCGCCTCTCCAACGACATCTGAGCGGGACATGCCTCAATTCGACGAGACCGACCTCACCGAGGCGGTCGTCAAGAGCTTCGACGAAACCCCCGATCCGCGCATGAAGCTGCTGATGCGCGAGCTGGTGCGCTCGCTGCACGATTATGTCCGCCGCACCGGCTTGACCTTCGAGGAATGGGAGAAGGCGATCGATTTTCTCACTCGGACCGGGCAGAAATGCACGGCGAGCCGCCAGGAATTCATCCTGCTGTCGGACGTGCTCGGGGTGTCGATGCTGGTCGATGCCGTCAATCACCGCGACCGCGCAGGCGCGACGCAAACCACTGTGCTCGGGCCGTTCTATGTCGGAGAGCACAAGCAGGTGCCGTCCGGCGCCGATATTTCCGAAGGGGTCGACGGCGAGCAGATGTATGTCGAGGCCCGTGTCACCGATCTCGACGGGGCGCCGATTGCGCAGGCGGCGGTCGACGTCTGGCACGCCGACGACGACGGCTTCTACGATTCCCAGAAGCCGGGCTATGCCGATCGCGGGCCGTCGCTGCGGGCACGGTTCACCACCGACGCCGACGGCCGGTTTTCGTTCCACACCATATTGCCGTGCAGCTATCCGATCCCGATCGACGGTCCGGTCGGCGACCTGATCCTGGCGGCGCGGCGCCACCCGATGCGGCCGGCGCATGTCCATTTCCTGATCAGCGCCCCTGGCTTCGAGCCGCTGGTCACCCATGTTTTCATCGAAGGTGATAAATATCTCGAATCCGATGTGGTATTCGGGGTCAAGGACGAGCTGATCTCGAACGTGGAATTGCGCGAGGATTCGGTGTTGCCCGATGGCCGTGCGGCGTCGGGGCCGTGGCATTTGATGACCTACGAATTCCGGCTGAAGCCGGGCCAAGGCGCCGCGCCGCGGCCGATGATGGCGGCCAGCACGGCGTGATCGTGATGGGAGTGGATGGTGACTGGGGACACGCGCAGATTCGGCTCCGGAGGGCCGAACCTCGCGCCGATCGGGCAGGGCACTTGGTATATCGACCGGGGTGACCGCGCGACGGCGATCGCCGCGCTGCGGCGCGGCTTGGATCTCGGCTTGACGCATATCGACACCGCCGAGATGTATGGCGACGCCGAGCCGCTGGTCGCCGAGGCGATCGCCGGCCGCCGCGACGAGGTGTTCCTGGTTTCGAAGGTGCTGCCGAGCAACGCCTCACGCCGGGGCACCATCGCTGCCTGCGAGCGGTCGCTGGCGCGGCTCGGCACCGACCGGCTCGACTGCTATCTGCTGCATTGGCGCGGCCACTATCAGCTCGGCGAGACCGTCGCGGCGTTTGAAGAGCTGGTCGCCGCCGGTAAGATCCTGTCCTGGGGCGTCAGCAATTTCGACACGGGCGATTTGCGCGAACTGCACCGGATCGCCGGCGACGGCAGGATCGCCTGTAATCAGGTGCTGTATCACCTGCATGAACGTGCGATCGAGCACGCGGTGATCCCCTGGTGCGAGGCGCACGGCGTCGCGGTGACCGCCTATTCGCCGTTCGGGCACAACGAGTTTCCGTCGCCGCGCAGCGAAGCCGGGCGGCTGCTGCAACAGATCGCCGATCATCATGGCGCGACGCCCCGCCAGGTCGCGCTCGCGTTCCTGACCCGGCGGCGCTCGGTGTTTGCGATCCCGAAAGCCGGCAACCCGGTTCACGCCGCCGACAATGCGGCGGCGACGGCACTGCGGCTCGGCGACGATGAGATCGCCGCGATCGACCAGGCCTGTCCGCTGGGGCCGGAGCCGGCCAGCCTGCCGATGCTGTGAGATGCGGCGGCGGGGCGAGCCGCCGCATGACCGAGCCGCGATTTCCGCACTTGTGCCGGCGCGGCGAACATCGTTTTGTCGGATTGTTAGTTGATGGGACTGCGTCGTTCGGAGGCGTCCCGTTCGCTCGCATTCCACAGCATTCTTTTTCGAAACGGCTCGGACCTTGACCGTCACTTCGCCAAGCAACGACGCCGTGCGCCGGCTCACCCATCGTCACGCTGATCATCCGCTGCGCGGCATCGCGCTGATCATCGGCTCGACGGTGTTTCTGGCCTGTTCCGATACGCTGGCGAAGTATCTCGGCCGGACTCTGCCGCCGGTCGAGATCGGCTGGATCCGGTTTCTGGTGTTCCTGCTGATCATGATTCCGGTGGCGCTCGCCTCCAAGGAATCGCCGCTGCGCTCGGTGCGTCCGAAATTGCAGGTGCTGCGGGCGCTGGCCCTGGTGGCGTCGTCGGTACTGTTCATCACCGGCCTGCAGTTTCTCCCGATCGCCGAGGCTTCCGCGACCTCGTTCGTGGCGCCTCTGTTCGTCACCGCGCTGTCGATCCCGCTGCTCAGCGAGCACGTCGGCATCCGGCGCTGGGTGGCGACGCTGGTCGGCCTGATCGGTGTGCTGATCGTGATCCGGCCGGGCTCGGCCGCGTTCAATCCGGCGGTCGTGCTGCCGATCCTGTCGGCGCTGGGCTGGGCGCTGACGCTGACTCTCACCCGGATGATCAGCGGCGCCGATCGCGCCATCGTCACGATGTCGTTTTCCGCGCTGGTCGGCTTCATCGCTTTGAGTATGGCGGTGCCGTTCGTGTGGGTGACGCCGAGCTGGCACGACATCGGCATCGGCCTGCTGGTCGGGCTGGCCTCGACGATGGGGCAGTGGGTGGTGGTGCTGGCCTATCGCTATGCCGATGCCTCGGTGCTGGCGCCGTTCACCTACAGCCAACTGGTCTGGGTGACGGTGCTCGGTCTCGGCGTGTTCGGCGAGGTGCCGGACCTGTGGACCTTCGTGGGTGCCGCGGTGATCATCGGCAGCGGCATCTACACGGCGCATCGCGAGCGGCTGCGCCGGAAGCAGGTCGCAATGCCGGCGGAGCCATATCCCAGCCCGTGAGTGGATGCCGCGCGATCGTGATGCGTTCGACTTCTCATTGGTGTTGATGGTTTAATGCACGCATTAGTATTCACTGGATGCTGATTATCAGGCTGGATTTCGACGATCGGTCGTCGCGCGGCCGGTAATTATGTGGCCGCCTTAATCAATGCGAAAAGCCACGGCGTCAGACTGCGAGGCGACAGCAGTTCTGAAAGACGCATGACCCAATATCTCTCCGCACTCGATGCCCACGGTTGGTGGATGGTGGCTCTGGCCGCGGTATTGTGTTTGCTCGGCGCCGTCGCGACCTGTCGTGCGCTACGTCGCATCCGGACTGCCGACAGACGCGGCCACCGGAGCTGGATCGTGGCGACCGGTTGTTCCGTTGCGGCGATCGCCGCAGGCGCCACCGTGATGCTGTTGTTGCTCGCCGCTGCGGAGATGTCGGCGATGCGCACTCTCGCGCTGGCGTTGATGGCGGCTGCTGTCGCAGCAATGGCGGCGCTCGCGTCGATTGCGATGTGGCTGAATTCGATCGCCCGCCGCAGCCATCACCTGACGCTGGCCGAGCGCGACATCATCGTCGATGCGCTGGTGAGTGACGATTCGCTCGGCCTCAATCTGTTCGGTGCCAGCGGCCGGTTGCAGCTCTGGAACGAAGCGTTTCTCGACCTCTACGCGATTCCGCCCGGCCAGTTGGCGGCCGGGCAGAAACTCAAGGACGTTCGCCGCATCCTTCGCGCGGCTGGCAACGAGGTGCTGGAACCAAGTCAGATCGACGAATTGAAGATCGTTGCGATGAGCGGCGGCCCAGCCCGCACCGTTGTCGAGTTGCGTGGCGGCCGGCACATCAGGATGAGCCTGCAGGCGCTGCCCAACGGCGGCTGGCTGTCCAGACACGAGGACGTCA
This sequence comes from Rhodopseudomonas parapalustris, assembly GCF_053772255.1. NCBI lineage: Bacteria > Pseudomonadati > Pseudomonadota > Alphaproteobacteria > Hyphomicrobiales > Nitrobacteraceae > Rhodopseudomonas > Rhodopseudomonas parapalustris. Next base: position 48,385 of record NZ_JAMKBZ010000003.1, on the reverse strand, counting down.
GCGACCGCCAGCAAGCCGAGCAGCGCTTCGCCTATCTGGCGCTGCACGATATCGCCACCGGCCTGCCGAACCGTGCCGCGTTCAACGAGCGCATCGTTGAGAATCTCGGTGTCGCACGCAGCAGCGGCGCCAGCTTCGCGGTGATCAAGCTCGGCATCGACCGCTTCAAGGAAATCAACGACGTATTCGGACAGACCACCGGCGACGCGGTGCTGGCGGAGATGGCCCGCCGCCTTGCCGAGGTCTGCCATTGGGGTTTCCTGGCGCGTCCGGGCGGCGATGAATTCTCGATCGTTACCCCGCCCGATGTCGCGGAGGAGGCGATCCCGGAAGTCTGCCGGCAGGTGCAGCAACTGTGCGATATCGAGTTCGACATCGACGGTCATCGCATCCGCATCGGCGCGACCGCCGGCGTCAGCGTCTATCCGCGCGACGGCGACGACGCCGATCAGCTCGTCGCTCATGCCGACGTCGCGCTCTACCGCGCCAAGACCGAGCAGCGTGGCACGGTGCGCCTGTTCGAGCCGGCGATGGATCTGCAGATCCGCGAGAAGCGCGCGCTCCAGCGCGAACTCGCAGTCGCGCTGGAGCGGCGGCAGTTCGAAATCCACTATCAGCCGCAGGCCGACACCTCCGGCGAGATCGTCGGCTTCGAGGCACTGTTGCGCTGGCGCCATCCGGAGCGCGGCATGGTGTCGCCGGCGCTGTTCGTGCCGCTGGCGGAAGAAACTGGGCAGATCGGTCCGATCGACGAATGGGTGCTGCGCAGCGTCTGCGCCGAGGCGGCTTCATGGGCGAAGCCGCTGGCCATCGCTGTCAACTTCTCGCCACTCGATTTTCGCCGTTTCGACGTGCCGGCGCTGATTCTGCAGATCCTGCTGGAAACCGGGCTGGAGGCGTCGCGCCTCGAGATCGAGATCACCGAAGGCGTGCTGATCGACGATTTCGCCGGGGCGATCGCGATCCTGCGCAAGATCAAGAATCTCGGCGTGCGCATTGCGATGGACGATTTCGGCGCCGGCTATTCGTCTCTGTCGTATCTGCAGTCGTTTCCGTTCGACAAGATCAAGATCGATCAGGCCTTCACCCGTAAGCTCGAGACCAACCCGGAATCGGCAGCGATCGTCGAGGCGATCCTCAGCCTGGCGCGCACGCTGAAACTGCCGGTGATCGCCGAAGGCGTCGAGACCGAGAAGCAGCTCGCCTTCCTGGCACGCGCCGGCTGCGACGAGGTGCAGGGCTATCTGATCGGCAGGCCGCAACCGATTGCGCATTACCGCGACCTGATCGACGGCAAATCCGCGCGTCCGGCGGAGCTGGCGAAGGCTGGTTGATGCTGCGTCGCAGCAGGATTCTCGGAATTTCCGCCAAGTGGTAGAAGATCGTGCTCGCTGCACTGCGCACACGCGCAATTGTGCGAGGACGCCTTGCTACGCTCGCGCCGGTGATTTTATATGCCGTTCCCGCATATGGCGGTGGTCCTCATCCGGGCCGCTCGCGCCGAGGCGACGGCCTTGCGCAGTGGCGCCGATCCCGAACTTACTCACCACCAACCACCCGCGATTAAGCAAGAGGTTCCGATGGTCAACCGCATGCAGTTCTACATCGATGGCGCCTGGGTCGATCCCGTCGTCAAGAAGTCGACGCCGGTCGTCAATCCCGCCACCGAAGAGGCTATGTATGAGGTTGCGCTCGGCTCCAAGGCCGACGTCGACAAGGCCGTTGCCGCCGCCAAGCGCGCGTTCGAGACGTTCTCGGTGACCAGCCGCGAGGAGCGCGTCGCGCTGCTCGAGAAGATCATCGCGGTCTACAAGAGCCGGATGAAGGAGATCGGCGCTGCGGTCTCCGACGAGATGGGCGCACCGCTGCCGATGGCGGAAAAGATGCAGGCTGGCGCAGGCCTCGGTCACATCATGTCGACCCTCGACGTGCTGAAGAATTATCAGTTCGAGGAGCCGATGGGCTCGGCGATGATCGTGCGCGAGCCGATCGGTGTGATCGGCATGATCACGCCGTGGAATTGGCCGCTCAATCAGATCGCCTGCAAGGTCGCGCCGGCGATCGCGGCCGGCTGCACCATGGTGCTGAAGCCGAGCGAATTCACGCCGAGCTCGGCGCTGATCTTCGCCGAGATCCTGCACGAAGCGGGCGTGCCGAAGGGTGTGTTCAACCTCGTCAACGGCCTCGGCCCCGAGGTCGGCGCGGCGATGAGCGAGCATCCGGACATCGACATGATCTCGTTCACCGGCTCGACCCGCGCCGGCATCGACGTCGCCCAGCGCGCCGCCCCGACGGTCAAGCGCGTCAGCCAGGAGCTCGGCGGCAAGTCGCCGAACGTGATCCTGGAAGACGCCGACCTGACCAAGGCGGTGACTGGTGGCGTGATGCACATGTTCAATAATTCCGGCCAGTCGTGCAACGCGCCGAGCCGGATGATCGTGCCGCTGTCGAAGATGAAGGAGGTCGCGACGATCGCCAAGGGCGTCGCCGAGAAGACCAAGGCGGGCGATCCGCGCGCCGAAGGCACCACCATCGGTCCGGTGGTCAACCGCACTCAGTGGGACAAGATCCAGGCGCTGATCAACAAGGGCATCGAAGAGGGCGCCACCCTGGTCGCCGGCGGCCCGGGCTTGCCGGAAGGCGTCAACAAGGGCTTCTACGTTCGCCCGACGGTGTTCGCCGACGTCACCAAGAACATGACCATCGCGCGCGAGGAAATCTTCGGGCCGGTGCTGGTGATAATGGGCGCCAAGGACGAGGACGAGGCGGTCGAGCTCGCCAACGACACGCCCTACGGCCTGGCCGGTTACGTCTCGGCCGGGTCGGTCGACCGCGCCCGCGCGGTCGGTCGCAAGATCCGCGCCGGCAACGTCAACCTGCAGGGCGTGCCGAACGAACGCACCGCGCCGTTCGGCGGCTACAAGCAGTCGGGCAACGGCCGCGAATGGGGCAAGTTCGGCTTCGAAGAATATCTCGAGGTCAAGGCGATCGCTGGCTTCAACGCCGCATAACGTCGGACAAGTCCTTTCCCTAACAACTTCAGCGCCGGAACGGTCGTTCGTTCCGGCGCTTTGTATTTGTACGCCATAGCAAGCTGGACAGGCGCGGTCGCGCCGGTAGTCGACCGAGTAGGCGCTGCGTTACGCGGCAGCTAGAAACGTCGCGTCAGTCGCGTGAATCGGAGGCGCGGGCCGATGCGTTTCTTGGCCGCTCGCAGCAGAGGCTCTTCATGTCCTCGTTGGTCACCAATGAGCATCGAAAGCAGTTTCTCTCGATCGCATTCGGAGGAATCGCTGTCTTTGTCGCGCTCTGCGTCGCGGCAATGATTGCGTGACTCGCCGATCGAGGGTCAATCTGCGTTTTCCCAGGCTTGTTTCCATGTTCGCAATTGCATCGGTTCGGTGAGCGAACCCGGCGTCGCGAACCGATGGATCGATTTGTCGTGTTTCGCTTAATGGCCGATTCAGTTTAGCGGTAACGACCAAAATCGGGTTCTGCCGCCGTTTAGAAATTCCCGCCATGGTCCCGGTCGATCGTGTGAGCGAATTCGGGAACGACGCGGCGGGCTTCGATATGATGATCGATTATCTTCACAGCCGCATCGCCGCCGCACGCCGCGTGATGTCGTCCACTGCTGGATTGATCGGTTCCGATTACACGACCGAAGAGCAGGCGTGGGAAATGCTGGAAGGGCTTTTCAGCCCGTTCGCACATGCCCTGACTGCGACGGCGATCGCGATCACCGCGTGGTACAATTGGTATTCGTACGATTCTCTGGCTTCATTTGCCGCAGTTGCTGTCGTCGGGCCGACATTGTTGCTGCGTCTGTTTCTGGCCCGCCGCTTTCGCATGCGTGGACCGGATGCGCGGGTCTCGAACTGGATTCGCCTGTTCGCGATCATGAGCTTCGTCGCGGCGCTCGGCTGGGGCTCAAGTCTGTCGATCCTGATCTTCACCACCCAAGGGTTGCCCTTGTTCGCGGTCTTTGCGCTGATCTGTGCGCCGGTTCAGGGCGCCAGCGCGCGCGCTTATGCGATGCCATCCGTCGTCATCCTCCATATCAGCATTGTTCTGGGGCTGGTCGGCATCGCGACGACGGCGTTCGGGATCGCTATCGCCATCCCGTTCTGCGCGCTCTATTTATGGTACCAGATCAGCTTCGTCATGGAGCTCGTCGCGCTGCGTCGGAAAATGCTGAAAAACGACTACGATCGGCGTCGATTGCTGACCCAGGTGACCCACTACAATGCGAATCTCGCATCGCTGAACACCCAGCTTTCGGCATTCGCACTCACCGACGGTCTCACCGGCGTCGGTAACCGGCGTGATTTCGACAACAAGCTGGAGCGCTGCCTGAAGTGCCAGGCCAGCGGCGGTGCAGCGCTGGCCCTGCTTCTGATCGATGTCGATCACTTCAAACGGTTCAACGACACTTATGGGCATTTGATCGGCGACCAATGCCTGAAACTGGTGGCGAACACGATCAGAAGCGTCGCCAGCAGGAGTGACGATTTTGTCGCGCGTTATGGCGGGGAAGAATTCGCCGCGATCTTGCCGGTGATGGATGCGGCTACTGCACTGGTGATGGCGGAACGCATCCGGCGCGCGGTCGAAATGATGGATCTCGCCGATCTGCCGAAATTGGACGAGCGGCCGACGGTGAGTATCGGCGTCGGCGTCGCCTTTTCCGGAACGCCGACGCTGCCGCATACGTTGATCGAAGCCGCCGACAATGCTCTGTATTTGGCCAAGCAGAGCGGCCGCAACTGCGTCAAACACGGCGTTGCCACCCGCCCGACGCTGCGCCATATGGCCTAACGTCGCTCCAGCCTGAGCCGCATGCCGATTGACAGAGAAATGCGGCAGTTCGTAACTGGCCGAAACGGGCACAGGACGACAGAATGGCCGATGGATTGCGCAAAGGACTGACTGCTTACGGCGACGCCGGATTCTCGCTGTTTCTCCGCAAGGCCTTCATCAAGGCGATGGGCTATTCCGACGACGCGCTCGACCGTCCGATCGTCGGCATCACCAACACCCACAGCGACTATAACCCCTGCCACGGCAACGCGCCGCAGATCATCGAGGCGGTGAAGCGCGGCGTGATGCTGGCCGGCGCGATGCCGATGGTGTTTCCGACCATCTCGATCGCCGAGAGTTTCGCACATCCAACCTCGATGTATCTGCGCAACCTGATGGCGATGGACACCGAGGAGATGATCCGCGCCCAGCCGATGGACGCGGTGGTGGTGATCGGCGGCTGCGACAAGACGCTGCCGGCGCAGGTGATGGCAGCGGTGTCGGCCGATCTGCCGACGGTGGTGATCCCGGTCGGACCGATGGTGGTGGGGCATCACAAGGGCGAGGTGCTGGGGGCCTGCACCGACTGCCGGCGGTTATGGGGCAAGTATCGCGCCGGTGAGATCGACGATGTCGAGATCGAGGCGGTCAACGGTCGGCTGGCGCCGTCGGTCGGCACCTGCATGGTGATGGGCACGGCCTCGACGATGGCCTGCATGATCGAGGCGATGGGTCTGTCCCTGCCGATGAGCGCGACGATTCCGGCGCCGCATGCCGAGCGGTTTCGCTCCGCCGAGGCCTCCGGCCGCGTCGCCGCCGCGATGGCCAAGGCCAAGGGGCCGCGACCGAGCGAAATCCTGACGCCGGCCGCGTTCCGCAATGCCCAGGTGGTGCTGCAGGCGATCGGAGGTTCGACCAACGGGCTGATCCATCTCACCGCGATCGCCGGCCGCGTGCCGCACCGCATCGATCTCGACTCGTTCGATGCGATCGGTCGCAAGGTGCCGGTGCTGGTCGATCTGAAGCCATCCGGCGCGCACTACATGGAGCATTTTCATCACGCCGGCGGTGTGCCGAAGCTGATGGCGCAGCTCGGGGATTTGATCGAGCTCGACGCCAGCACCGTGACCGGGGCGGCGCTGCGTGAGGTCGTGGCGCAGGCGGAGGATGTGCCGGGGCAGGATGTAATCCGGTCGCGCGACAATCCGATCCGCGGCGAGGGCGGGCTCGCGGTGCTACACGGCAACCTGGCGCCGCGCGGCGCGCTGATCAAACACGCCGCCGCGTCGCCCGGCCTGCTGCAGCACACCGGCCGCGCGGTGGTGTTCGAGACGCTTGAGGACATGGCGCGGCGGATCGACGATCCCGATCTCTACGTTGCCGCGGAAGACGTGCTGGTGCTGCGCAATGCCGGGCCGAAAGGGGCGCCGGGCATGCCCGAAGCCGGCTATCTGCCGATCCCGCTGAAGTTGGCGCGGGCAGGGGTGAAGGACATGGTGCGGATTTCCGACGCGCGGATGAGCGGCACCGCGTTCGGCACCATCGTGCTGCACATCACGCCGGAGAGCGCCGAGGGCGGGCCGCTGGCGCTGGTGCAGACCGGCGACCGCATCGCGCTCGATGTCGCGGCGCGCCGGATCGATCTATTGGTCGACGACGCCGAACTCGAGCGCCGCCGTGCAGCCTTGCCGGCGACCGCCGCGACGCGGCCGGAGCGCGGCTACGCACAACTGTTTCACGATGCGGTGCTGCAGGCGGACGATGGCTGCGACTTCGACTTCCTCACCGCGGCGGGGCGCCGCGCGTAGTCAATCACATCAGGTTGGCTTCGAGATCTTCCAGCATCTGGAGGGTTTCGAGATCGCCATTGTCTTCGAGCAGTTCGCGCAGCGTCGGCAGGTAATTGTGCAGGATGCGCAGGTCGTCGAGTCCCTGCTTGTCGCGCAGCTCAGTGCGCTTCTGGGCGAAGTATGCCCAGAACGGATTCTTCGCAGCATCGACATGGCGTTGCAGCCGCTGCATCACCCGTTCGGAGCGACCCTCCCAGTCGCAGTGTTGGAAGCTGACATAACGATCGAAGGAAGCTGACATTCCGGGCCTCAAAACGTGGGAACCCAGGCTGGAAGCAATCGGTATGCCATGGTCCGCGAGTCGGGTGAGGCTGCGCTGAAGCGCCGCGGGGCTTGGACGTTCGGCGAGGGGAGGGGTACGTAGTATTCCGGAGAGCGGCGGCGGAAGCGCCGATTTTCCCGGTACGATGGCCCAGCGGCAGGTTCCATTTTCTCTTAACCAATTGATCTGGTAAGAGAATCAATCTGGCCATCAGCGCTAACCAAGCGTTAACCATAGCGGCGCATGGTTCCATTTCAGGCCGCTTAAACTGCATTTAACTAAAACCCGCCTTAATCGCGCTCCTCTGTTCTGCCACATCTGTATGCGGTATCTTGGGTCGCCGCAGACCGATGGGGAAAAGTCGGGAAGCGAGCGAAATGACAGTCGGCACGGGACGGCGAAGGTCGTCCAACCAACGTGGGGCCCGCTACATGGGGTTTCGGAAATCGCTCGGCGCGATCGGAATCGCGCTGCCGGTGATCGGTTGCGTCTGGACGGTCTATGCCAACACCGTCGGCGCCAGCATCTATCCGACCGTCGGCTCGTGGCGTGACGATCAGAGCACTCGTTCGTCGATCGAGCGCACCTCGTTCTCCGCCCGGTTCGAACCGCTCGCCGCCGCCGCCGAGGCTGCGCCGCAGCTCATGGCGTCGCTGGCGCTGAAATCCGCTTTCAAACGCCAGGAAGAGAAGGGCGTTCAGGTCGCCTCCGCTGATCCGGCTGACGTTCCGGTCACCGCCAGCGTCGAGGCCTCCGAGCCCGCCAAGACCGGTCATCGCTATTACGCTTTGCTCGATCCTTCCTATTCGTTCGGATTCCAGCCCGACAGGTTCAAACAGCCGGTGCAAAATACGCCGGTGGCCGCCCAGACCGAGGACGACGCCAAGGTTGGCGTCGCGCCGCCGCCGTCTCCGGTGAAGGAAGCGATGAACGTGCCGCTGCCTCCGCAGCGCACCAAGTCGGTCGCCGCCGTCACGCCGCGCAATCCGTCGCGCAATCCCTACAGCCACGAAGCTCTGGTCGCCCGCGCCAAATCGGCGATCCTGATGGCGGCGCAGAACCACAAGTCGAGCTTCTTCGAAAAGCTGTTCGGCAAGGTCGACAGCCCGGCGCTGGCCTACGCTTCGGCCGACACCAGCGACCTCGACGTCGGTCAGGTTCGCGACAGTGCCTTCAATCCCTCGGACGAGGACCGCTACACCGCGGTTTACGACATCAGCGCCAAGGTCGTGTACATGCCGGACGGCTCCAAGCTCGAGGCGCATTCCGGTCTCGGCGCCCGGATGGACGACCCGCGCCACGTCAACGTCAAGATGCAGGGCGCGACCCCGCCGCACATCTACGACCTGAAGATGCGCGAGAAGCTGTTCCACGGCGTTGCCGCGATCCGTCTCAACCCGGTCGGTGGCGAGGACGTGATTTACGGCCGCACCGGTCTGCTCGCCCACACGTACATGCTCGGGCCGCGCGGCGACTCCAACGGCTGTGTGTCGTTCAAGGACTACAACGCCTTCCTGCAGGCGTTCAAACGCGGCCAGGTCAAGCGTCTCGTCGTCGTCGGCAGCATGACCTGATCGAGGCTTTCTAAGCGAACGCGGATGCGGGGCCTTCCGTGTCCCGCGTCGCTGATGCCTCCTCTCCACAATCCGTGAACAGCGCCGGCGGAACCGTTTGGCCGGGCTCGTACTTGGTCGATCAAACGGAGATCGACCATGACCTCACGCCTGTCCGCCGCCGTGTTCGCTTTCACTGTCGCCGCTGGCGGCTCCGCTGTCGCCCAGGAGCAGGGCACGGCCGCGCAACGCGAGGCCTGCACGCCCGATGCGTTCCGCCTATGCGGCCAGTTCATCCCCGACGCCTCCCGGATCGAGAGCTGTCTGCGTGAGGCTGGGCCGCGGCTGAGTCCGGCCTGTTACGTTGTATTCAATCCGCCAAAAACCGAGCAGAGGACGTTGCGCACCGTGCGGCGACAGCCGGGTCCGCGCGAGTTCGAACAGACCGACGATGAAGGGCGGATGGGCGGGAGGTTTGATCGCTGGTGACGCTGGTGCTGCGATGATGCCGAAGCTGTTCCGCGAGGCGATGGACGCGCGATATTTCCTGAGAACGAGGAGGGCGAAACTCGTGTCCGCCTTCCTCGTGAGTTGAAGCTGGCACCGAAGGCCAGGTGTCGTCCCGCTCAGCGGCAGACGCGGGTAGTGCGAACCACGCGGCGACCGTAGGGCCCACGAGTCACCACTTTGCGGACGGTGCAGTGCGGACCGCGTCTGATCACCCGCTTGCGGACCACGTAGCGCTGCGCCGAGACGTCTGTCAGCGGGGCGGCGGTCTGCGACGGTGCCGGAGCTGCGACGGCCGGCGTAGCGAGGGCTCCCAGTCCGAGCAGGGTGGCGCCGGCGACTCCCAGGACGAGTTTCTTCAAATCCAGTTCTCCTCTTCGGCGCGCTTCAGTACGGCCGGTGCGGCATAACGGCCGAAGTTGCATTTCGTTGCAGTCGTGTGCAGCGAAGCCGTATGTGCCCGCCGCATCCGCCCCGGCGAGGGCCGGAGCGGACTTCGAATAGGGGGTGGGGCCTCGCGTCGGTTACTTCAGTCCGCCGGTGACGTGCAGCGTTTCGCCGGTGACGTAGGAGGCACCGTTGGAGGCGAGGAAGGCGACGACGGCCGCGATCTCATCGGCTTCGCCGACGCGGCCGAGCGGGGTGATGGCTTCGATCTGCTTGCGCATGTCGCCTTCGTGGAATCCGGCGGTCTTGACGCCTTCGGTGACCACCATGCCTGGATTGACCGCGTTGACGCGGATCTTGCGCGGCGCAAGTTCCTTGGCGTGAATGGCGCTGATCAAATCAACCGAGGCCTTGGTGGCGCCGTAGACCGACGAGCCCGGCATCGCCAGCGTCGAGGCGCCGGAGGAGATGTTGACGATGCTGCCGCCGTCGTTGAACTGCGCCACGGCGGCCTGCGTCACCAGCAACAGGCCGAGCACGTTGATGTCGAACTGGCGGCGGAAGTGCTCGGGCGTGATCGAGCCGAGCGGGGCGAATTCGTAGACGCCGGCATTGTTGACCAGCACGTCGATCTTGCCGAGCGCCTTCACCGTCTCGGCAACGATCTTCTCGGCGTCGGCCGGCTGGGCGAGGTCGCCGTGCACGGCGACGGCCTTGCCGCCGGCGGATTCGATCTGCTTCACAACCTTGTCGGCACCGTCCTTGCTGGAGGCGTAGTTCACCGCGATTGCGGCACCCTCGGCCGCCAGCTTCAGCGCGATCGCGGCGCCGATGCCCTTCGACGCGCCGGTCACCAGCGCCACCTTGCCTTGCAGAGTCTTGGTCATGATCGTTCAGTCCTGATTGGGAGATTATTGTTCAATAGTTCCGAAATATGGGACTATTGAACGAGGTCAAGGGGTAGCCTATATTTTTTCCATGGTGCAGTTCGTTCATCCCGCGCGCGACGACATCACGCTGGCCGGCGTGCTCGCAGCGCTGGCCGATCCGATGCGGCTGCAGATCGTCAGGTCGCTGCTGCAGGAGGGCGACTGTCTGTCGTGCACGGCGGCGGCGCCGTGTCCCGATATCCCGAAGTCGACGCTGTCGAACCATTTTCGCGTGCTGCGCGATGCCGGCCTGATCCAGACCACGAAGAAGGGCGTCGAACATCGCAACGTGGTGCGCGAGGCCGACATCAACGCGCGGTTTCCGGGGTTGCTGAAGGCGATCTTGAAGCACGCAAACGTGGAGGGGCTGCGCTGATCAGCGCAGCAGTGCTTTCCGCAGCATTCGCCCTCGCAATTCGCTCAGCCTCAACTACTCTGGCCAAGCCGGCTCCAGCATCTCCGACCACGGCGCCCGCGCCAATTTACGTGTGACGTTCTGAGCAGACGCGAGAGGCTGCCGGATCCGTGAATCGTCCGGCAGCCTCTCGCGCTTCAATTCAACCCGCAGCAGCGCTTGTACTTCTTGCCCGAGCCGCAGGGGCAGGGATCGTTGCGGCCGACCTTGCGCGCCGGCCGCGGCGGCCCCCATTCGATGTCGCGTGGGGGAGGCTGGTGACCGAGCCGCCATTTGTTCAGCGCGATGATCCAGCGGGAGATATCGGTCGCCGCCGATGCTCCGAAAGCGTCGCGTTCGGCTTGCGGGAGGTCGGCGCCGGTTGCCGAGATGTCGGCCAGCCGCATCAGTCCGTCGAACGCCTCGCTCGTCGCTGGATCGGCCCTCCGCAACGCCTCCCAGGCCTCCGGGCAGAAGTCCAACGCTGCCGCGAAGCCGTCGACCCAGACTTCCCAGACGACGTCGTTGTCGTCCACGATCGGCAGCAGCGGGCGGTAGCGTTCGGGGTGTTCGGACAAGGTGAGCGCGACGGAATTGTAGTGCTCCATGATGAGCGCAAACACCCGGTTGGCGTGCGCCAGATCCGAGAACGGCGAGGTTTTCTCGCCGCCGGCATCGTAGACGACCGGCAGCCACTCGCCGGGTTTGATCAGCTCGGGACAGACCAGCAGCCCGGCGACGAAGCCGTCGAGCTCTTCCAGCAGCATGGCGTCGGGTCCGAGAGCGGACAGCTCGTCTTCGAGCCGCACGAGGCGGCGCGGCGGTTTTGGAGGCACGGCGCTGGTTCCGGTTCCAGTGAGGGACGGTGTCTCCACCATCTGTAGCCGAGGTGGGAGGAAGCGCAATGCAAGGGGGCGGCCGACGGCTTCGAATCTGAGGGGCCCGGAAATCAGATCGGACAATCGTCGCGGCTTCGATCCGGCGCGCTATTGGTTTGCTTTGGCCGCCAGGCGATGAGCATCTATGGCCTGAGCGTCGCAAGGACCGGGCGCAGGTAGTGAAGCAGCTTGGGTGGGTTCTCCGTCATCGGGAAATGCCCGAGTTCGGGCATCTCGGTCACGGTCGCTCCGTCGATCCAGCCGGCGAGGGCGTGAGCGTCCGCGACGGTGGCGGAGAAGTCGTAATGCCCGATCATCAGGTGCACAGGAATGCGGCGCCCGTCGATGCGGCGGGCGACAGTCTCGCCGTCGAACTCGTCTGAATAGAATGCAAGGTCGCCGTCGTAGATGCCGGGCGCACCCTGCGAATAGATCCACGCCGCGCGACGCCGATCGTCCGCGGGGCTCGACGGACTCATCAGCCCCCGGACATAAGCGGCGGAATGCCAGCCGGCATTGACTTTCGCATGGGTGAGAAACGCATTGCGCCGGCCGCGTGGCCGTAGCGGGGCTTCGAGCGCGACGACCGCCTTCACCAGATCCGGTCGCTGGGCGGCGAGCGCCATGGCGATGCCCGCGCCCATCGAACAGCCGATCAGTCCCACGGGCTGAGCAATGACCTGCTCGATAAAGCTGACGCACCAGTCGAGATAGGTCGCCTGGTCGAGCCGATAGATGCCGCCGTCCCAGCCGATGGGGGGCATCGAGCGGCCATGAGACGGCAGATCGAAGCCGATCAGGCGCCAGTCGCGGCCGAGTTCAGAGTCGCACATCACCCCGTGAAACTGCCGGGTGTCGGCACCTGCCGTATGCAGACACAACAGCGGCGAGCCTTGTCCCGCAGCTTCGGTGTAGATGTCGCCCTGCTCGCCGGTGGCCCTGCGCACCCGGTGATAGCGGCCGGTCAGCCGCGTCAGATCGACGTTGCTGCGCAACGGCTCCGCCGAGGTCAGATTGGCAAACACCGCCTCGAGGAAGGCTCTCGCCTGGGCGATCGCCAGTGCTTCGCCGCTCACCGTGAACTGCGCGTTGCGGAGCTGGATCGACGAGAACGAATGAAAAGTCGGCGGCGGGTGAGGGGCCAGAACCTGCCGCCATGCGCTGTCCGGCCCGGACAGCGTGATATCGACGGGCCCATCGGCCACCGCCACGACCGGCGAGCCGTCGCGGCAGAGAATGGCTACCGCGGCGTTATCGATCCAAAACGCGATCGCCATGTCGAGTCCGCGGCCGAACGACTGCACCTCCGGAGCTGCGACCGCCCGCGTCAGCCGGTCGCGCAACTGGTCGATCAGCGTCATGCGTTGGGACCAATCAGCGCTTCGCCGTCAGATAACGGCCGATCTCGACATGATCGGCGGCCGGACCGAGCGCTTTCATCGCTTCGTCCCACAGTGCGGCGACCTGATCGGCCAGCGGCACGGCGACGCCGATCTGATGCGCAAGCTCGTCGGCGGTGCGGATGTCCTTCGCCATCAGCGCCAGTGAGAACCCCGAGGTGTACTTCTCCGGGATGACGAACTGCTTGAGCTTGTTTTCGGTCGAATTGTTGCGGCCGGTGGAGGCGTTCAGCACGTCGACCAGGACCTCGGGCTCGATGCCGAAACGGCCGCCAATGGCGAGCGCTTCCACCGCCGCGGCCAGACCGGCGGCGGAGACGTAGTTGTTGAGCGCCTTGGCGGCGTGGCCGGAGCCGAGCGGGCCGGTGCGGAAGATCGACTTGCCCATCGCCTTCAGGACCGGCTCGGCGCGATCGATGGTGGCGCCGTCGCCGCCGGCCATGATCGCCAAACTGCCGTCGATGGCACGTTTGACGCCGCCCGAAACGGGGGCATCGATGAAGCCGAAGCCGGCGGCGATCAGTTCCTCGCCGAGCGCGCGCGTGCCGATCGGCGCCGACGAACTCATGTCGATCACCACTGCGCCTGGCGCGAGACGAGCTTTGACGCCTTCGATCGCGCTCCGCACGATCTTGCCGTCACCCAGCAGCGTGATCACGGCGGCGGCGCCGGCGACCGCATCTGTCGCCGTCGAGGCCGCAGTGCCGCCCGCCTCGGCGTAGGCGGAGCGCGCTTCGGCCGAGATGTCGAAGCCGACGACGTGATAGCCGGCGCGTGCCAGACAGGCCGACATCGGACGGCCCATGTTGCCGAGGCCGATCACGGCAATGCGTGCGGGCGGAGTGATGGCGGCTGACTGCGACACTGGCGTTCCTCTCGATGGTGTTTTGTTTTTGAAGATCGTGCTGAGCCGTCGTTGCTGCTCAGGTTTCACCGCGGCGGAGCGCGTCGAGCGCGATGGCGGCGGCGTTGTTGATGTGCTGCACGCAGGCCTGTTCGGCACCATGTTCGTTGCCGTTCTCGATCTCGTCCAGGATGGTGCCGATCTCCTGCAGGCTGTGACCGATCCGGTTGGGCTGCGTCATCGAGGTCATCCGCAGTACCGTCACGCGGTTCAGCAGCATCTTGAGAAAGCGCTCGACGAAGACGTTGCCGCAGCCTTCGAGCAGAGCGGCGTAGAACTCGGTCTTGGCGGCGAGGAGTTCGCTGCGATCATCGTTGCCGGCGACCGCGACCATGCGTTCGTACTGCGCTCGCAGGCGGCCGATAATCGCCGGGTCGCGACGCTTGGCGCATTCGCGGCCGGCGAAACCTTCGAGCAACGCGCGCAGGTCGTAGAGCTGGGCGGCTTCGTCGGCGGTGATGGTGCTGACGATCGGGCCGCGGTGCGGGATCGTGGTGACCAGCCCTTCGGCCTCGAGCTGCCTCAGGGCCTCGCGGATCGAGGTTCGCCCGACGCCGGTCTGCTCGCACAATTCGCGCTCGATTAATCGCTGTCCGGGCTTGAACACGCCGCTGCCGATCGCCGAGCGCAGGCGGTTCTCGACCAGCAGGCGAAGGCTGGTGGCTTCACGCGAGACGTTGAGGTTCGAGTCGGTCTTGGGCATGCAGCGATCTGGCTGATTGTCAGACAATCTGTCAAGCAGCTTGACGGATGGTCTGATTTGTGGCGACCTCGACCCCAATCAAAACAGACCTAATGGTCACCGGGAGGAATAAGCCATGTCGAAGATGTCGCCCCGCGCGGGGCTGAACCGTCGTTCGTTGCTCGCCGGCACTGCGTCGCTGCTCGCCAGTCCAATGATCGGAAGCGCGGCGCGCGCCGAGGCCAAGCCGGTCAACATCGGTGTCATCATGCCGCTGTCCGGTGCCAATGCGCAGTTCGGCATCAACTCCCGCAACGGGATCGAGCTCGTCGCTGACGAGATCAACGCCGCCGGCGGCATCAAGGCGCTCGGCGGTGCCAAGATCAATCTGATCGTTGCGGACGCGACCTCGACTCCGACCACGGCCGGTACGGTGGCGCAGCGGCTGATCTCGCAGAACGAAGTCACCGGGATTCTCGGCGCGTTCGCCTCGTCGCTGACCATCGCCATCTCGGAAGTGACGGAGCGGCGCGACATTCCGCTGCTGACGATGTCGTTCGCCGACCAGATCACCGGGCGCGGCTTCAAGAACATCTTCCAGGTCGTCGCCAAGGCGTCGGCGCTCGGTAAGGCGCAGCTCGACTACACGCTGGCGATCGCGCAGGCCGCCGGCACCAAGATCGACAAGATCGCGATCATGTACGAGGACACCGCCTACGGTACGGCTCAGGCGAATGGGCTGCGTGCTGCTGCCAAGGCCGCCAACGTCGAAGTGGCGATGGACGACGCCTATCCGCTCGGCATCACCGACACCACGCCGCTGATCAACAAGCTGCGCGCCTCCGGCGCCCAGGCGGTGTTCCCGGTGTCCTATCTCAACGACAGCCTGCTGATCATCCGCACCATGCGTCAGCAGCGCATCACCATGCCGGCGATCGGCGGCGCAGCCGGCTATGTCATCCCGGATTTCGAGAAGGGTCTTGGCGAATTTGCCGAAGGCGTGCTGTCGATCGCACCGGCGAACTACGATCTGGCGCCGGATCTCACCGAGCGTTTCCGCAAGCGGTTCGGCTACTTCATGGTGCACGAAGCGCTCGAACACGCAGTGGCGCTCGACGTGCTGGTGCAGGCGATCGAGAAGGCCAAGTCGGCCAAGCCAGAGGATGTCGCCGCCGCGCTGCGCGGTGCCAAGTTCACCGGCGGTTGGACCAAGGCGATGACCGGCGGCGCCGTTCAGTTCGACCCGACCGGTCTCAACGTGCTGTCGGTGCCGGTGATGGTGCAGTGGCGCAACAAGGAGCTGGTGACCGTATGGCCCAAGGACGTGGCCAAGGGCACCGCCGAGTGGAAGAGCTGAGCGAAGCCTGACGTGTCCTTCGTTCAAGCCATCATCGACGGCCTGCTGGTCGGCGGCGTCTATGCCGTGATCTCGATCGGGCTGACCCTCGTCTACGGCGTGATGGGCATCGTGAATTTCGCGCAGGCGGAATTCCTGATGATCGGCATGTTCGTGTCGTGGTTCGCCTGGGCCTATCTCGGGCTCGATCCGGTTCTCGCGGCGCCGCTGTCCTTCGCGGTAGCGTTCGCGATCGGCTGGGTCGTGCAAGGGCAACTGATCTCGCGGGTGCTGAAGGCACCATCGGTCGCGCAGATCTTCCTCACGGTCGGGCTTTTGATCGTGCTGGAGAACGGCGCGCTGCTCACCTTCGGCTCCCAGTTCCGCTCGGTGGTGACGAGCTATCAGACGATGTCGCTGTCGCTCGGCGCGCTGTTCATCAGCGTGCCGTATCTGATCGCGTTTGCGATGTCGCTGGCCTGCGGCGTGGCGCTGTGGTGGTTCATGCGCACGAGCTGGTTCGGCCGGGCGATGCGCGCCACCGCGCAGAACCCGATGGCGGCGCAGTTGATGGGGATCGATACAGGTCTGATGTACAAGATGGCGTTCGCGCTCGGCGTCGGGCTCACGGCCTTCGGCGGGGCGGTGATCCTGCCTTATGTCGCCGTGTTCCCCGGCGTCGGCGGGCAGTTCGTCGTGCTGATGTTCACGGTGGTGGTGCTCGGCGGCCTCGGTAGTGTCGCCGGCGCGGTGGTCGGCGGGCTCGCGGTCGGCGTCATTCAGGCGCTGTCGTCGCTGGTGTTTCCGATTCAGCTCCAGAATCTGGTATTGTTCATCGTCTTCATCCTGGTGCTCGCCGTGCGACCGCAGGGCCTCGTCGGAGCACGCCGATGAAACGTTGGCTTGCTCTCGCTATCCTCATCGCAGTGGCGGCTGTGCTGCCGCTACTGCTCAGCCCGACCGGATACTGGATCCGCGTGCTCACCTTCACGCTGCTGTTCGCCGCGATGGCGCAGGCGTGGAATCTGATCGGCGGCCTCGCCAATCAAACATCGCTCGGCCACGCGGCGTTCTTCGGCATCGGCGCCTACACCTCGACCATCCTGCTGCTGAAATTCGGCATCAGCCCGTGGCTCGGCATGTTTGCGGCCGGCGCGCTCGGCGGTCTCGCGGCGCTGGTGATCGCAATCCCGACGCTGCGGCTGCAGGGGCATTACTTTGCCCTCGCGACGCTGGCATTCGGCGAGGTGATGCGGGTGATCGCGAATGTCTGGGCTCCGCTGACTGGCGGCCCCGGCGGGCTGTCGGTGCCGTTCACGCCGCCGAGCTTCGCCGGCTATTCGTTCAAGCAGCTCTTGCCCCACGCCTATATCGCGCTCGTCGCGCTGATCATCGTCACGGCGATCTTCGAGATCATTCGGCGCGGTGCGATGGGCTATCGGCTACGGGCGATCCGTGAGAACCAAGCCGCGGCCGAAGTGATCGGCATCGACACCACTAAGGTGAAGCTGCAGACTGCGGTGATCTCCGGCGTGCTGATGGGGATGCTCGGCACGCTGTACGCCCAGGTCGCCGTATTCTTCGATCCGGACACCGTGTTCAGCGCTGCGGCGATCTCGATCCGCGTCGCGCTGATCGCGATCCTCGGCGGCGTCGGCACCGCTGCCGGTCCGATCCTCGGCGCGCTGTTCATCATTCCGGTGGAGGAATTGATGAACGACCTGTTCTCCGCGGGTGCCGCAGGCCTGTCCCAACTGATCTTCGGCGCGATCCTGATCGCGGTGATCCTGTGGAGGCCGCGCGGCTTCATCACGGTGTGGGACGCGCTGCGCGACCGCTTCGCCCGCGGGGAGACCCGCTGATGACGATTCTCGATGTGCGCGGCCTGTCCAAGCGGTTCGGTGGTCTGCAGGCGTTGTCGGACGTGACGTTCACTGTGCCACGCGGGCAGATCGTCGGTCTGATCGGCCCCAACGGCGCAGGCAAGACGACGTTCTTCAGCACGCTGGTCGGATTGATCCGCCCGGACAGTGGAAGCATCAAGCTCGGCGACACCAGCTTGGTTGGGATGAAGCCGCACAAGGTGGCGGCGCTCGGCATGACCAAGACGTTCCAGAACGTTGCGCTGTTCGCAGAAAGCTCGGTGCTCGACAACGTGCTGACCGCTGGGCTGCTGCGCTATGACGTCGCGACCGCGCGGGAGCAGGCGCTGATCTGCCTCGATCGGGTCGGGCTGAAGTCGGTGGCGCACAAGCTCGCCGGCGATCTGTCGTTTCCGGAGCGTGCGCGAGTCGAGCTGGCGCGGGCGTTGTGTACCGGTCCGAAAGTGCTGCTGCTCGACGAGGTGATGGCGGCGCTCAATCCGGTCGAGATGCAGGAGATCATGGACTTGATCCGCTCGCTGCGCGACGACGGGTTGACGCTGCTCGTGGTCGAACATCACATGCGCGCCATCATGACGATCTGCGATCGCATCCTGGTGCTGAACTTCGGCAAGCTCTTGGCCGATGGCACCGCCCAGCAGGTCGCCAACGATCCGGTGGTGATCGAGGCCTATCTCGGGCGCTCGGCGGAGGCGCACACATGAATGCCGTCACGCCGCTGCTCGAGATCAAAGGGCTCCATGCCGGCTATAACGAGGTCGATGTCCTGCACGGCATCGATCTTGAGATTCGCGACGGCGAGTTCGTCTGCATTATCGGCGCCAACACCGCCGGCAAGAGCACGATCCTGCGCGCGATCTCCCGTCTGGTGCCGCGTGTCTCAGGCACGCTTCGATTCGCCGGGGCCGATCTGACCGGCCGCGCCGCGCACGAGGTGCCGGCACTTGGCATCGCTCATGTGCCGGAGGGACGCCACGTCTTCCCGGACATGAGCGTCGAAGACAATCTGATGCTGGGCGCGTTCACGGCGCGCACCGCCGGCGATCTGCCGCAGCGGATGCAGCGGATCTTCGAACTGTTCCCGCGGCTGCGCGAGCGCCGCGGTCAGCTCGCCGGCACGCTGTCCGGCGGCGAGCAGCAGATGGTGGCGGTCGGCCGCGCGCTGATGCTGCAGCCCAAGCTGCTGCTGCTCGATGAGCCGAGCCACGGGCTGGCGCCGAAGGTAGTCGAAGAGATGCACGACGCCTTCGTCAAGATCCACAGCGGCGGCACGTCGATCCTGTTGGTCGAGCAGAACGTCGGCCTCGCGCTCGATGTGGCGACGCGGGGTTACGTGCTGGAGACCGGGCGGATTACGCTGCAGGGCTCGTCCGCTGAGCTCGGCCAAAATCCCGCCGTTCGCGCTGCCTATCTCGGCATATGATCGAACGCACCAACCTCAACGAATCGAAGCAATTGCAGAGCGAAAGGACGATACCTGTGAGCTATGACCAGAAGATCACCCTTGGCGGCATGTTCGACATCGGGCTCTCGGCCCGCCGCGAAGTCCTCGGCGCGGAGTACGTCGACAAGTCGATGAAGTCGACCAACGACTTCATGATGGCGTTCCAGCACATCACCACCGAATGGTGCTGGGGCTACGCCTGGAATCGTCCGGGGCTCGATCGCAAGACCCGCAGCATGCTGAATCTGGCGATGCTCACCGCGCTCAACCGCGCCCCGGAGATCAAGCTGCATACCCGCGGCGCGATCACCAACGGCGTCAGCGTCGAGGAGATCAAGGAAGTGCTGCTGCACGCCACGGTGTATTGCGGCATTCCGGCCGGCCTCGACGCCTTCAAGGCGGCGAATGAAGTCCTGAAGGAAATGGGCGAGGTGGAGTAGCGACGACGTCGCTACCCCGCCGGGACAAACTGGTGTGAGACGTTCTTTGCGATGGTGTAGCAGCCGAGGCCTTCGGTGCCGCCTTCGCGGCCATAACCACTGTCCTTGACTCCGCCGAACGGCGTTTCGGCAGTCGATGCCACGAAATGGTTGATGGTGAGATTGCCGGTCTCCACGTCGGTCGACAGCCGTTGCACGTTGTCGGCCGACCGGGTGAAGGCGTAGGCGGCGAGGCCGAAGGGCAGGGCGTTGGCCTTGGCGATCGCCTCGTCGAGGTTGCGCACCGGATTGATCAGCGCCAGCGGACCGAACGGCTCTTCGTTCATGGCGAGTGCGTCGTCGGGAATGTCGGCCAGCACTGTCAGCGGATAGTAGTAACCGCGGTTGCCGAGCCGCTGTCCGCCGGCCATCACGCGGGCGCCGCGTGATTTGGCGTCCGCCACCAACCGCTCCATCGCTTCCACCCGGCGCACATTCGCCAGCGGGCCGAGCTGGGTGGCCGGATCGAGACCGCTACCAATTCTGAGCTGCGCGGCGCGCTCCGCAAAGGTCGCGGCGAAGCGCTCGTACAACGATTCATGGACGAAGAACCGCGTCGGTGCGACGCAGACCTGGCCGGCATTGCGCGACTTCGCGACGGCCGAAGCGGCGGCGGTCGCGACCGGATCGACGTCGTCGCAGACGATGACGGGACCGTGGCCGCCGAGCTCCATGATCGCTGGCTTCATCGCCCGTCCGGCCATCGCGGCGAGGTGCTTACCGACAGGAACCGACCCGGTGAAGGTGATCAGCCGGATGGTCGGATGCGGCACCAGATGATCGGAGATCGCCGCAGGATCGCCGTACACGAGATTAAGGACGCCCGGAGGCAAGCCAGCGTCGTGGAAGGCACGCACTAGCTGCAGGGCGCCCGCCGGCGTTTCTTCGGACGCTTTGAGGATGATCGAGCAGCCCGACGCCAGCGCACCGGCAACCTTGCGTGCCGGTGAGCTCATCGGAAAATTCCAGGGCGAGAACGCGGCAACCGGCCCGATCGGCTGACGATACACCGTGTGCTGCAGGCCGGGACCGGCAGGGATCACGCGGCCATACAGGCGCATCCCTTCGGTGGCGTCCCATTCGATGATGTCGCAGCCGCGCAGGATCTCCAGGCGAGATTGGTCGAGCGGCTTGCCTTGCTCCAGCGTCATCGCGACCGCCATCTGATCGACGCGTTCGCGGATCAGCGCGGCGGCGCGCAAGATGATCTGGGCCCGTGCGTTCGGTGGTGTCTTGCGCCACAGCCCGAAGCCGCGCGCCGCTGCGTCGAGCGCATCGTCGAGGTCGGCGGTCGTCGCGTGCGGCACGGTGCCGAGCACGCTTTCGTCCGCCGGATTGATGATCGGCGCCCCGGGCCTGCGAAGCCAATGTCCGCCGACATAGAGCTCGATCTCTGGATAGGTCATTGCCAAGTCCGCTTGCTGTTTGAAGCGCGAGCGATCCTGCCCGCTTGCGTCGCATCCAATCATATGTTCCTATAACAGAACAAGAGTTCTGTCAGACAGAACGATAAGATAATCGCGACAAGATGGGAGGCGGCATGAAGCTGCAGAGGAGGGGGGCGTGCTGAGAGGCTGCGGCGGCGACAGTCGGGGCTCGCGGGATGCCTGCGCGCCGGCCGATCATGCCGCTCGGCGTCTGGCCGAGCCGCGCGTTTGGTTGCTCACGACCGAGGAGGCCGGCGTTGAAGCAATCTGAATCAATCGCCGAGACCTTCAATCATCTCCCGGAGATGTTGGAGCGCGATCCGTCGCTGGTTCATCGCGGACGGATGCTCGACGTCGACTGCCTGCTCGGCTCGGTCGAGCAGGCGTTCCACGTCGCGATCCGTGCCGGCCGTATCACCGACGTTGCGCCGGCACCGGTGCTGATGCGGCCTTGGACCTTCGCGTATCGGGCGACGCCCGAGGCGTGGAGTGCCTATTGGCAGCCGATGCCGGCCGCGGGATGGCACGATTTGCTCGCACTCACCAAGCGTGGCGCCGCGACCCTCGAAGGTGACATCAAGCCGTTCATGATCCACCTGCAGTATTTTAAGGATCTGCTCGCGCTGCCCCGCACAGGAGGCGCGCGATGACCGGCCACATTGAACCGATGGTCGGCCGCTACGTGCACGTCGAGATCGCCGGCACGACGCACCGGATCTATTTCGAGGAGGCGGGCAGCGGCATTCCGCTTGTCTGTCTGCATACCGCCGGCTCGGATGGCCGTCAGTGGCGCCATCTGCTTGCCGACGAGGAGTTCGCGAAGGACTTCCGCATCATCGCATTCGATCTACCGTGGCACGGTAAGTCGAATCCGCCAGCGGATTGGGACGGCACTGAGTATCAGCTCACGACCGCGCGTTACACCGAGACGATCCGCGCGTTCTGCGCTGCGCTCGATCTCGATCGGCCGGTGGTGATGGGCTGCTCGATCGGTGGCCGTATCGTGCTCAATCTGGCGATCGACCACGCCGCTGAGTTCAGGGCGCTGATCGGTCTCGAAGCGGCGGACTTCCAGGCGCCCTGGTACGATACGGGCTGGTTGAATCGCCCCGATGTTCATGGCGGCGAAGTCTGTGCGGCGCTCGTATCCGGCCTGGTCGCACCGCAGAGTCCGCCCGAGACGCGGATGGAAACGCTGTGGGCCTACAAGCAGGGCGGCCCCGGTGTGTTCAAGGGCGACCTGTATTTCTATCGCGTCGACGGCGATCTGCGCGGGCGAACAAAGGCCATCGATACCAGCGTGTGCCCGCTCTATCTGCTGACCGGCGAATACGATTTTTCCTGCTCGCCGGAAGACACGCTGCGCACGGCCGCAGGGATTCCCGGTACTGCGGTCGTGGTGATGGAGAAGCTCGGCCATTTTCCGATGAGCGAGAACCCGGAGCAATTCCGGCGCTACATCGCGCCGGTTCTTCAAGCCATCAAACAACAAAAAGCCATCTAAGGAGGAACCCATGACGACCCGAACATTCAAGAAAGCGCTGTACCTTTCAGCCGCACTGCTGCTGTCGATCCTGCCTGCGAAGGCCGCAGAAACGATCAAGATCGGCGTGCTGAACGATCAGTCCGGCGTGTTCGCCGACAATGGCGGCACCGGTTCGGTCGCCGCCGCCAAGCTCGCGGCCGAAGACTTCGGCGGCGAATTGCTCGGACAGAAGATCGAGGTGATCTCGGCTGACCACCAGAACAAGCCGGATATCGCCGCGGCGACGGCGCGGCGCTGGTTCGACACCGAGGGGGTCGACGTCATCGCCGATGGCGCAGCATCGTCGGCCGGCTTCGCCATTCTCGAGGTGGCGCGGCAGAAGAACAAGATTTTCGTGATCAGCGGCCCGGGCTCGTCCGACTTCACCGGCAAGGCGTGTTCGCCGGTCAGCTTCCACTTCAACTACGACACCTATGCGCTGTCGAAGATGACCAGCGACGCCGTCACCAAGGCGGGTGGCAATACCTGGTATTTCATCACGGCGGACTACGCGTTCGGTCATGCATTGCAGCGCGACGCGACCAAGTTCATTGAAGCCGCCGGCGGCAAGGTGGTCGGCTCGTCTGCTCATCCGCTGGGCTCGACCGACATGGCGTCGTTCCTGCTGCAGGCGCAAGCCTCGAAGGCCAAGGTGGTGGGGCTTGCGACGTCGGGTGCCGACGTTCAGACCGCGATCAAGCAGGCGGGCGAGTTCGGAATCGTGGAAAGCGGGCAGCAGCTCGCCGGCCTGCTTGTCTTCATCACCGACGTCAACGCGCTCGGCCTCAAGGCGACGCGCGGGCTGCAGGTGACCACCTCGTTCTATTGGGACCTGAATGACGACACCCGCGCCTGGGCGAAGCGCTATTTCGCTGCGACCGGCGGCAAGGTGCCGAGCATGGTGCAGGCCGGCGTCTACAGCGGCGTGCATCACTATCTCGCTGCCGTGAAGGCCGCCGGCACCAAGGATCCGGCGATCGTCGCCAAGAAGATGCACGAGATGAAGGTCAACGACATGTACAATAAGGACGTCGCCGTGCGCCCCGACGGCCGTGTTCTGCACACGATGTATCTGGTGCAGGTCAAGAAGCCCGAGGAATCGAAGTACAAATACGACTACTACAAGGTGCTGACGACGGCGCCGGGCGAGCAGGCGTTCCGTCCGATGAGCGAGGGGAACTGTCCTCTGGTCCAGAACTGACGTTTATCCAGGGCGGGCGTGCCGTCGCGGCGCGCCCGTCTGCTTCGATCCCGGAATGAAAAGGAACTTGCAATGGCTGCGATCGGTTTCATCGGTTTGGGTGTCATGGGCGAGCCGATGTGCCGCAATCTGGCTCGAAAGTCGGGCGCTGCGGTTTACGGCTTCGATCGCGCGGATGCGCCGCTGCAGCGGCTCGCGGAGGTGGGCGTCGAGCGCGCCGCTTCGCTGGCGGATCTTGCCGACAAAGCCGACGTGATCTTCATGGCGCTGCCGAGCGGGAAACACGTTCAGGCCGTCTGCGAAGGCGAGGACGGCCTGCTGCGTCACGTTTCGGCGCGTCACACCATCGTGGATCTCGGCACGTCACCGGTCGAGGCCAGCCGTGAACTGGCGGAGCGCTTCGCCGCCAAGCGGGCGGTGTTCGCCGATGCGCCGATCGCCCGCACGCGACAGGCGGCGGAGGAGGGCACGCTGAGCGTGATGGTGGGGGCCGATGCGGCGACATTCGAGAAGCTGCGGCCGCTGATCGCGACGTTCGCGACCGATATCACCCATTGCGGCGGCGTCGGCGCCGGGCAGGTGGTGAAGATCCTCAACAACATGGTGCTGATGCAGACGGTGGTCGCGCTCGGCGAGGCGCTCGAGACCGCCAAACGCGCCGGCCTTGATGCCAAGCTGGTTTTCGAGACGCTGGCGAAGGGATCGGCCGACAGCTTTGCGCTGCGCAATCACGGCATGAAGGCGATGCTGCCCGACGTTTTCCCGGAGCGGGCGTTTTCGACCGAATACGCCCGCAAGGATATCTCCTACGCGCTCGATCTGGCGCGGTCGGTGTCGATCGAGTTGCCGGGTGCCGAACTCGCCGACCGTATGCTCGGCGAGGCAATTGACGCCGGATATGGCGATCTCTACTGGCCGGTGCTGGCGCGCGTCATCCGGGCGTCGCGAACAGCTTAAGGGAAAAGGCGCGATGAAGCGGACGTCGACCGGACCGACCACCTCGGAGGCCCCAGCTCAGACCGGTGACGGCGTCGCGGCGGTCGAGCGGGCGCTTGCGATCGTGGCCGCGCTGGAGACCTCCGATCAGGCGATGAGCCTGGCCGAACTGGCGGTCCGCACCGGGTTCTACAAGAGCACCATCCTGCGGCTGCTGGGATCGCTGACCGCGACCGGCTACGTCACGCGATTGCCCGACGGCAATTACGATCTCGGACCCGCGGCATTCCGACTCGGCTTGGCCTTCACCCGCAAGAATGCGCTCGCTCATCATGTGGTGCCGGCGCTGCAGGAGCTGGTCGACCGCGGCACCGAGAGTGCATCGTTCCATGTCCGCCAGGATGCCGACCATCGGCTTTGTCTGTTCCGGGTGAATTCACGGCACGCTACGCTCGATCGCGTCGAGGCAGGCCAGAGCTACGCGCTGCTGCGCGGCGCCGCGGGTCACATCATCCTGGCCTATGACGGCCGTGCCGGCGCGCGCTACGCCGCGATCCGCGCCGAAGGGTTCGACGTGTCGCTCGGCGAGCGCGATCCGAGCTGTGCCGCGGTGGCGGCTCCGGTATTCGGGCCGCACGACGTGCTGATCGGTGTGATTTCGCTGTCCGGTCCGCGCGAGCGCTTCGGCAAGACCGAAGTCGCGAACATGAAGCGTGTGCTCGGGCCGGTGGCCGAGAAGCTGACCAAGACATTGGGGGGCGTATGGCCGACGTATCGCGCTTGAGCGCCGCGCGGGCCTTGCGCTGCGCGACGAGGGTGCGCGGCTGATGGCTGCGTCGCAGACCATTCCCGACGTGCTGGTGATCGGAGGCGGCAACGCGGCGCTGTGCGCGGCGCTGATGGCCCGCGAGGCAGGGGCATCGGTGGTGTTGCTCGAGGCTGCGCCGCGGTCGTGGCGCGGCGGCAACTCGATGCATGTGCGCAATCTGCGCTGCATGCACGACGCGCCGCAGGACGTGCTGGTCGACGCCTATCCGGAAGAGGAGTTCTGGCAGGATCTGCGCAAGGTCACCGGCGGACTGACGGACGAGACGCTGGCTCGGCTGGTGATCCGGCACTCGTCGCGCTGTCGGCCGTGGATGCAGGGTCACGGCGTCCGGTTTCAGCCGCCCCTGTCCGGTGCGCTGCACGTCGCGCGGACCAATGCGTTCTTCATGGGGGGCGGCAAGGCGCTGGTGAACGCCTATTACCGCAGCGCCGAGACGCTCGGCGTGACGGTCCGCTACGACACGCCGGTGCAGCGCCTCGATCTGAAGGACGGCCGCTTTGTCGCGGCGATCACCGCCGGTGGCGAGCGGATCGCGGCCAAGAGCTGCGTGCTCGCCTGCGGCGGCTTCGAATCCAATCTGGAATGGCAGCGCGAGGCCTGGGGGCAGAACGACCGCGGGGAGTGGCCGGCGGAGAACTTCCTGATCCGCGGCACGCGCTTCAATCAGGGCGTGCTGCTGAAGTTCATGATCGACGCGGGGGCGGATTCGATCGGCGACCCGACCCAGGCGCATTGCGTCGCGATCGACGCGCGGGCGCCGCTCTACGACGGCGGCATCTGCACTCGCATCGACTGCGTCTCGCTCGGCGTCGTCGTCAATCGGGACGCGAAGCGGTTCTACGACGAGGGCGAAGACTTCTGGCCGAAGCGCTACGCGATCTGGGGCCGGCTGGTGGCGCAGCAGCCCGGCCAGATCGCGTGGTCGGTGATCGACCACAAGGCGATCGGCCGTTTCATGCCGCCGGTGTTCGAAGGCACGCAGGCGGACACGCTGCAGGAGCTCGCCGAGCGGATCGGGCTCGATCCGGCGGCATTCACCGAAACGTTGTCGACATACAACGCCGCCTGCCGCCCCGGCACATTCGACCACACCGCGCTCGACGATTGCCAGACCGAAGGCGTCGCGCCGGCCAAGACTCATTGGGCACGGCCGATCGATACACCGCCGTTCTATGCCTACCCGCTACGCCCCGGCATCACCTTCACCTATCTCGGGATGAAGACCGATGCCACCGCCGCCGTCCGTTTCGCCGGTGTGCCGAGCGACAACCTGTTCGCCGCCGGCGAGATGGTCGCCGGCAATGTGCTCGGCCAGGGCTACACGGCCGGCGTCGGCATGAGCATCGGTACGGCGTTTGGCCGTATTGCCGGCGTCAACGCCGCGCAATCCACCGGTTTTGCGCATCCGACCTTTGACGAGGAGTTTCGCTATGCGGCCGGTCGCTGAACCCGCCTCGCCGCCGCAGGAGACTGGCGCCTGCGAAGCCGTCAGCCTGACCAGCGCGCTCGGCGCCGACGAGGCCGAGATCGCGCGCGTCATGCAGATCTGCAACGCCTGCCGCTACTGCGAAGGATTTTGCGCGGTGTTTCCGGCGATGACGCGGCGGCTCGCCTTCGACCGGGCCGATACGCACTACCTAGCTAATCTGTGCCACAATTGCGGGGCGTGCCTCCACGCCTGCCAATACGCGCCGCCGCACGAATTCGCCGTCAGCGTCCCGCAGGCGATGGCGCGGGTGCGGGTACGTACCTACAAGGACTACGCGTGGCCACGGACGTTCGGCCGTCTGTACGATCGGGCCGGCCTGACGGTCGCGCTGGCGCTGGCCGGCGGACTTTCGCTGTTCCTGGCTCTGGCCGCGATGATGACCGGCGGCCTGACGCACGCCCCGCTCGCCGGCAACTTCTACGCGGTGTTTCCGCACAATCTGCTGGCCGTGCTGTTCAGCGTCGCGTTCTTCTATGCGGTGCTCGCGCTGGGGATCGGCGTGACGCGTTTCTGGCGGGAGGTCTCGCCGGCGCGGGACGACGACACGGCCGAGGCGGCGCGCGCACGGCTGCCTGCCGCAGCGGAGGCTTTGTCCGACGTGGCGCGGATGCGCTATCTCGGCGGCGGCCACGGCGACGGCTGCAACGAGGAGAGCGACCGCTTTACGCTGTGGCGGCGGCGATTCCATCAGCTCACGATGTACGGCTTCCTGGTGTGTTTCGCCGCCACCTGCGTCGCATCGCTGTATCACTATGGATTCGGTCTGCATGCGCCTTACGGCCTGCTCAGTGCGCCGGTGGTGCTGGGGTCGATCGGCGGCCTCGGTCTGATCGTCGGGCCGGCCGGGTTGTTGTGGCTCAACCTGCGCCGCGATCCGCAGCACAGGGAGGCATCGCAGCAGACGCTCGACCGTGGATTCATCGCGCTGCTGCTTCTGGTCAGTGCCACCGGCTTCGCGCTGCTGCTGTTGCGCGACACCCAATGGATGGCGCTGTGGCTCGCCATTCATCTCGGCACCGTGCTCGCGTTGTTTTTGACTCTGCCCTACGGCAAGTTCGCTCACGGCGTGTTTCGCGCGGCCGCGCTGCTGAAGTTCAATATCGAGAAGCGGCTGCCGAACCGTCTTGGCCTCGGCGGCGATTGAACGGCCGACTGGCTGGCGCGGGTGCCCCGGGCGGGGTATCGGATGTCCAAGAGCACGATCGCCGGCAATGAGCGGTCGCATGGAAGGAGGAGCCCATGGTCAACCGGTTCAGCGCGACGGCCGTTCCGTCCAGCGGCACGGACGCGCGCTATGAAGTCTTCGCGCTACGCTACGCGACCATGCGCAATCGACAGCCGCATCAGAATTTCATGTTTCCCGATCCGCATGAGACGGCGAGCGACCTCGATTACTTCATCTGGGTGATCCGCGGCGAGGGAAGGGTGATCCTGGTCGACACCGGATTCGGCGAAGTCGCCGCCAAGGAACGCAGCCGCACGCTCACCATCGACCCGGTCGATGCGCTGCGCCGGTTCGGGATCGACCCGCTGGCGATCGAGGATATCGTCGTCACGCATCTGCACTACGATCACGCCGGCAGCCTCGACAGCTTTCCCAACGCACGCTTCCACGTCCAGGATCGCGAGGTCGCCTACGCCACCGGGCGCTGCATGTGCCATCATGCCCTGCGGCATCCGTTCTCGGTGAACGACGTCACCGCACTGGTGCGGCACGTCTATGGCGGACGCGTCGTGTTTCACGACGGCGACGATGAACTGGCCCCGGGTATCAGCCTTCATCTGATCGGCGGCCATTCCAACGGGCTGCAGGTGGTGCGCGTCGAGACGTCGCGTGGTCCCGTCGTGCTCGCGTCGGACGCTGCGCATTTCTACGACAATTTCCTCAAGGGGAATCCATTCCCGATCGTCAGCAATGTCGGGGATATGTGCGAAGGGTGGCTCAAGCTGAAGCGGCTGGCCGGCGAGATCGACAGAATCGTCCCCGGGCACGATCCGCTGGTGGCGACGCTGTATCCCGCTGTGCCGGGGGATGTCGACGCCTTCATGCTACACGAGCCGCCACGGCCTATCCCATCGAAATAGATCCTCGATCTGCGCCTTGCCGTTCGAGCGCGCGCTCCAAACATCGCCTCGTATTCGACTGAGCGCCTGGCGAGCAGCGCTCGAGGCGCTGTTGTCACTACGGTGATCGCATTCGAGTGACTTGTCGGGGAATGCGGCGCGCCGTGTCGTTGCAGCAACCCGACGCTCACAAGATATCTGCGGCGGACCTTGGTCACCGCCTCACTCCGCTTTCGCATCGTTCAACAAAAAGCCCGGCGTTGCCGCCGGGCTTCGTTGTCTTTGCGAGGATAGCTGAACTTAGAAGTCCATGCCGCCCATGCCGCCGCCCGGAGGCATTGCGGGGCCGGCGTTCTTCTTCGGCAGTTCGGCGATCATCGCTTCGGTGGTGATCAAGAGCGCGGCCACCGAGGCGGCGTTCTGGATCGCGGTGCGGACCACCTTGGTCGGGTCGATGATGCCCTTCTTGACCAGGTCGCCGTATTCGCCCGACTGCGAGTCGAAGCCGAAGTTGTACTGCTCCTTCTCGAGCACCTTGCCGACGATCACCGAGCCGTCTTCGCCGGCGTTGATGGCGATCTGGCGGGCCGGGGCGGAGAGGGCGCGACGCACGATCTCGACGCCGGTCTTCTGGTCGTCGTTCTTGGTCTTGAGGCCCCTGAGCTGCTCGGAGGCGCGCAGCAGCGCGACGCCGCCGCCCGGCACGATGCCTTCCTCGACCGCGGCGCGGGTGGCGTGCATCGCGTCGTCAACGCGATCCTTGCGCTCCTTCACCTCGACCTCGGTCGCGCCGCCGACGCGGATCACCGCGACGCCGCCGGCGAGCTTGGCCAGACGCTCCTGCAGCTTCTCGCGGTCGTAGTCCGAGGTGGTTTCCTCGATCTGCGCCTTGATCTGCGCGACGCGGGCTTCGATGTCGGCCTTCTTGCCGGCGCCGTTGACGATCGTGGTGTTTTCCTTGTCGATCATCACCTTCTTGGCGCGACCCAGCATCTGCAGGGTGACGTTTTCGAGCTTGATGCCGAGGTCTTCCGAAATCGCCTGGCCGCCGGTCAGGATCGCGATGTCCTGCAGCATGGCCTTGCGGCGATCGCCGAAGCCCGGAGCCTTGACGGCCGCGACCTTGAGGCCGCCGCGCAGGCGGTTGACGACGAGGGTCGCCAGCGCTTCGCCTTCGACGTCCTCGGCGACGATTACCAGCGGCTTGCCGGTCTGCACCACGGCTTCGAGCAGCGGCAGCAGTTCGTTCAGCGACGACAGCTTCTTCTCGTTGATCAGGATGTAGGCGTCATCCATTTCAACGCGCATCTTGTCGGCGTTGGTGACGAAGTACGGCGAGATGTAGCCGCGGTCGAACTGCATGCCCTCGACGACGTCGAGTTCGGTTTCCAGCGACTTGGCTTCCTCGACGGTGATGACACCCTCGTTGCCGACCTTCTTCATCGCGTCGGCGAGGAACTTGCCGATCTCGGCATCGCCGTTGGCCGAGATGGTGCCGACCTGGGCGATCTCGTCGTTCGAGGTGACCTTCTTGGAGTTCTTGACGAGGTCGGCGACCACGGCTTCCACCGCCAAGTCGATGCCGCGCTTCAGATCCATCGGGTTCATGCCGGCGGCAACCGCCTTGGCGCCTTCGCGGACGATCGCCTGGGCCAGCACGGTCGCGGTGGTCGTGCCGTCACCCGCGGCGTCGGCCGACTTCGAGGCGACTTCGCGCACCATCTGCGCGCCCATGTTCTCGAACTTGTCGTCGAGCTCGATGTCCTTGGCGACGGTGACGCCGTCCTTGGTGATGCGCGGAGCGCCGAACGACTTGTCGAGGACGACGTTGCGGCCCTTCGGGCCGAGCGTGACCTTCACGGCATTGGCGAGAATGTCCACGCCGCGCAGCATGCGGTCGCGGGCGTCGACGCCGAATTTGACTTCTTTAGCGGACATATGAGGTTTCCCTGAATGTTGGAGTTGGGCCTCATCCTGAGGAGCCGGTCCCGCCGAATGGCAAAGCGGCGTCTCGAAGGATGAGCTGTCTGGAGTTTGCGTGGCTCACCCTTCGAGACGCCGGCTGCGCCGGCTCCTCAGGGTGAGGTCGGTGCGTAGCGTCAGGCCGCCTTCTTCTTGGCGGCGGCGTCGGTGATGACGCCCATGATGTCGCTTTCCTTCATGATCAGCAGCTCTTTGCCGTCGATCTTGACCTCGGTGCCGCTCCACTTGCCGAACAGCACGCGGTCGCCGACCTTCAGGTCGATCGGGATCAGCTTGCCGGCTTCGTCGCGGCCACCCGGGCCGACGGCGACGACTTCGCCCTGCGAGGGCTTTTCCTTGGCCGTGTCAGGAATGATGATACCGCCAGCGGTCTTCTCTTCGGCGTCGATGCGCTTGACCACGACGCGGTCGTGAAGCGGACGGAAGTTCATGCAAGTCCTCCTAAGTTTCTGAATTGTCTCAGAAAATCGAAAATTGGCAGTCGCGGGCGAAGAGTGCCAGCGCGACACCGACGAGATAAGCGAGGGATTTTGGGGAGACAAGGGCTGCGCGCGAAATTTTTAGCACTCGCACGGAACATCTGCCAATCACCGTGAACGAGGATGCGGCAAGGATCAAGCCTTGCTTCGCGCCAGCTTCCGCGAAGGTCTGTTAGCACTTACTTTAAGTCGCTGCCAACGCTGACTTTTTCTGCATTTGCCGTCGATTTTGCACTTGAGATGCCCAGCCCGGTTGCGTCACATTTTCAGTTGCGCGTTGGCCGGCAAGTGGAGACCGGAACCGGCCACCGCGGGGACAACAGACGGAAGGACGGCATTCCCACGCAATCCCGGTCGCCACTGTTGCGGAATGGCTGGTTCGGGAAGGAGGATTTATGGTCGAACGAGGTGCAGTTTCTGAAGACTTCAGGAAGCAGGTGCTCGGCTACGGTCTGACGACGGCCGAGATTCTTTATCGCCGCCCCGACCGGCAATGGCTGCTGCAGAGCTACACTTGGCAGAATTACGATCTGGCGCCCGATTTCCCCGCCCTGAACGACTTTCTCAGCTTCTGGAAGACAAAGCTGGAAGGGCCGCTGTTCGCCGTCACCGTCGCGCACTCCAAGCTGATCAAGCCGGCCGAACTGCGCGCGGTCGACGGCGTCTTCAGACTGCACTAATCCCTTGGTGCCTTTAGTGCCGGTCGGCGGTCAGATCGTCGGCTGGCAAAGGCGAATAAACGGACCATTGCCGCGCGGCGCGGTCGTAGCGGCAAAGCGGCACGTCGAGGTTCGTTTTGGCGATCCAGAGCCGCACCGCTTCGTCGTAATCGATCGTCGGATCGTTCAGCCGCCATCCGGGCGGCGCCCAGCCGGAGTCGCCGTTCAGCGTCGGCAGGCCGAGCTTGGCGGAGATCCACATCGCGTCCCACTGCTTGCCGTCGGATGGCGTGCCGGCATCGACCATGAACGCGCGGCACTGCGGCGGCGCAGCCGGGACTGAAGCCAGCCGCGCGAGCTCGTCGCGGCGCGCCAGGCCGGCGGGCTGCAGGTTGATCTGCTCGATCATGCACAGCGCCGCGACCACGCCGGCGATCAGCTTGCGCCGGGTGCCGGCGGCGCGTGGGGCGCAGTCGAGCCAATATTGCAGCAGTACCACCAGCCCGGCGACCACCCATAGATTGACCAGCAGCTGGATGCGGGCGCCGGCGCGGATCGCCACGGCGCCCGGCACCAGATGATAGGGCAGCCAGAACGCGCTGAACGTCCCGACCCGCAGCGTCACTAGCCACGACAATCCCCACACCGCGACGCAGACGCTCGCGAACAGGAGCTGCCAGGGCATCGGGCGCGCCGGCGCGGCACGGCGCAGCCGCAGCAGCAGGATCACCAGCGCTGCAGTCATGAGCGGCGTGACGGCCAATGCGCGCTCGTGCTGGGCATCGCCGATCAGCCGCTCGACCAGCCAGCCCCACGTCAAATTGCGGAGGCCGACGTTGATCAAGTCGGTCGGAAACGGTGCAAAGCTGACATAGTCGCGGAACGATCGCCCGGCCTGCTGGTGCAGGGCCGGCAGATAGATCGCCAGCACCGGTATTGCCCCGATCGCAAAGCCTGTGATCGCCGCGCCGATCAGCGCTGCGCAGGAACCGGGATGTCGCCGGAGCAGCGCGATCGCCTCGCGGCCACGGAGCACCGCGATGGTGCCGAGCCCGAACAGCAGCGTCAGAGCGAACAGCCAGGCGACGTAGAACGAGGTCGCGAACAGCAGGCCGTAGCCGAGCCCGAAGCCGCCGGCACGCAGCAGCGACCATTTGGTCCAGCGCGGGAAATCCTCGACCGCCCACAGTGCCAGCAGCACCAGGCAGGGGACGTAGTACAGCGCAAAGAAATTCGGGTGCGCCTCCGCGGTCTTGAACATCAGATTGCTGGGGAAGGTCGCCAGCACTGCAGCGCAGATCGCGAACGTTGGCCTGAGCCGCAGGTAGCGGAGCCCAATCATGAAGCTCGCCGTGAAGCAGCACAGCGACAACGCGATGGCGAGAAACTGCGAGGTGAGAAATGGATCGAGTCCGAGTGCGCGGAGTCCCGCATAGGGCAGGGCGTCGAGCAGAAACGCATCGGTGTAACCGAGGACGTTCGGCTGAGGAAAATAGAATGCCGGCGACAGCAGTTCGGTGCGTCCCATCAACGCGGCGAACAGGTGTTCGTGCAGATATGCTATCAGCCGGCCGTCGCCGCCATTGCCGAATACCAGCGCGAACGACGTCAGCAGGCTGGAGCGAAAGGCGACAGCGGCGGCGGCAAGCCAGGCGGCCAGGGCCGCGAGCAGGATGGGTAGCGTCGGCGCGGCCGCGCGGTCGCGCAAGGAATGGGACGGCAAACATGTCTCCAGAGACGATTGCGGTTCTCTCTGGGCGACGAATCTATTCGAACGATGCCGATCGGAGTGTTTCCAGAAGTTCAGATCAAAAGATCGATCGCAGTCAGTTCGCGCATAATTGGCGGATGCGGATGAGCCAGTGGAACTCGATTCGCAAGATACTGCTTCCAAATATTGCCGAAGCTGCCGCCGGATTGGATCTGGGTGTCAGGGGCGATGTTTGCCGGGCGGTGGGATTTGGTGGCTCACGTCATCACCCCGACGACCGCCCCCATCAGGCAGGTGGTAATCGTGCCGGAGACGATCGACCTCAGACCGAGCGCGGCGATTTCTTCGCGGCGCTGCGGGGCCATTGCGGTCAGGCCGCCGAGCATAATGCCGAGGCTGCCGAAATTGGCGAAGCCGCACATTGCGTACAGCATGATCAGCTTCGAGCGCGGGTCGAGCGCACCCTCCGGCAGTTTCGCCAGCTCGACATAGGCGATCAGCTCGTTGAGCACGGTCTTGATCCCCATCAGCGAACCGGCTGTGACCGCCTGGTGCCACGGCAGGCCGAGCAGCCAGCACACCGGGGCCATCAGGTAGCCGAGCATCCGCTGCAGCGTGATGGCCTCGCCGCCGAGATGCGGCAGCAGGCCGAGCGCCGCGTTGGCGAGATACACCAGCGCCACCAGCACGATCAGCATCGCGATGATGTTGAGCAGCAGGTCGAGCCCTGCTGTGGTGCCCTTGACGATGGCGTCCATGCTGCTGACGGCGATCTGGCCGGGATCGGCGAGTTCTCCGCCGGTGGCGCGCGGCTCGGTTTCCGGCACCATGATCAGGCTCACCAGGATCGCGGCCGGCGCGCCGAGCACCGAAGCGATGACAAAATGCGCGGCGGCATCCGGCAGGATCGGCGCGAGCAGCGTGGCATACAGCACCAGCACGGTGCCGGCGATGCCGGCCATGCCGCCGGTCATCACCAGGAAAAGTTCGCTGCGGGTGAGCTGCGCGAGATACGGGCGGATAAATAGCGGTGCTTCGACCATGCCGAGAAACACGTTGGCCGCGGTCGAGAGCCCGACCGCGCCGCCGACGCCGAGCGTGCGCTCGAGCAGCCACGCCATGCCGCGCACCACCGGCGGCAGGATCCGCCAGTAGAACAGCAGCGTGGTAAGGACGCTCATCACCAGCACCACCGGCAGTGCCTGAAACGCGAGGATGAAATCGGCGCCGGGCGCCTTGACGTCGAACGGCGCGGGAGCGCCGCCGAGGTAACCGAACGCGAACGAGGTGCCGGCGCGGCTCGCCGCCGCGATCACCCCAACTGCGTCGTTGATTCCCCCGAAGAGATGGACCGCGCCGGGCAGCTTCAACATTGCGGCTGCGGTGGCCAACGTGACGGCAAGGCCGATCGCGACTTGCCGCACCGAGACACGGTCCCGATGTTCGCCGAACGCCCACGCGATCATCAGCAGCGCGAACACGCCGAATCCGGATTGCAATTGCAGCATGTCGTCCCCCGAGCCGAAGCCGATGGGTAGGCCAGGGCAGGGCGCGCTGGCAAGTCGACTAAAGCGCGGGACGCCAGCGTGCGGCCGTCATCGCGGCGACGTGGCGCCTGGCGACACTACGACCCGAACGGGTTGTGCTAGAAAGGCGCAACACCTCGGATGTCGCAGCCTTTGTGGCCTTGGAGCGCGGATGAGCGAACGGATCGTCGTCACCTACCATGTCGGCGCGCCGCCGGCGGAGATCGCCGCGCGCGCCGAAGCGCTGGCGATCGAGCAGAGTGTCGAGTGCCCGCTGGCGGCGGTGACGGAGCAGCGCATCCGCGATGACATCGTCGGCCGGGTCGAAGCGATCGTGCCGATCGGGGACGCGCGGTTTGCGGTGCGGATCAGTCTGGCGAGTGCGACTGCGCCGGCGGAACCAGGGCAGCTTTTCAACATGCTGTTCGGCAACAGTTCGATTCAGCCCGACGTGATGCTCGCCGATGCCGAGTTGCCGCCGGCCTATCCGGCCGCGTTTGGTGGGCCGAGGCTCGGCATCCCCGGCATCCGCGCCAAGCTCGGTGCGCCGCGGCGGGCGCTCACCGCCTCGGCGCTGAAACCGCAGGGGCTGGCGCCGGAGGCGCTGGCAGCGCTGGCGCATCGGCTGGCGCTCGGCGGCATCGATCTGATCAAGGACGACCACGGCATCGCCGACCAGGCGTTCAGCCCTTTCGCTGCGCGGATCCCGGCGGTGGCCCGCGCGGTGCGTGAGGCTTGCTCCGTTCGCAGCGCCGCCACGCTGTATGCGCCGCACGTTTCCGGCTCGCTCGACGACATGCGGCGGCAGCTCGACATCGTTCGTCGCGAAGAGCTGTCGGCCGTGATGCTGATGCCGATGATCGTCGGGCTCGCCAATTTCCACCTGATCGCCAAGGAGGCCGAGGGGTTGATCGTGCTGGCGCATCCGTCGCTCGCCGGGGCGCAGCGGATCGCGCCCGCTCTGCTGCTCGGCAAGCTGTTCCGGCTGCTTGGCGCCGACGCGACCATCTTCCCGCATCACGGCGGCCGGTTCGCCTATACGTCGGAGACCTGCCGCGCGCTGGCGGATGCCGCGCGGCGCGACTGGTACGATTTGAAGCCTTGCCTGCCGGTGCCGGCCGGCGGCATCGCGATTGATCGCATCAAAGAACTGCTGGCATTCTATGGCTCAGACGTGATGCTGCTGATCGGCGGCAGCCTGCTGGCGGCCGGCGAGCAACTGACCGAGCAGGCGGCGCGATTCAACGCGGAAGTGGCAAGCCATGGGCGATAACAATTCAGCCGCACCTCATTCGAACGCAGCCGAGCGCCCAGGCGTGCGCGCGCAGACCGCACCGGGCCGCTGGGACGGCGTTGCGATGATGCCGTACAAGCAGACCGCCGAGGCGCCGTTTCAGGACGTCTCGCGGCAATTGCTGTTCGCCGATCCGAACCTTGCCTGTGAATGGCGCTACTTCGAAGTGGACGAGGGCGGTTACTCGACGCTGGAGCGTCACGCCCATGTGCATGCGGTGATGATCCATCGCGGCCGCGGGCAGTGCCTGGTCGGTGAGACGATCAGCGACGTCGCGCAGGGCGATCTGGTGTTCATCCCGCCGATGACCTGGCATCAGTTCCGCGCCAACCGCGGCGACTGCCTCGGCTTTCTCTGCGTCGTCAACGTCACGCGTGACCGGCCGCAACTGCCGACGGCGGACGACCTCGCCGAGCTGCGCAGCAACTCGCAGGTGGCGGGGTTCATCCGTATCGGAGGAGAGTAGCTGCGGGTCAGTGCGGCGCGATCTCGACCGTGACGGTGTGGCGCTGCGCCGGCGCCTGGTTCTCCCAGTCCCGCACGTAATCGAATACCGCGGTGGCGCTGCCTTGTTTACGCGCGATGATGCGGAACGACCGGGTGCCGGGGACGCCGACCATCGGCTGGTGGACGACGTCGCCGCCGCCCCGGCTATAGCCGGCGTCGGAAATCTCGATCAGGTTGAGATTGCGGCTGGCCCGAGTGTCGAGATGCCAGCGGTAGCCGGTCGAGGGAGTCTCCTTCAGGCTGAAGCTGGCCTCGCCGCCGACCGTAACGTGCAACGTCTCGGCGGTGTCGTCGGCCCGCGGTGGCGCGACGCCTGCGACCAGCGCAATGCCGGCCAGCAGGCCGAGTAGCCCCAGTTGTCGAACGGTGTTGAACGATGCCCGCATCCTCACCCCCGAAATGAGGTTCCCGTTGCCCATATCCTTATCAATTCATTAACCCGCTGGGTGCAACGATCCACCATATTATGAAGGGGGCTTCCATGCGGATCGGAAGTGCAGTCTCTTACCAGAATGATATTGCGGTTCTGCAATTGCTGTCACGTTCGGCATCCGCGACCGCCAAAGGCACCGGCCAGTCTTTGGGCGGCGCGAGCTTTGGCGGGTTGAATACCTCGGGCTCCGCTTCCAATCTGTCGACCTACACCGCGTCCGGCGTGCTGTCCGGCGCCTCCGGAACGGTGGCGCTGATCAAAGCCATGGCGTCGTCGAGCACGTTCGCGAATGCCGCCAGAGGCGTGGTCGACGATCAGGTCCGCACGCTGGTGCGCGACGGCAAGATCGCGCAACTGCCGTTGCCCAAGGACTTCGATCCGTCGACGCTGAGTAGTGCCGAGCAAAACATCTATCATGTCGTCGAAGGCCTGCAGAGCCTCTACGGCGCCCAGCCGAAGATGCTCGATGACGCGCTCGCCAGCCACGTCAAGAACGTGGTGGACGGCTATCCTGAGATGATCGCGCGGATGAAGGACGGCCTTGCCAACGGCACGCTGCCGGAAAGCGACGGCTGGAAGGACGTGATCGCAAAGTCCGAGGCCGAACTCGAGGCCGCGCAACAGGGCCGGATCAAGATCACCGGGATCGACGATCCCACGCTGGTGAAGACCACCAACGAGTTCAACGTCAGGTTCGACGGTATCGGATGGAGTGGCTCCGGCACCAAGACGACGGCGAACATCCCGGCGCTGCAGCAGCTCACCGGCACCAGCAACGTCGTGGCCGGCGGCGGTCCTTACACCGGCAGCTATGTGATCAGTTGGTGATCGCCGCTCGCAGGCAGCTCAGCCGCGGCCGACGAACGGCATTTTGGTCGCCATCACCGTCATGAAAAGCACGTTGGCGTCGAGCGGCAGGCCGGCCATGTAAGCCACCGCATCGCCGACCGCCTTCGCGTCCATCCGCGGCTCGTGCTTGACCGATCCGTCCGGCTGCAGCACGCCGGGACCCTCGACCATGCGGTCCGTCATCGGGGTGGCGGCGTTGCCGATGTCGATCTGGCCGACCGCGATGTCGTAGGCGCGGCCGTCGAGATTGCTGGCCTTGGTCAGCCCGCTGATGGCGTGCTTGGTCGCAGTGTAGGCCGACGAAAACGGCCGGGGCGCGTGTGCCGAGATCGAGCCGTTATTGATGATGCGACCGCCGCGCGGGGTCTGATCCTTCATGATCCGGAACGCGTGCTGGGTGCACAGGAACGGTGCGGTGAGGTTGGTCGTCACCACCGCCTGCCATTGCGCCAGCGGCAGATCCTCGAACGGCACCGGCGGCGCGCCGATCCCGGCGTTGTTGAACAGCACATCGAGCCGGCCATAGCGCTTCACGGTGGTGTCGAACAGGGCGGCGATCGAGGTGGGATCGGCCATGTCGGCCTGCACCGGCAGGCTGTGGCCGATGCCTTCGCCGAGCTTCTGGGTCTCCTGCAGCAGCTCCAGCCGCCGGCCCGCGAGCACCACGGTGAAGCCGGTCTGCATCAGCGCCAGCGCGGCGGCGCGGCCGACGCCGGTGCCGGCACCGGTGACAATTGCGATCTTGGTGGCGGACATCGGCGTCTCCCCGAAGTGTTCTATCGTTGCGATGAGGCGCGTACCGTAAAGCCAGTCCGCGGCCGCAACAAGCCGACGCGGTCAGCGTTCGGCGACCGCTTCGGTGCCGGCGCGTTCGCCGCTCGCCTGCGGCACCGCTTTCGAAGCGGGGCGCTGACGTCGGCTGCGATAGGTCTCGACGGCGTGCCAGGCCCGGTCGGATTGCAGCGCCACCTTGCCCAGCAGGGTGCGGCCGCCGACGAACGAGGCCAGCGTCACCTGCTGATTGGCGAAGCGATATTTGTAGTCCTCGTCGCCGCACAGAAAATCGATGCTGGTGGCGCCGTGATCGATCGACCATCGGATGTAGTCGAACAACAGGATGTATCCGGGCGAACAGCGCTCGAAGGCGGAGTCGTAAGTTGTGACATAGGCCATCATGGTGTCGTGCTGCACCAGGTTGATGGTCATCGCCACGATGATGCCGTCGCGCTCGAGCACGAAGACGTGGAGCAGGTTCTTGTCGGCGAGCACCTTCGCCAGCGCCGGCAGCATCGGCGAGCCTTCGTCGAACAGTGGCGCAATCAGCCCGTTGCGCGCGCACCATGCACGCTTCAGCTCGGCGCAGCGCTGCAGCGCCGGCCCGAGCTGCTCGCCGGGCTCGAGCCGGCGGAATTCCACCTTGGCGCCTTCGGACAGGCTCTTCAGCGCGCGGCGGTAGTTGCGGCGGGCGTTGCCCGATTGCGAGTCGAACCAGGCCTGGCCGTTATCCCACGGGCCGACGACGCGTAGGCTGGTGGCCTGCCGGTGATGCCGACGCAGCGCGAGGCCGCCGCCCGTCGTGCGACGTGTCAGCGTGATCGCGGCTGCTGTTGGCAAAAGATGGGGCAGATACGCGGTGTCGAAGCCGCCTTGCGCGTTGACGTAATCCCACATCCGCACGGCCAGCGCCGGGTCGACGCCGGGCCGCAGCAGCACGTCGCAATAATCGGAATAATCCTTTGCGGCCCATTCGAGCACGCGGATGCCGTGGAGCCGGCAGGTCGCGAGCGGCATCACCG
Source organism: Rhodopseudomonas parapalustris (assembly GCF_053772255.1). Lineage (NCBI taxonomy): Bacteria > Pseudomonadati > Pseudomonadota > Alphaproteobacteria > Hyphomicrobiales > Nitrobacteraceae > Rhodopseudomonas > Rhodopseudomonas parapalustris. Next base: position 7,989 of record NZ_JAMKBZ010000003.1, on the reverse strand, counting down.
CATCAAGCGTGTCCCCGGACCAGGCTAGCACGATCACCAGTCCGCGCCGATGCGGGTCCGGTACAGCGTCCCACCACGCTGCGACCCATGCGTGGCTTTGGAACACCAGAGCGCCGGTTTGCTCCCATAGTGTTTCCCAGGCGCCGCCGACTTCCTGCAGGCGTTCGGTGGTCCGCACAATCTCAAGGCGTGTGTCCTGGGCCCCCGTCGCGCCGGGCTTGCTCGTCATCTCTCGTCCTTCGTCTCTCGGCCCACACGCAAGCAAGCGTGCCGTATGGATGACGGGCAACCTAGCATCGAGGTGCCGTCGTGTGAGTTACGCCGCAGGGGGAACAGCAGACACAGTTAACCTGACCGTGACGAGGGGGAGGCTGTTCTGCCGACGGACCGTCGATCAATTTGGAACTCATTGTAGCTCAGAAACGCGCGAGCCTACTGCGGCATCCTGTCCGCTCTGTCGTTTGCAATGCCTCTCACTCCGGCGAGATGGCCGAGCCGGTAGCGTGAGGCGCGATCAGCGGGCGGATCATATAGTTGGCGTCTGTGCCGTAGCTCTGAAGTTTGCGTGCGAGGCTGGGGGTGTTGTTGGGCGCGAAGCGGTAGTGGCCCCAGAATGGCACCGTTCCGCCGACCGCGACGAGTGAGACGTTGTCCGCGACAGCCGCGGCGTGATCGAACAATATCGCTAGCGCGGCGCCCGCCGCGCCGCCGCCGCGCGCCTGCGGCAGCAGCGCGATGTCGTGCAGGTAATAGGTCGATGCCGGCCGAGGCACGCTGCCGAGCAGCGCATTCAGCGCAGGCGGCTGCATCAGGTGCCAGGGATGACTGATGAGATAGCCGGCGGGGCCGTCCGCGTTCTCGAGCACGAGGCAACCGTCCGGATACAGCGCCAACCGCTCGGTGAACACCGCAGCGTCTTCAGGATAGGCCGCGTGCACCACCGCGGCGATGGCGTTGACGGCGGGGAGGTCGGCGGCCGTCATCGGGCGCCAGAAGGAGGCTGTGGCAGTCATGGGGCTAAAAATGGGACTACAATGCCGTCGCGACAGTCATTCCGTGATGTGTCCTGCGCGCGCCGGAATGTCGGATTCAGACTCACGCCTGCTCCTTGTAGGGCGGGCGCGGGATGTTCTTGTGGGCGGCTCGCAGCGCGGCGGACCAGCGCGAGCGGAGGTCGTGGAAGTAGGGTTCGCCGGCCTCGATGCGGTGGTTGAGGTCGGCTTCGCAGACGTCGGTCCGCACCACCAGCACGTCGATCGGCAGGCCGACGCCGAGATTGGAGCGCATCGTCGAATCCATCGAGATCAGGCTGGTCTTCAGCGCCTCGTATAGCTCGACGTCGAAGGTGATGGCGCGGTCCAGCACCGGCTTGCCGTATTTGTGCTCGCCGATCTGCAAATATGGCGTGTCGATGGTGCATTCGATGAAATTGCCGGCCGGATAGATCATGAACAGCCGCATTCGCTCGCCCTTGATCTGGCCGCCGAACAGGAACGACACCTCGTAGTTGATCTCTTCGGCCTTCAGCGCCTGCGCCTCGGTGGCGTTGACGTGGCGGATGACGCGGCCGATCAGTTGCGCCGCCTGAAACATGCTGGAGGCGCCGATCAGGGTCTCGCGCTCGCCGGTCTCGGCGTTCTCCAGCCCCTCGGTCAGGGTCGACAGCACTGACTGGCTGATCGACAGATTGCCGGCGCTGGCCACCGCCAGGATGCGATCGCCCGGCTTGCTGAAGACGTGCAGCTTGCGGAAGGTCGAGATGTTGTCGAGGCCGGCATTGGTCCGGGTGTCGGCGACCATCACCAGGCCTTCGCGCACCAGAACTCCACAGCAATAGGTCATCTCGTCCTCGAACGCACAGGTCTGAAAGGAAATACGACGGCGCGGAGCGCCGATCGGCCGCGGGACACTAGCCCATCCGTGCCGGCCGTCCAGCCCCCGAAAAGGTGCGGCTACTGCGACTGAAACTGCCGGCCGGCCTGATCGACCTTGACCGACACCGTCAGGGTCTCGACGCCGCCGCCGTAGCGAGTGCCGCGCACCGGCGCGGCGCCGAGATAGTCGAGCCCGATTGCGACGCGGGCGTGGGCGTCGGTGGTGCAGATGCCGTTGGCCGGATCGAACCCGACCCAGCCGAGGCCCGGCACATAGGCTTCGGCCCAGGCGTGGCCGGCGGGCTGCTGCGCCATGCCGTCGGCGCGCAGGAAATGGCCGGAGACGAACCGCGCCGGGACGCCGCCGGCGCGGGCGCAGGTGATGAACACATGCGCGTAATCCTGGCACACGCCGCGGCGCAGGGTGAAGGCTTCTGCCGCGGTGGTTCCGGAATGAGTGGGGTCGTCGTCGAACGTGATGTGCTGGTTGATCGCCGACATCAGCGCGTGCAGGAACGCGATCGTGTCGCCGCTGCCATCTCCGCGCAGCTCGCGGGCCAGCGCCTGCATCGGCGGCGTCAGTTCGGTGAGGTCGGTCGGGCGCAGGAACAGTTGCGGGGGAAACCGCTCGTCGGAGCCTCTCAGCACGCCGCCGGTGTCGGAGGTCTCGATCAGCCCTTCGGCGGTGATGGTGAGATCTTCGGTGGCACCGACCGTGAGCACATGGGTGACGTTGCCGAACGCGTCGTAATGCATGTCCAGGCGGGTGTCGGAGGAGACGTCGATCTGCCAGTCGGCGACGTATTGGCCGTCGTGGCTGCCGGGCGTCATCCGCAGCACCTGGATCACGCCGGTGGCGGGCGGCTCGTAGCGATAGTTGGTGGTGTGCGTGATGCGCAGGCGCATGGCGTCGGCAGTCCGGTTGCGGCGGGCGGGCGGTGGCGCGCGCCTATGCTCGATCAGATAAGATACTGCTTGGCGACGATTTCGCCGAGCCGGCTGTTGTCGGCGATGAATTCTTGAATGAATTCGTGGACGCCGCGCTGGAAGATGTCGTCCATGTTGGAATGCTCGAGCCGGTTACGGATCGCGCGGGCGTGGCGTTGCGCCGGACCCTGGCGGCCGTAGGCGACGCCGATCTGGTCGAGATTGCGCACCAGATTGCCGTAGCACGACGCCAGCGAGCGCGGCAGGCTGTCGTTGAGGATCAGCAGATCGGCGATCAGCCAGGGTTTGAGCGTCTCGCGATACACCCAGTGATAGGCGGTGAGCGCCGACACCGAGCGCAGGATCGACGACCACTGATAGTAATCGAGCGGACCGCCGACGTGCTCTTCTTCCGGCAGCAGCAGATGATATTTGACGTCGAGAATCCGCGCAGTGTTGTCGGCGCGCTCCAGATGCACGCCGAGCCGCGAGAACCAATAGGCGTCGTTGCGGAGCATGGTGCGATAGGCCGAGCCGTCGAACCGTAGCGAGGTCTCCTGCACGAAGCGCAGGAACTGGGTCAGTTGTTCGCGGGTCTTCGCGCCCTTGCTCCAGCTTTCCTGCAGTTCGATCCAGGCCGAATTGATGGTGTCCCACATCACGCCGGTCAGCGCGGTGCGGACCGAGCGCGCGTTCAGTCGCGCCGCCTCGATGCAGTTCCGGATCGACGACGGATTGGAGGTCGACATCGACAGGAATTCGACGACGTTGACCTCGTTGGCCTCGTCGTACTGCTCGTAGAAATTGGCGCTGACGCCGGCGGTGAGCAGTGCCGAGTCCCATTCGTTGCCTTGGCCCGAATAGGTGTTCGGCAGCGCGGTCACGCGCAGCGTGGCCTCGATGGTCCGCGCCAGATATTCGGCGCGCTCGACGTAGCGGGACAGCCAGAACAGGTTTTCAGCAGTGCGGGACAGCATGGCGGCTTCTTCTCCCTCCCCCCTTGCGGGGGAGGGGCGGGGTGGGGGGAGACACGAGGTGAGGCTTCCGTTGTGGATCCCCACCCCCGACCCCTCCCCGCAAGGGGGAGGGGAGCCGGCTGCAATTGCAGCCGCATTGATCGTGAACGACGAATCTACTCATCCAGCACCCAGGTGTCCTTGGTGCCGCCGCCCTGGCTGGAATTCACCACCAGCGAGCCTTCCTGCAGCGCGACGCGGGTCAGGCCGCCGGGGACGACGGTGATGCGCTCGCTGCCGGTGAGGACGAACGGGCGCAAGTCGACGTGGCGCGGCGCCAGTCCGGCCTCGGTGCAGGTCGGGCAGGTCGACAGCGCCAGCGTCGGCTGGGCGATGAAGCCTTCCGGCTCGCGCTTCAGCTTCTCGCGGAAGGCCTCGATCGTTGCCTTGGTGGCGGTGGGGCCGATCAGCATGCCGTAGCCGCCGGAGCCGTGAACTTCCTTGACCACCAGATCGGACAGATGGTCGAGCACGTAGGCAAGGTCGCTCGGCTCGCGGCAGCGCCAGGTCGGGACGTTCTTCAGGATCGGTTCTTCGTCCAGGTAGAATTTCACGATGTCCGGCATGTAGCTGTACACCGCCTTGTCGTCGGCGATGCCGGTGCCGACAGCGTTGGCCAGCGTGACGTTGCCGGCCCGATAGGCCGACATCAACCCGGGCACACCGAGCACCGAATCCGGGCGGAAGGTCAAAGGATCGATGAAGTCGTCGTCGACCCGGCGATAGATTACATCGACCCGCTTCAGTCCTTCGGTGGTGCGCATGAATACCTCGTCGTTCTTGACGACGAGGTCGCGGCCTTCGACCAGTTCGATGCCGAGCTTGTCGGCGAGGAACGAGTGTTCGTAATAGGCGGAGTTGAACACGCCCGGCGTCATCAGCGCGACGGTCGGCTCCGACGATGAATGCGACGGGGCGACCGAGCGCAGCGCGGTGAGCAGTTCGTCCGGATAGCGTTCGACCGGCGCGATGCGGTGCCGCGCGAACAGATCCGGAAACAGCCGCATCATGATTTCGCGGTTCTCCAGCATGTAGGACACGCCAGACGGGGTCCGGGCGTTGTCCTCCAGCACGTAGAAATGTTCGTCGTCGACCCGGACGATGTCGATGCCGGCGATGTGGACATAGACGTCGTGCGGAACCGCCTGACCGTTCATCTCCGGACGGAACACCGGGTTCTGGAAGATCAGATCGTCGGGAATGATGCCGGCACGCAGGATGTCGCGGCCGTGATAGATGTCGCGCAGGAACATGTTGAGCGCGCGCACCCGTTGCTTCAACCCGAGTTCCATCCGCGCCCATTCCCGCGCCGATAGAATTCGGGGGATGACGTCGAACGGGATCAGTCGCTCCTGCGCCTCGGCGTCGCCATACACCGCGAAGGTGATGCCGATCCTGCGGAACAGCAGTTCCGCTTCCTGGCGCCGATGGGTGAGGGCTTCGGGCGGTGTTTCGCCGAGCCAGCGGGACAATTCCTGATAGGCCGCGCGTACATCGCCGCCGGGGCCGTTCATTTCATCGAACGCAACTGCCATGAACCAGTCTGATTCCCAAAGATGCTGCGTGAGAGTGCAGCATGGAACACAGCAGTAGCAAGGGGCGGGCCAGCAGGATATGGAAGGAGTGGACGGTTTTTGACCGCGGGCTCACAATGTTGCCCGCAATTCGGGCGGCTTGCTGCCCAAATGAGTGGCAGACGTCTACGGAGACGGCAATAGCGGTAATTGCCGGGCACTGCGCAGCGGGGAAACGGAAGCATTCATGAGCGAGATCGTTACGGCGGGTATTCTTGTGATCGGCGACGAGATCCTGTCGGGCCGGACCAAGGACAAGAACATCGGCTTCATCGCCGAATACCTGACCAACATCGCGATCGATTTGCGCGAGGTCCGAGTGGTGGCCGACGACGAGGCGGCGATCGTCGAGGCGCTGGATGCGCTGCGCAATCGCTACACCTACGTCTTCACCACAGGCGGCATCGGGCCGACCCACGACGACATTACCGCGGACTGTGTCGCCAAGGCGTTCGGTGTCGGGATTGATTATCATCCCGAGGTGGTGGCGCGGTTCCGCGAACGCTTCTCTGAAGCCGAGCTGAACGAAGCGCGGTTGAGGATGACGCGAATTCCGGATGGCGCCGAGCTGATCCAGAGCGCGACCATCATCGCGCCCGGATTCAAGATCGGCAACGTGATCGTGATGGCCGGCGTGCCGTCGATCATGCAGGCGATGATGGACATCGTCGCGCCGACGCTGAAGTCAGGCGTCAAGATGCTGTCGGAGACGGTGAAGGCGAACGCGCGCGAGGGCGACATCGGCGGGCCGTTGCGCGAGATCGCCGCCGCGCATCCGGACGCGATGATCGGCAGCTATCCGTTCCTCGACGAGGAGCGCAAGCCGAACACCAATCTGGTGGTGCGCTCGCGCGATCCGGAGAAGCTGCAGCAGGCGATCGCGGCGGTGAAGCAGATGCTGGCGGATCTGCAGGTCGCGAAATAGCCCAAGACAGTCGTTCCCGTCATTGCGAGGAGCGGAGCGACGAAGCAATGCAGCAAACGCAAGCGCCGTGGCTCTGGATTGCTTCGCGGAGCCTGTGTCCGGACGGCGCTAAGTTGCCGATCCGGCTGCTCGCAATGACGAGGTTGTCGGAGTGGATAGATGACGCAAAGCGAACCGAGTGAACAGCAGCGGGCGGGCCGACCGTTCCCGGTGTCGTGGGATCAGTTTCACCGCGACTGCCGGGCGCTGAGCTGGCGGCTCAACGAGCTCGGACCGTTCCACGCGGTGATCGCCATCACCCGTGGCGGTCTGGTGCCGGCGGCGATCGTCGCCCGCGAACTCGGTCTGCGGGTGATCGATACGGTTTGCATCGCCAGCTACGAGCACGACAAGCAGGGCGAGCTGCAGGTGCTCAAGGGCGTCTCCGATCAGACCGCTACGCTCGGCGGCGGCACCGGCAAGGGCCTGTTGATCATCGACGACCTGGTCGACACCGGCAAGACCGGGCGAATGGTGCGGTCGATGCTGCCCGACGCACATTTCGCCGCGGTCTATGCCAAACCGAAGGGCCGTCCCTTGGTCGATACCTTCATCACCGAAGTGTCGCAGGACACCTGGATCTTCTTTCCCTGGGACACCGGGCTTTCGTTCCAGCCGCCGCTGAAGGATGGGGCGGCGTAGGGAGCTTGCGGTCGATTTGCGGGATCCAATGAGAGAACGAGACGGTTGATCAGAAAGGCGCTGCGGCGCGTCGCAGCGTAACCTCTCCCCGCGCGCGGGGAGAGGTCGGATTGCGCAGCAATCCGGGTGAGGGGGCATCTCTACTTGCCTGAGATATTCGGGTGGCTCGCTGCGATCGCCCGTGATCCGATTGCAGGCGCTCGGCCGCGTGGCGACGCCCCCTCATCCCACCCTTCTCCCCGCGCGCGGGGAGAAGGAACGCGTCGTGCGCGGGGATGGTTCTGGCCATGACGTTGATGAGGTCAGCATGACGCTGCAGAACCGCGTCACCCCGTTCGGCGACATTGTCGCGGTGCCGAGCCGTGGGATGTTCACCGGCAATCGCGGCATCATTCATGATCCGGCGACCAGGACGCTGCTCAATAGGCGCTGGTCGAGTCAGGCTTGGATCACCTGCACCTGCGAGTTCCGCGGTCGCCGCCGCGACGTCATGGCGACACGGAGCTGGACCGAGCTGTTCTTTCTCGACGAGGCGACCGCGCTCGCGGCCGGGCACCGGCCTTGCTACTACTGCCGCCGCACCGACGCGAACGCCTTCGCCGCCGCATGGGCGCGCGGCAACGGGCTCGCGGGCGTCAGCGCCAAACAGATCGACGTCACACTGCATCGCGAGCGGCTCGACGGTCGCACCAAGCGACTGCATCCGCTGCCGTGCGCGGTGGAGGCGTTGCCGGACGGGGCGATGGTGGCGGCGAGCGACTGCGCACGGCCGCATGCATCCGCCAACGCGCCGGCAGGGCAGATGTCGGCGTGCTATCTGATCGTGCGAGATCGTGTGCTGCTCTGGTCGTTCGACGGCTATCAGCTGGCCTATCACCTGCCGGCTGACGCGCTGCTAATCACGCCGCCGTCGACGTTGCGTGTATTGGCTGCCGGCTATCGTCCCGCGCTGCATCCGAGCGCGTCGACCAACTAGTCGTCCGTGAACAATT